>JBDHZS010000013.1:0-33708 GCA_039812025.1 Nocardioides sp. | reverse complement strand
CGGTCAGCGAGGAGATCCGCGCCTTCGTCCAGACCGACCTCGGGATCGTGTACGCCGACTCCGACGGCTTCGTCCGCTCCCACGACGGGATCTCCGAGTCCGAGACGCTGGGGAAGGCGGTGCTCCCCTACGACGACACTGGGCTGGTCTCCGATGGAACGACTGCCCTGTGGATCGAACGGCAGGATGGCGCTATGCGTGCGGCCGTCTTCGATCAGCTCGGCTCCGCTGTGACGTACGTGCCGCTCGAGAAGCCGGCCAGGAACCAGCCCGGCGAGGTTCAGGTGTTGGCGGTCGACGGCAGCTCCGGTTACGTCCGCGATGGCCGCGGGATCCTGCGGATCACGGACGGAGAGGCCACCGTCATCGCCCCGGCGCCGGATGGCCGGGCGTGGCTGGAGCTGGAGGACGCCCAGGCGGGACTTCTTGCGTACGGCTACAGGGACAACGAAGCAGGCAGCCCACTCACCGTCGGCACGAGCATGACGGATGATCGCTTCACGATAGACGGCTACCCGGGCCCAGCCATCTTCTCCCCGGACGGCACCTGGCTCTCGGTCGAGGTGGATGACGGCGTGCCCGTCATCTTCGAGACCGCGTCCGGTCGAGAGTTCCCGATGCCCGCCAGCAACTACGCCTGGAAGACCACCTTCGCGTGGGTCGATGAAGATACCTACGCGGCTATCGCTATCGAGGAGCTCGGCGATAACGACACTGAACCCGAAGGAGACTGGTCGTTCGACCTGCTCACCTGCTCGGTGTCCGCGGCCGACTGCGAGGTCGCCGAAACGGAGATGAACCTCCGGGATGGCTTCAACCTGCCGATCGGCATCGACCTCGCCAACGCCGACTAGCTCGACGCTCCCCTATGCGGTCGTCCGCTTGCGGCATTCGCAAGCGGACGACCGCATATCACCCCGGCAGCCCAGCCGAGCCCCACCTTCATCAAGATATCCAGGTGGACGCGCACTCTTCGCGGCGTACGCACCACGACGAGTGTCGCTCCGTCTGGATACCTTGATGAAGCAACAGCACCGACGCCGCTTGCTGCCCTACTCAGGGCTCGACGGGTACGACGCCCTCGTGATCGGCACGGGAATCGTGGCCGGCACGGGAATCGTGGCCGGCGCGCTCCTCGATGACGGAGCGGGCGATCGCCTGGGGGGTCAGGCCGATCCGCTCGAGGATGACGGCCCGCTTGGCGTGGGAGAGGAACTCCTGGGGGATCCCGTGGATCCGCACCGGGACGTCCACCCCGGCCTCGGACAGCGCCGAGAGCAGCGCGGCGCCGCAGCCGCCCGCGACCCCGTTGTCCTCCACGTGTACGACGAGCGAGTGCGCCCGGGCGAGGTCGATCAGCGCCGGATTGACCGGCTTCACCCAGCGCGGGTCGACGACGGTGACCCCGATCCCCTGGGCGGCGATCAACTCGCCGGCCTGGGCGGCGACCTCGGCCATGGCGCCGACACCGACGAGGAGTACGTCGCGGCGGCCGCGGCGTACCAGGATGTCCAGGCCGCGGTCCCGCGCGATCGCGGGCAGCTCCACGGGCGGCGGCCCCTTCGGGAACCGCACCACGGTCGGCGCGTCGTCGACCAGCACCGCCTCGTCGAGCGCCTCCCGCAGCCGCGCGGCGTCCCGGGGCGCCGCGAGCCGCAAGCCCGGCACGAGCTGGAGGATCGACATGTCCCACATGCCGTTGTGGCTGGCGCCGTCGTCGCCGGTGATGCCGGCGCGGTCCAGCACGAAGGTGACGCCGCAGCGGTGCAGCGAGACGTCCATCAGCACCTGGTCGAAGGCGCGGTTGAGGAAGGTGGCGTAGACGGCGACGACGGGGTGCAGGCCGCCCATCGCCAGGCCTGCGGCGCTGGTGGCCGCGTGCTGCTCGGCGATCCCGACGTCGAAGGTCCGCTCCGGGAACCGCGCCTGGAAGCGGTCCAGCCCGACCGGATGCATCATCGCCGCGGTGATCGCGACGACGTCCTTGCGCCGCTCGCCGAGGTGGACCATCTCCTCGGCGAAGACGTCGGTCCAGGTGCGGCCCTTCGGCCGCTCCTCGCCGGTCTCGAGGTCGAACGGCCCCGGGCTGTGGAACTGGTCGGCCTCGTGCTGCTCCGCGGCGTCGTAGCCGAAGCCCTTGCGGGTGATCGCGTGCACGATCACCGGCCCGTCGAAGCCCTTCGCCTTGCTGAGCGCCCGCTCCATCGCGACCCGGTCGTGGCCGTCGATGGGGCCGACGTACTTCAGGCCGAGATCCTCGAAGAGGCCCTGCGGCGCCAGCGCGTCCTTGACGCCCTTCTTCATCGCGTGGAGTGCGTCGTACGCCGCGTGGCCGACGCCGGGCACCGCGTTGAGGCGCCGCTTCACCTGGCCAAGCGCCCGCTCGTAGCGCGGGTCGGTGCGCAGCGCGGTGAGCGCGGTGGCCAGCCCGCCGATCGTCGGCGTGTAGGAGCGCTCGTTGTCGTTGACGACGATCACGAGCCGACTGTCGGCGGCGACGGCTATGTTGTTGAGCGCCTCCCAGGCCATGCCCCCGGTGAGTGCGCCGTCCCCGATCACGGCGACGACGTACCGCTCCTCACCGCGGATCGCATAGGCCTTGGCGAGGCCGTCGGCATAGGAAAGGGCGGTGGACGCATGTGAGTTCTCAACCAGGTCGTGCTCGGACTCGGCGCGGCTGGGGTAGCCCGACAGCCCACCCTCCTGCCGCAGCCCGTTGAAGTCGCCCGCGCGGCCGGTCAGCAGCTTGTGGACGTAGGCCTGGTGGCCGGTGTCGAAGACGATCCGGTCCACCGGCGAGTCGAAGACGCGGTGGATCGCCATCGTCAGCTCGACCACGCCGAGGTTGGGGCCCAGGTGGCCTCCGGTGCGCGAGCACGTCGAGACGAGCAGGTCGCGGATCTCGGCCGCGAGCTCGGTGAGCTGGGGTTCGGACAGATCGGCGAGGTCACGCGGGGTCGAGATCGACGCCAGGTAGCCCATCGGTGCCACGCTCCCTCTCCCCTAGTCCGTCATTGCCGTCGCCCGTGTCGAGGCAACCGGTGCGGCTGCCTCGGAGGGGCGCTTCACTCTATCGGTTCGGGTGTGACGCGCCCCGATCCGCACGCAGGTCCGCATAGATCGGCGACGCCAGCAGCGCCGGTACGACGATCCCCGCCGTCTCGCTCAGCGGCAGCCCGTCCAGCGTGGCCGGGTCGACGAAGACGATCTGCCGGCCCTCGCGGCAGTCGATGTCGTCGTCGCTGAGGTCGACCCCGGCAACATAGACCGCGAGCCGGTCCGTGCTGCCGTAGACCTCGTGCCAGATGTCGAACTCCTCGAAGAGCCGCAGCGTCCCGGGCGCCAGCTCGACGCCGGTCTCCTCGGCGAGCTCCCGGTAGGCCGCCGGCTCGAACTCCTCGCCCTCGTCGACGTGGCCGCCCGAGAGGCTCCACAGCTCCGGGTCGATCAGCGGGTGCTCGTCGCGCTCCTGCATCAGGATCCAGCCTCGCCGGTCAACCAGGATCACCGACGCGAACCGCTTCATGGGTCGAGCGTAATCCCGGTGCGCTCATGCGGGCCCTCCGGTCGGCCGCGGCCGTACCGAGACCTGGCAGAGTGCACGATGAACACCGAGACCAGGAGGCGCCATGTCCGCACGCACGAGCACCGAGGTCGTCGAGGTCGCGCAGGCGCTGATCCGCCTCGACACGACGAACGGGAACGAGACCGTCGCGGCGGACTACCTGAGCGACTACCTCGCCGGCGCCGGGATCGCCACCGAGATCGTCGCCCGCGACCCCGCCCGCGCTAACCTGGTCGCCAAGCTCCCGGGGACGGACCCGGACGCGCCGTCGCTGGCGTTCGTGGGCCACCTGGACGTCGTACCGGCCGATCCGCGGGACTGGACCCATCCCCCGTTCGAGGCGGTGATCGCGGACGACGGCTACCTCTACGGCCGGGGCGCCGTCGACATGAAGGACGAGGTCGCGGCCCGCTGCGTCGCGATGGCCGAGCTGGCCCGCGCCGGATTCCGGCCGCGCGGCGACCTGTGGCTGATCATGGTCGCGGACGAGGAGGACGGCGCGGCTGACGTCGGCATGCGCTGGCTGCTCGAGGAACGGCGCGACATCGCGCCGACCTGGGCGGTCAACGAGGGCGGCGGCGAGCGGCTCCATCTCGCCGATGGGCGGACCGTGCTGTCGGTCGGGATCGCCGAGAAGGGCACCCGGCCGGTCCTGCTCACCGCGGTCGGCGAGGCCGGTCACGGGTCGATGCCCGAGGTCGGCGACAACGCCGTACCCAAGCTCGCCGAGCTCATCCGCCGCGTCGGGAGCGGGCTGCCCACGCCGGTGCGCTCCGAGACCGTCGACGCGATGCTGTCGGTGCTGCTGGGGCGCCCGACTTCCGACGCCACCTCGGAATTGGCCGCCGAGATCGCCGAGGCGAGCCTGCTGCACCCGGCGCTGGCGACGATCCTGCCGTCGCTTCCCGGGACGACGATGGCGCCGACTATGCTCCACGGCTCATCCGCGCGCAACGTGATGCCGGCCCGGGCGAGCGTCGAGCTAGACTGCCGCACCCTGCCCGGCACCACATCGGAGGAGGCGATGGCCGCGGTGGCCGCCCGACTGGGCGACGACATCCCCTACGAGCTCGCGCCCTGCGAGGCCGGGACCGACGGCAACGCCTCGCCCTCCACCGGACCGCTCGCGGACGCAATCGCCGCTGTGCTCGCCGACCTCGGCGACGACGCCACGATGCTGCCGACGCTGTGCACCGGCTTCACCGACTCGGTGTACTTGCGGGCGATGGCCGGCACCACGGCGTACGGCGTCAACCCCTTCCTGGTGACCCCCGCCGAGGTGGTCGCCGCCGGCTTCCACAACGCCGACGAGCGGATCCACGTCGACGACCTGCACTACTCCGTCGACTTCCACCTCGGCCTGGCGCGCCGCCTCCTCGGCTGACGCACCCACAACTGGTCTTGAATGGCACCCGCTCTCCGGAACTGGTCTTGAGTGGCAGGTTACTCGCCAGTATTCGCGCCATCTAAGACCAGTTGCGAGAACCGGGTGCCATTCAAGACCAGTTGCGGGCGGGGTGCGGCGTGGGACCGGGTCCCGGCCGCCGCTTCATCTAGTTATGCAGGCGGGGCTGCACTTCCCGGGGCGTACAGACCCCGCGAAGTGCGACTCCACCTGCATAACTTGATGAAGCTGAGGGAGCCGGGGGAACTGAGGAGCCGGGGAAGCCGGGGAACTGAGAATCCAAGGAGGCCGGGGAAGCAGTTGCGGAGGTACGTACGACCGCATATCGGTCGCAAGTACCTCCGCAAGGGCGGCTCAAGGGCGGCGCAAGGGCGGCTCAAGCCCGCGAGCCGGGCCGCCAGAGCCAAGCGCTACGACCGGAGCAGCGACCTCAGGACGTACTGCATGATCCCGCCGTTGCGGTAGTAGTTCGCCTCACCGGGGGTGTCGATGCGGACGACGGCGTCGAAGCTGACATCGTCGGCGGTGACCCGGACGGTGCGCGGGGTGACCCCGTCGTTGAGCTCGGTGACGCCGGAGAAGGAGAAGGTCTCCTCGCCGGTCAGGCCGAGCGACTCGGCGCTCTCCCCCGCCGGGAACTGCAGCGGGAGCACGCCCATCCCGATCAGGTTCGACCGGTGGATCCGCTCGTACGACTCGGCGATGACCGCCTTGACGCCCAGCAGCGCGGTGCCCTTGGCCGCCCAGTCGCGCGAGGACCCGGAGCCGTACTCCTTGCCCGCCAGCACGACCAGCGGGATGCCGGCGGCCTGGTAGCTCTGCGAGGCGTCGTACACGGTGGTCACCGGGGCGTCCGACTGCGTGAAGTCGCGCGTGAAGCCGCCCTCGGTGCCGGGCGCGATCTGGTTGCGCAGCCGGATGTTGGCGAACGTGCCGCGGATCATCACCTCATGGTTGCCGCGCCGCGACCCGAGCGAGTTGAAGTCGCGCGGCTCGACGCCGTGGGACATCAGGTACTGCCCGGCGGGCGAGTCCTTCTTGATCGCGCCGGCGGGGCTGATGTGGTCGGTGGTGACCGAGTCGCCCAGCTTGAGCAGCACCCGCGCGTCGGAGATGTCGGTGACCGGCGACGGCTCGTGCGGCATGCCGTCGAAGTACGGCGCGCGCCGGGCGTAGGTCGAGTCCTCGTTCCAGGCGAAGGTGTCGCCCTCGGGCGTCGGCAGCGACTGCCAGCGCTCGTCGCCGGCGAAGACGTCGGCGTAGGACGACCCGAACATGTCCGGGTTGATCGCCCGGGCGATGACCTCCTCGACCTCGGCGGGCGAGGGCCAGATGTCGCGCAGGTAGACGTCGTTGCCCTGCGGGTCCTGACCCAGCGGGTCGCCGAAGAGGTCGACGTTCATCGAGCCGGCGAGCGCGTAGGCGACCACCAGCGGCGGCGAGGCCAGGTAGTTCATCTTGATGTCGGGGTTGATCCGGCCCTCGAAGTTGCGGTTGCCCGACAGCACCGACACCACGGCCAGGTCGTTGGCCTGCACGGCCGCGCTGACCTCGGGGATCAGCGGGCCCGAGTTGCCGATGCAGGTGGTGCAGCCGTAGCCGACGAGGTTGAAGCCGAGCTTGTCGAGGTACGGCGTGAGGCCGGCCCGCTCGTAGTAGTCCGAGACCACCTTCGACCCGGGCGCCAGCGTGGTCTTGACCCACGGCTTGCGGGCCAGGCCGCGGTCCACCGCGTTGCGGGCGAGCAGCGCGGCGCCGATCATCACCGACGGGTTGGAGGTGTTGGTGCACGAGGTGATCGCGGCGATGGTGACCGCGCCGTTGTCGATGGTGAACGTCGTACCGTCTGCCAGCGTGACCTCGGTCGGCGTGGACAGCGAGGCGCCCTCGGCGACATACGTCGGCAGCGCGGCCTGGAACGCGTCCTGGGCGTCGGTGACCTGGATCCGGTCCTGGGGACGCTTGGGCCCGGCGATCGAGGGTACGACGGTGGCGAGGTCCAGCTCGAGCCGCTCGGAGTAGCGGGGCTCGACGTACCCCTCGGCGCTCGGGTCGTGCCAGAGCCCCTGGAGCTTGGCGTAGGCCTCGACGAGCTCGAGGTGCTCGGCGCTGCGGCCGGTGAGACGCAGGTAGTTGATCGTCTCGCCGTCGATCGGGAAGACCGCGATCGTGGAGCCGAACTCGGGGCTCATGTTGCCGATCGTGGCGCGGTTGGCCAGTGGCAGCGCGGAGACGCCCTCGCCGTGGAACTCCACGAACTTGCCGACCACGCCGTGCTGGCGCAGCATCTCGGTGATCGTGAGCACCAGGTCGGTGGCGGTCGAGCCCTCGGGCAGCTCGCCGGAGAGCTTGAAGCCGACGACGCGCGGGATCAGCATGCTGACCGGCTGGCCGAGCATCGCGGCCTCGGCCTCGATGCCGCCGACGCCCCAGCCGACCACGCCGATGCCGTTGACCATCGTGGTGTGGGAGTCGGTGCCCACGCAGGTGTCGGGGTAGGCCGTCAGCTCGCCGTCGACCTCGCGGGTCATCACGACGCGCGCCAGGTGCTCGATGTTGACCTGGTGCACGATGCCGGTGCCCGGCGGCACGACCTTGAAGTCGTCGAAGGCACCCTGGCCCCAGCGCAGGAACTGGTAGCGCTCACGGTTGCGCTCGTACTCGATCTCGACGTTGCGCTCGAACGCCTCCGGGGAGCCGAAGACGTCGGCGATGACCGAGTGGTCGATCACCATCTCCGCGGGCGCGAGCGGGTTGATCTTCGACGGGTCGCCGCCGAGCGCGGCCATCGCCTCGCGCATCGTGGCGAGGTCGACGACGCAGGGCACACCGGTGAAGTCCTGCATGATCACGCGCGCGGGGGTGAACTGGATCTCCTTGTCCGGCTGGGCGTCGGGGTCCCAGGAGCCAAGGGCGCGGATGTCGTCGGCGGTGATGTTGGCGCCGTCCTCGGTGCGCAGCAGGTTCTCGAGCAGCACCTTGAGGCTGAAGGGCAGCGAGTCGACGTCGACACCCTCACCGTCCACGGCGTCCAGGCGGTAGATCTCCACCTCCTGCCCACCGGCTGCCAGCGTGCTTTTCGCTCCGAAACTGTTCTCGCTCGCCATCTGTGCTCCTCGTGCTGGGCGGCGTCGTCGCCGCGGGCTGGGGCGTGGTCCTAGGGGTCATCTTGCCGCCGCCGAGTCGGGCTCGGATAGTGAGGCAAGCCTTACTTCGGCTGGCGGGCGCCACGCCTGATCCGCTCCGAAGTATCTTGATGTCAAGATACCTTGATCGGAGGAAAGGATCAAACCGGCCGGCGAGTACCTTCCGGGTATGCCGTCACCCCAGTCCCCCGACCGCCAGTCCCCCGACCAGCTCTTCGGCCTCGACGACCTCCTGGACTCCGACGAGCGCGCGATCCGCTCCTCGGTCCGCGCGCTCCTCGACGACCTGGTGCGCCCGCACCTCGCCGAGTGGTACGACGCGGGCGACGTGCCCGCCCGCGAGCTCGCGGCCGCGTTCGGCGAGCTGGGGCTGCTCGGGATGCACCTGGAGGGCTACGGCTGCGCGGGCACCAGCGCGACGGCGTACGGCATCGCCTGCCACGAGCTCGAGGCTTGCGACTCCGGCATCCGCTCGCTGGTCTCGGTGCAGGGGTCGCTCGCGATGACCGCGATCCACAAGTGGGGCAGCGAGGAGCAGCGCGAGCGGTGGCTCCCCCCGATGGCCGCCGGGGAGCTGATCGGCTGCTTCGGGCTCACCGAGCCGGACTTCGGATCGGACCCCGGCGGGATGCGGACGTTCGCCCGCGCGGACGGCGACGACTGGGTGCTCAACGGGACCAAGATGTGGATCACCAACGGCTCGATCGCCGACGTCGCGATCGTGTGGGCCCGCACCGGCGAGGACGCCGCGTCGATCCGCGGCTTCATCGTGCCCGCCGACGCGCCGGGCTTCAGCGCTCCCAAGATCCGCTCCAAGCTGTCGCTGCGCGCGTCGGTGACCTCCGAGCTCGTGCTCGAGGACGTGCGGTTGCCCTCCGACGCGCTGCTGCCCGGCGCCAGCGGCCTGCGCGGCCCGCTGAGCTGCCTCAACGAGGCGCGGTTCGGCATCATCTTCGGAGCCCTCGGCGCCGCCCGCGACTGCCTGGAGACGGCGCTCTCCTATGTCGCGGATCGGCGGATCAACGGCCGTGCCCTGGCGTCGTACCAGCTCACGCAGGCGAAGCTCGCGGACATGACGCTTGAGTACGGCAAGGGCATGCTGCTCGCGCTGCACCTCGGGCGGCTCAAGGACGCCGGCACCCTGCGGCCGCAGCAGGTCAGCCTCGGCAAGCTGAACGCCACCCGCGAGGCGCTGGAGATCGCGCGCGAGTGCCGCACGCTGCTCGGGGCCAACGGGATCACGCTCGAATACCCCGTGCTCCGGCACGCCAACAACCTTGAGTCCGTCCTGACCTACGAGGGCACCGCCGAGATCCACCAGCTGATCATCGGCCAGCAGCTCACGGGCATCCCCGCCTTCCGCTGAGTCGGCGCATCCGTGCACGAAAAACACGCCGAGTCGGCGCATCCGTGCACGAGAATCACGCCGAGTCGGCGCATCCGTGCACGAAAAACACGCCGAGTCGGCGCATCCGTGCACGAGAATCACGCCGAGTCGGCGCATAAATACGCCTATGTCCACAGGAGCGCGGGCCCCGGCTGTGGATGAGCGCGGGCCCCGGCTGTGGATGACCGTGCACGTTAGCGCCGACTCGGCGTGTTTTCCGTGCACGTTGGCGCCGACTCGGCGGGTTTTGCGTGCACGTTAGCGCCGACTCGGCGGGATTTTCGTGCACTTTAGAGCCGACTCGGCGGGTTCGGGGTGAGGAGGGCGACGCACTCGACGTGGTGGGTCATCGGGAAGAGGTCGAAGGCCCGGAGCGCCCGGAGGCGGTAGCCGAGCGAGGCGAAGGTCGTTACGTCGCGGGCGAGCGCTGCGGGGTCGCAGGCGACGTACGCCACCGCGCGAGGGGTACGGCGCGCCACCTGCTCCACCACCTCGCGCCTGGCCCCGGCCCGGGGCGGGTCCAGGACGACCAGGTCCACCGGAAGGTCCACGGGATCCGGCGCCTCCGCGGCGAGCACGCGGGCCACGTCGCCGGCGCTGACCCGGATCCGGCTGCCGTCCTCGCCGAGGTTCCCCCGGGCGTGGTGTACGGCGCGGCGCGAGCCCTCCACGGCATGCACCGACCCCGCGGGGCCGCCCGTCTCGTCACCGTTCGCCCGGCCGGCCGGGGAAGCGCCGACCGCGTCCGCGAGGAACCGCGCGAACAGCCCCACCCCGGCATAGAGGTCCAGCACCCGCTCCCCCGGCCTCGGCGAGAGCAGGTCGAGCACCGACTCGACCAGGACCCGCGGCGCACCGGGATGGACCTGCCAGAAGCCGTCGGCGTCGACCCGGAAGTCGTGGGCGCCGTACCGGGTCTCGACGGAGCGCACCACCACCTCGCCGGACGACGGTGAGGACGGGCCCGAGGACGGACCCGGAGCAGAGGCACCCGGCCCGCACCCGGGCGCGGCGATCGGGCACTCGGAGATCGGCACCACATCGTGAGACCGGTGCTTCCGCATCCCCCATCCGCCGCCGGGCAGCTCGACGTACCGCTGCCGGGTCCGCCAGCCCAGACCGTCGACATCCCCGGTGACCGGGTCAGGCACTGGCGAGACGACCACCGAGATCCCGAGCGCGGAGAGGTCCAGGCCGCCGATGCGGCGCAGCTGCTCTGCGACCACCCCGGCCTTGAGCTCGCGCTGGTAGCCGAGGTCCGCGTGCTGCAGGTCGCAGCCGCCGCAGCCACCCGGCCCGGCCACCGGGCAGGGCACAGGCACCCGGTGCGGCGAGGCCGCGGAGACCGAGACCGCGTCCGCGCGCCAGAACCGGTCGCCCTCGGACCCCTCGGTGATCACGATCCGGACCCGTTCGCCCGGCAGCGCGTGCCGCACGAAGACCACCCGCTCGGCCACCCGGGCCACGCACGCACCGGCCCCATGCGCCAACCCGGACGAGGAGATCTCCACGTCGTACATCTCCCCCACCCAGGAGGCCCCGCGCGAGACCGGGGCACGGGGAGCAGAGGCACGGGAAGCAGGAGCACGAGACGACCAGGACCCCGAGCGCGACCGGGACCGGGCCGACCGGGAGCGCCGCCGCTCAGCCACGCTCGTCCTGCCGCGAGCGCCAGGAGACCTGCCGCCCGCCGTCGCCGCGGACCCGGCCGCGCCGCAGGTCGCCGGCGTGGGGCCGCAGCTCCTGGGCCTGCTCGCGCTCGAGCGCGCGGGCGGAGGACCGCAGCTGATAGGGCACGGAGATCACCATGACGCCGGGGGTGAAGAGCAGCCGCGCCTTCAGCCGCGTCGCGGTCTGGTTGTGCAGCAGCCGCTCCCAGCGGTGGCCCACGACGTACTCCGGCACGTAGACCGCGACCACCCCGCGCGGGTTGCCCTTGCGGATCTCGTTGGCGTACTCGATGACGGGGCGGATGATGTCGCGGTAGGGCGAGTGCAGGATCTTCAGCGGCACGTCCATCCCGCGGGCGTCCCACTCCTCGAGCAGCCGGTTGGTCGCCGCCTGGTTGATGCTGACGTGGATCGCCTCGAGCGTGTTGGGCCGGGCCGCCTTGGCGAAGGCGAGCGCCCGCAGCGTCGGCTTGTAGATCTTCGCGGTCAACACCATCGCGTGCACCCGCGTGGGCAGCACCTTGTCGCGCTCGTCGGCCGCCAGCTCGACCTCGACCGCGCGGTAGTGGCGCGCGATCGCCTTCATCAGCACGAAGAACGTCGCCATCGCCAGGACCGTGATCCAGGCGCCGGCGAGGAACTTGGTGAGGAGTACGACGGTCAGCACGGCCGCGGTCATCCCCAGCCCGAAGGCGTTGATGGCGCGCGAGCGGACCATGCGGGCGCGCCGGTCGGGGTCGTGCTCGACCCGCAGGTGCCGCGTCCAGTGCCGGATCATCCCGAGCTGGCTGAGCGTGAAGGAGACGAACACCCCGACGATGTAGAGCTGGATCAGCTGGGTGGTCTCGGCGCCGAAGACCCAGATGATCAGGGTCGCCATCGCGGCGAGGAAGAGGATGCCGTTGCTGTAGGCGAGGCGATCGCCGCGCGCCCCCAGCCCCTGCGGCGCGAGCCCGTCCTGGGCGAGGATCGAGCCGAGCACCGGGAAGCCGTTGAACGCCGTGTTGGCCGCCACCACCAGCACGATCGTGGTGATCGTGACCACGAGGTAGAAGCCCGGCGGGAAGCCGTCGAAGACGCCCTTGGCGATCTGCGCGATCAGCGGATGCTGGCTGTAGCCGTCGGGCACCAGGCCGCCCCCGGCGGTGCGGAGCTGCTCGAGCCGCTGCGGATCGACGTACCGCACGCCCATCTGCTGGGCGAGCACGATGACGCTCATCATCATCGCGATCGAGATCAGCCCCAGCAGCAACAGCGTGGTGGCGGCATTACGGCTGCGCGGGGCGCGGAAGGCCGGCACGCCGTTGCTGACCGCCTCGACCCCGGCCAGCGCGACGCAGCCGGAGGAGAAGGCGCGGGCCAGCAGGAAGATCAGCCCGATGGTGGTCAGCGGCGTCTCCCACCCGTCCTGGGGTACGACGGACAGGCCGGCGCTCTCCGCGTCCGGCAGCGTCCCGGAGCCGAGCTGCAGGAAGCCGTAGCCGCACATCACCAGCACCGCGACCAGGAACGCGTAGCTCGGGATCGCGAACCGCAGCGCCGACTCGCGCACGCCGCGCAGGTTCATCGCGGTCAGCAGCAGCACCCCGACCGTGGCGACCACCGGCTCGATGCCGACCAGTGCCGGCACCGCGCCCGCCGCGTAGTGGGCGGCCGCCGAGATCGACACCGCCACCGTCATCACGTAGTCGACCAGCAACGCGCTCGCCACGACCACGCCCGCGTTGCGGCCCAGGTTGGCGCTCGCGACCTCGTAGTCGCCGGCCCCGGACGGGTAGGCGCGCACGGTCTGCCGGTACGACGCCACCACGGTCAGCATGACCAGCGCGATCGCAAGCCCGATCTTCCACGACCACACATACGTCGACGTCCCCGCGATCGCGAGCATGATGAAGACCTCGTCCGGCGCGTAGGCCACCGAGCTCCAGGCGTCGCTGGCGAAGACCGGCAGCGCGACGCGCTTGCGCAGCAGCGACTCCTCGCGCTGGTCGCCTAGGAGCTTCCGCCCGAGCAGGATGCGCTTGGAGACATCGGCTATGCCCACGCGTGCAGGCTAGACCACGCGCGGCGCGCGGTCGGGGCACCCGCGCCAGAGGATCGGTCCTCGGTCGTTTAGTACGGTGTCGGTGTGCATGTGGTGATCATGGGTTGCGGCCGGGTCGGCTCGACGCTGGCCAGGGATCTCGAGGAGCGCAACCACACCGTCTCGGTGATCGACAGCGACCCCGACTCGTTCCGGCGGCTGGGCCCGACGTTCAACGGCGACAAGGTGACCGGCTACGGCTTCGACCAGGAGGTCCTGGAGAAGGCGGGCATCGGGCGGGCGGATGCCTTCGCGGCCGTCTCCAGCGGCGACAACTCCAACATCATCGCCGCCCGGGTGGCCCGCGAGACCTTCGGCATCCAGCAGGTCGTCGCCCGGATCTACGACCCCGGCCGCGCCGAGGTCTACCAGCGGCTGGGCATCACGACGGTCGCGACGGTGACCTGGACCGCCGACCAGGTGCTGCGGCGGCTGCTGCCGGCCGGCGCCGAGCCCGACTTCCGCGACCCCTCCGGGACGGTCCGCGTCGACCACGTCGACGTCCCCGAGCACTGGGTGGGCGAGCGGGCGTGCGACTTCGAGGACCGTTCCAAGAGCCGGATCGCCTGGATCGACCGGCTCGGCGAGGGCATGCTGCCGCACCGCGACACCGTGCTCCAGGAGGGCGACCTCGTCCACCTGGTGGTCCGCGAGGAGAACGCGGCCCACGCCTTCGCCGTACTCGCCGCAGAGCCCGAGGAGGCCTGAGCCATGCGCGTCGCCATCGCCGGAGCCGGCGCGGTGGGCCGCTCCATCGCCCGCGAGCTGATCGACAACGAGCACACGATCCTGCTGATCGACAAGGACCCGTCCTCGATCAAGCCCGAGCGGGTGCCCAGCGCCGAGTGGCTGCTGGCCGACGCCTGCGAGTTGTCGTCGCTGGCCGAGGCGCGGCTGGATCGCTGCGACGTCGTGATCGCCGCGACCGGGGACGACAAGGTCAACCTGGTCACCTCGCTGCTGGCGAAGACCGAGTTCGGGGTGCCGCGCACGGTCGCCCGGGTCAACCACCCCAACAACGAGTGGCTCTTCACCGAGGCCTGGGGGGTCGACGTCAGCGTCTCGACGCCGCGGATCATGTCCGCGCTCGTCGAGGAGGCGGTCGCGGTCGGCGACCTGGTGCGGCTGTTCACCTTCCGTCAGGGCAACGCCAACCTGGTCGAGATCACGCTGCCCGGGGATTCGCCGTACGTCGGCAAGCCCTGCGGCCTGGTCCCCTGGCCCGACAACGTGGCGCTGGTGACGATCCTGCGCGACGGCCAGGTCTACAAGCCCTCGGCCGAGCAGCCGCTGGAGTCCGGGGACGAGCTGCTGCTGGTCGCCGACGCCGAGCACGAGAACGAGCTCGAGCGGCTCCTCTCGCCGCACGCCCACCACTGAGCCCCGAGCCGGCTGATCAGCCCCGGTCGTCGTCCGCGACGATCGGCGTGTGGTTGCGGCTGAGCACCCACACGATCGCGGAGAGCGCGGCGAGCTGCAGCGGCCAGCCCATGACGATCTTGAGTACGCCGAGGATCCCGACCGCGACGCTCCCGCTGATCCAGCCCTGGTCGCCGGCGACCCAGATCGGCCCCTGGACGAGGACGCGCAGCACGCACGGCAGCACCAGGAGCCAGGTGAGCTTCTGGCACAGCGCGACCAGCTGCCGGTCCTGGCGCCAGCCGGTCGGGTCTCCCGTGACGCTCCCGACGAGCAGACCGAGCAGCGGCCACCGGAAGAGGTTGCCGACGCCGAGGACGACGGCGTAGCCGGCGTTGTAGAGCAGGCCGGGCAGGAAGTAGGCCATCGCGAGCGTGTTGCCGTCGGCGTCGGCGTTGCGGCGCGCGGCGAGGTAGACGAAGAGGCAGCCGATGCCGATCCCGACCAGCGCGTTCACCGCGAACTGCACGGTCGATCGCTGCGCCACGCGGATCACGAGCGCGATCAGCGCGGCCGAGACGCTCACCCCGAGCGCCCACCGCAGGTCGTGCGAGGCGATCCACACGACGGTGAAGAGGATCGTCGGGATCGCGGCCTCGATCATGCCCCGCCGGCCGCCGAGGGCCTTGGCCATCTCGCGTCGTACGACGGCCTCGACCGTCTCCGCGGCGTCGGCCGGTCCCGAGGGCGTGGCCGAGCCCGAGGGGGCGGCCGAGGGGGCGGGCGATTCCGAGGGGGCGGGCCCGGCCGGGGCGTCGTCCCGGCCGGTGCCGTCGTCGCCCTCCGCGGCGGGGTCGGGCGCGCGCTCGGTGTCGGTGGGTCTGGCGGTCACGGAATCAGCTCGTATCGTGGGTTGAACAGCACGGGCACGCCGCCTTGCAGGCCCACCCGTCCCTGCACCTGGAGGGTGCGGCCCGGGTCGATCCCGGCGATCCGGCGGCGGCCGATCCACACCAGTGTCAACGCCCCGGAGCCGTCGTACAACTCGGCCTCGAGCGCGGGCATGCCGCCGCGGGGCCGGAGGGTGACGCTGCGGAGGGTGCCGCGGACCGTGACGGCGTCGCGGAGCGGGATCTCGCCGATCTTGGTCGCGCCCTCGGTGCGCAGCGAGCGCTGCAGCTCGCGGTCCTGTTGGTCGGCCTGGTCGCCCCAGCTCGACACGGTCCGCCGGAGCCGGCTCATCACGCCCGTCATGGCCTCAAGCGTAGTCGCCGCCGGGCGGCTGTCGAGAACGGCGGCGCTCGATCGTCATCCAGGTGACCCCCGCCGCCCGGCGGAGGATGATGAGGACGACGGGGCCCGCGCGGCAGCGTCGAGCCGACGAGATCCGGAGGTGGAGAGATGAAGTATGTGGTGTTCCTGGTGGGCGAGACCGGCACGCCGTGGACCGAGAAGACCGAAGAGGAGCAGGCCGCGGAGATGGGACGCCACGAGGCGTTCGGGCAGGCGGTCGAGGCCCGCGAGGGCTGCGAGCTCCTGGCCGGGGAGGCGCTCACCGGCGGCGACAGCGCGACCGTGCTCCGGCCGGCGCCGCCGTCGGGCACGGGCGACGCCGTACTCACCGACGGGCCGTTCAGCGAGGCGACCGAGGGCATCGGCGGGTTCTACCTGGTCGAGGCGCCCGACCTCGACGTGCTGGTCGACCTGATCGGGCTCCTGACCAACTACGTGATGGAGATCCGGCCGGTCGTGGAGTTTTGAGCGGACCCGTCAACACCGCGGCCGCCGCCGCTACCCTCGAGCGCGCCTGGCGCGAGGAGTGGGGCCGGCTCCTCGCGCTGCTGATCGGACGGTTCCGCGACGTCGACCTCGCCGAGGAGTCGCTCGCCGACGCGTTCGAGGCGGCGAGCCGCACGTGGCCGGTCGACGGCGTACCGGCGAACCCGGCGGCGTGGCTGCTCACCGCGGCCCGCCGCCGGGCGCTGGACCGGCTCCGCGGCAGCGGTACGGCGCGGCGCAAGCTGCCCCTGCTCATCGTCGACCAGCTGCGGACCGAGGAACGCGCGCACGAGGAGGAGGTGGTGGACCTGATGACGGACCGGGCGATCGACGACGAGCTCCGGCTGGTCTTCCTCACCTGCCACCCGGCGCTGGCGCCCGAGGCGCAGGCGGCGCTCGCCCTCAGGCTGGTGCTCGGCATCCCCACCGCCGAGATCGCCCGGCTGTTCCTGGTCGCCGAGCCGACGATGGCCGCCCGGATCACGCGCGCGAAGAAGAAGATCGCGACGGCCGGCCTGCCGTTCGCGCTGCCCCCGGACGACAGGGTGCACGATCGCGTCGACGTCGTACTGCAGGCGATCTATCTCTGCTTCACCGCGGGCTACGCGCCGGGGTACGGCGACGCGGTCGTCCGCGCGGACCTCGCCGGCGAGGCGATCCGGCTCGCACGGATGCTGGCCGGGCTGCTCGGCCCGCGGGGAGCCGCCCCGCCCGCGCTCGACGCGTTGCTCGCCCTGATGCTCCTGCAGCACTCCCGCAGGGACGCCCGCGTGGCTGCGGACGGCCGGCTCGTGCTGCTCGCCGACCAGGATCGCTCGCGGTGGCACCACGACGAGATCGCGGAGGGGCTCGCGCTGCTCGGCGCGGTCCCGCGCGGCTCGGGTCGCACCGAGGAGCTGCGGCTGCAGGCGGTGCTCGCCGCACGCCACGCGACCGCCGGCCACGCCGAGGCGACCGACTGGTCCGCGATCGCATCGGACTACGCGGCGTTGGAGCGGCTGACCGGATCGCCGGTGGTCCGGCTCCATCGCGCGGTCGCCGTCGCGGAGGCCGACGGCCCGCGGGCCGGGCTGGCGCTGCTGGACGGCTTGGAGGAGCTGCTGCCGCGCTCCCACAGGCTGCCCGCGGTCCGTGGCGAGCTGCTCGCCCGGGCCGGCGAGCCCGAAGCCGCCCGCGCCGAGCTCGAGGTCGCGATCCGGCGGTGCCGCAACGAGGCCGAGCTGACCCACCTCCGCGCGCGACTGGCCGAGCTGCCCGGGTTGCCGGGCGGCCGGGGCTCAGGAGACCGGTGAGGCTCCGGGCGGCATCGTGAGCGGGAGCCGTTCGCCGGGCGGCATGGCCAGGTTGCCGCGGTGGACGACGATCCCGTCCAGCACGTCGTCCCAGCGATCGAACACCTCGGGCTCCAGCGCGGCCCGACCGAGGAAGCTCACCCGGAGCATCCAGCGCTCGCCGTTGATGCCGGCGATCCGGGTCGGCTGGAAGCCGGCCTTGCCGTCGGCCAGGGTGACGGGCATCCGGGTGAGCAGCTCGATACCGAACCTGCCGTCGCGGCGATCCACCGTGCCGCCGCGCTGCGAGACGTCCGCGGCGATCGAGTCGATCACCTCCGACCACAGGTCTCCGTGGCGCTGCGCGGCGAAGGCGAGCAGCTCCGCGGCCCCGTCGGCGCCGGCGAGCAGCACCGACTGCACCTGCTCGCTGGCCTGATCCACCTGCAGCCGCAGCTCCATGCCGGGCAGCTCGGCCGGGATCCGGAGCGCGCCGAGATCCACCCGCGCGGTCTCCTCGTCGGCCGCGGCGCTGTCCACCGGGCCCTGCGCCGGCGGGGCGTCCTCGGCGGCGGCCGCGCTCCCCTCCTCGGGGCCCTCGCCCTCCGACTGGGACGGGGTCGGCTCGGCGGCTCGTCGCGACTTGCGGCCAAACATCAGACACTCTCTCCTCTGCCGGGGCCGAATCCCCCCGTAGAACCGTAGCCGCCCGCACCACGCGAGGACTCCTCCAGCGCCGCCACCTCGACGAACGACGCCCGCTCGACGCGCTGGATCACCAGCTGCGCGATCCGGTCGCCGCGCCGCAGTGAGATCGGCGTCGCCGGGTCGGTGTTGAGCAGCAGCACCTTGATCTCGCCGCGATAGCCGGCGTCCACCGTGCCCGGGGTGTTGACGATCGTCAGCCCGTGCCGCGCGGCCAGGCCCGACCGCGGATGGATGAACGCGGCGTACCCCTGCGGCAGCGCGATCGCGATCCCCGTGCCGACCAGGGCCCGCTCCCCCGGCGCCAGGTGGACGTCCGAGGCGGCGTGCAGGTCCGCGCCCGCGTCGCCCGGATGCGCGTACGACGGCAACGGGACCCCCGGATCGAGCCGGAGCAGGCGCACGTCGAGGTCGGGGTCGGACACGACGGGAGAATCTACCCCCACTCACGTCCACGGTGGCACAGTGCTCATTGGCGAGCTCGCAGTTCGAGCGCAACCTCGCGGACCGGCCTCATCGCTACCCAGGCCGCGCCCATACGATGACCCGGTGATCTACGACGAGCGGCTGTCGGCGCCGCTGCGCTGGTGGGTGCAGGGCACGCTGCTCGTCGCGACCCTGTGGCTGGCCCTGATCGTCGCGATCCCGCCCACCGCCGCGTGGGTGATCAGCGGCCTCGCGCTCGTGGCCATGGCCGCCCTGCTGATCGGCTACGGCAACGCCCGGGTCCAGGTCGGCGAGGGCGAGTTCCGGGCGGGCCGCGCCCACATCGCGCTGGAGTACGTCGGCGAGGTCACCCCCCTGGACAGCGACGCCACCCGGCACCTGGCCGGGCCGGGCGCGGACGCCCGCGCATGGCTGCTGCTGCGGCCCTACCGCAAGCGGGCGATCCGGGTCGACCTGACCGATCCGGCCGACCCGGCGCCGTACTGGCTCGTCTCGTCGCGGCATCCCGAGCGCGTCGCCGACGCGCTCGCCCGGGCGCTGGGCACCGCGGAACCGGGCGCTCGGTAGGGTTGGGCACCCCGGCACAGGAGAGGCACGATGGCGAGCACCGAGAAGGACACCAAGATCTGGTCGCTGTTCTCGCTGGTGGTGACCCTGGGGACCGCGGCGCTCGCGAAGAAGGCCGTCGACAAGGTCTGGCGCCTGGCGACGGGCAAGAAGCCTCCGGCCAACCCCGGCGACCCCGACGTCGCGCTGCGCGAGGCGGTCACGTGGGCGTTCCTGAGCGCGACGGTCGTCGCGGTCGCCAAGATGCTGGCCACCCGCCGCGCGGCCAGCTACTACGAGCGGTCCACCGGCTCTCTGCCCGCGTCCCTGCGCAAGCCCACCAAGTAGCACTCCGTTCGTCTGCGGGTTGGCCGGTCGTTTGACGCTTGGCGTGCGTGGACGAATCGGAGTTCTTGCGGGTCGGGGGTTGCGCGGAGCGTTCTCGCGGGCTAACGTACAACCAAATGGTTGTAGATAACGCGGGCGCAGCCCCCCTCAGCGACGACGACGTCGACCGGATCTTCCAAGCCCTGGCCGACGCCACCCGGCGCGACATCGTGCGACGCACCCTCGTCGCGGAGTCGTCGGTGTCCGAGCTGGCGCGGGACTACGCGATGTCGTTCGCCGCCGTACAGAAGCACGTCGCGGTCCTGGAGCGGGCCGGACTCGTCACCAAGCAGCCCCGAGGAAGGGAGCGGATCGTGTGTGGCAATCCCGAGGCGATCCGCCAGGCGCAGGCCCTGCTGGACCAGTTCGAACAGCTCTGGCGATCGCGGATCGACCGGCTCGACGCGCTCTTCTCCGAAGAACAGCCATAGATCCGACGCCAACTCAGACCGACCTACCAAGACCGACCTACCAAGAAAGGGGCAATCCGATGCCCATCACCTCCGTCACCAAGGACCCCGAGGCGCTCACGATGACCGTGGTCGCCGACTTCCCGGTGCCCGTCGAGCGGCTGTGGGAGGCCTACGCCGACCCGCGCCAGCTCGAGCGCTTCTGGGGCCCGCCGACCTACCCGGCGCGCTTCACCCGCCACGACCTCTACCCGGGCGGGCAGAGCCACTACACGATGACCGGCCCGGGCGGCGAGGTCTCCAGCGGCTACTGGGAGTTCCTCAAGGTCGACGCGCCGCGCGGCTTCGAGGTGCTGGATGGCTTCGCGAGCGAGGACGGTACGCCGAACCGCGACATGCCGACCATGCGGATGATCTTCAGCTTCTCCGCCACCGAGTCCGGCTCGCGGCTGGAGACGACGACGCACTTCAACTCCGCCGACGAGCTCGCCAAGCTGCTCGAGATGGGCATGGAGCAGGGCATGAGCGAGGCGATGGGCCAGATCGACACGGTCCTCGACGACCTCGCGGCGTTCGCGGCGGGGCGCGGCATCCAGACCGACCTGCTCAACGACACGCAGGTGCGCGTGAGCCGGCTGATCCGGGGCAGCGTCGAGCAGGTCTGGCGGGCGCACCACGACGCCGACCTGCTGCAGCGGTGGCTGCTCGGGCCCGACGGCTGGACGATGCCGGTCTGCGAGGTCGCGACCCAGGTCGGCGAGGGCTATCGCTACGAGTGGGAGCCGGTCGACCCCGACAGCGAGTACGGCCGCTTCGGCTTCACCGGCGAGGTCCTCGAGATCGAGCCGCCGCACCGGTCGGTGACCACCGAGAACATGATCGGCATGGAGGGCCCGGGCACCCGCAACGAGCTCACCCTCACCGAGCTGGACGGCGGGACGCTCCTGTCGATCGTCATCACCTACCCGAACACCGAGTTGCGCGACACCGTGCTCGCGACCGGCATGGTCGACGGGATGGAGACCAGCTACGCCCGGCTCGAGGCCGTCCTGGCCTAGCCACCCGTCGTACGACGCGTCCATCGCGCAGCGCGCCCGGGCCAGGTCACACCTGGCCCGGGCGCTGCTATGTCACGTATGTCACGCGCAGTCGCGGCAGAGCAGCCGGACGGGGTCGACGAGCTGGCTGCGGTGATGGACCAGGAAGCAGCTCATGCAGGTGAACTCGTCCTCCTGCTTGGGCTTGACCTCGACCGCGAGCTCCTCATGCGAGAGGTCGGCGCCGGGGAGCTCGAAGGACTCCATCGCCTCGGCTTCGTCCTCGTCCACCTTGCCCGAGTTCTTGTCGTGGCGACGCGCTTTGAGTTCCTCAATGCTCTCCTCGGACTGGTCGTCGTCGGTCTTGCGCGGAGCGTCGTAGTCAGTAGCCATCGTCTCTTCGAACCTCTGTGGGGGGCTTGTGTTCTGGAGCGTCGGGGCGTGATTGTGCACCATCAGCCCCTGTCTTCGCACGTCTTTGCCGAATCTGCCCGTCCCGGCGCGGCGTCGCCGGCGCCCGGGAGCCTGCACCTAAGCGCCGACTCGGCGTGTTTTCCGTGCACTTTAGAGCCGACTCGGCGTGTTCTGAGTGCACCTTCGAGCCGACTCGGTGACAACGTGGGGAAGCGCAGATTATTCCCAGAGGGCGGGCACCGCAGCGGGCGCGGCGGCAGGGCAGGCGCCAAGCGGACGGCTCAGGCGCCGCCGAGGGCGGGCCGGTCGTCCTTGAGGTTGCGGCAGCAGCCGGCGGCGCACAGGTCGGGAGAGGCGGGCAGCGAGCCGATCTTGAGCCGCTCGGGGTGCTCGCCGCGCTCGGTGGCGGCCCGCTCCAGCAGCAGGTCCCGCACGACGGCGACGAACCGCTGGTCCAGACCCGCGGTGGCGGCACGGACCGCGGGCAGTCCGACCTTCTTGGCGGTGGTCATCGCCTCGGTGTCGAGGTCGTAGACGACCTCCATGTGGTCGGAGACGAAGCCGATCGGCACCATCACCGCGGCGGTGACCGCCGGATCGTCGGCGAGGTGGCGCAGCCAGTCGTTGATGTCGGGCTCGAGCCACGGCACGTGGGGCGCCCCGGAGCGGCTGCAGTAGACCACGTCGTACCCCGCGTGGATGCCGGTGACCCGGCGGATCCGGTCGGTCACCTCCCGCGCGATCGAGAGGTGCTGGGTGACGTAGGCGCCGCCGCCCGGCCCGCTCGCGGCGTTCATCGCGGTCGGGATCGAGTGCGTCACGAAGACGATCCGCGCGCCGTGCCGGGCGTCGTCGTCGAGCTCGGCGATCGCCGCCAGCGAGGCGTCGGTGACCGCGGCGACGAAGCCCGGGTGGTTGAAGTAGGCGCGCAGCCGGTCGAGCTGGGGCGCCCCCGGCACGGAGGCGACCGCCTCGGCGAGGTCCTCGCGGTACTGTCTGCAGGAGGAGTACGACGAGTAGGCGGACGTCAGGAAGCAGGCCGCGCGCCGTACCCCGTCGTCCCGCATCTCGCGCACCACGTCGGCCAGGTAGGGGTCCCAGTTGCGGTTGCCCCAGTAGACGGGCAGGCCGAGCCCGGCGGCCTCGAAGTCCTCGCGGATCGCCGCCAGGAACGCCCGGTTGAGGTCGTTGATCGGCGACTTCCCGCCGAACTGCTGATAGTGCGCCCCGACCTCCACCAGCCGCTCGACGGGGATGCCGCGGCCGCGGGTCACGTTCTGCAGGAACGGCACGACGTCCTCGGGTTGCTCCGGGCCCCCGAAGGACACCAGCAGCAGGGCGTCGTAGGGGGCGGGATCTCCGGACGGAACGACCATGAGCCCCATGGTATTGATCACAGCCTGCTGATTGGGCATCACCGCTGACCCGGACCTACGCTGGGCGAAGATGTTCGACACCTATCGGGCGGTCCTGTCCGTCCCCGGCACCCTGCGCTTCAGCGCCGCCGCATTCGTGGGCCGGCTTCCGATGGCGATGTTCAGCCTCGGCATCGTGCTGCTGGTCTCGGAGGCGCGGGGCTCCTACGGCGTCGCGGGCGGCGTGGCGGCGGTCTACCTGATCGCCAACGGCATCTTCTCGATCATCCAGGGCCGGCTGCTGGACCGGCTCGGCCAGTCCCTGGTGCTCGGCCTGCTGATGGCCAGCTCCGCGGGCGGCATGGTGCTGCTGATGACCGCGGTGCAGTCGGGCTGGCCGCTGGCGTGGGTCTACCTCGGCGCGGTGATCTCGGGGGCCACCTTCCCCCAGATCGGCGCGGCCGTGCGGGCCCGGTGGTCGCATGTGCTGCGCGACCCCGCGAAGGTGCAGACCGCGTTCGCGCTGGAGGGCGCGCTCGACGAGGGCGTCTTCGTGCTGGGGCCGATCCTGGTCACGGCGCTCGCGACCGCCGTGCACCCGCTGGCCGGGCTCGGGTCGGCGGTGGTCGCAGGCCTGATCGGTACGGCGGCGCTCGCGGTGCAGCGCAGCGCCGAGCCGCCGCCGCGCGGGGCGACCGTCGAGCACGGCGTACGACACCCCATGCCGTGGTCCGTGGTCGCGCCGCTGGTGGTGGTCTGCTTCTGCCTCGGCGTGATGTTCGGCAGCTCGGAGGTCACCGCGGTCGCCTTCGCCGAGGAGCAGGGCGCCAAGGCGCAGGCCGGCGTGCTGCTGGCGCTGTGGGCCCTCGGGTCCTTCAGCGCGGGCATCGCCAGCGGCGCGGTGCGGTGGCCCTGGGGCCCCGCGATCCGGGTCCCCGCCGGCTGCCTGGGGCTGGTCGTCGTGATCGCGCCGCTGTCGCTGATCCCCTCCATGGGGGTGATGGCGGGCTTCCTGCTGATCGCGGGCCTGGCCGTCGCGCCGACCCTGATCGCGACAATGTCGCTGTGCGAGCAGGTTGCCCCGCCCGGTCGCCTCACCGAGGCGATGTCGATCGTGCACACGGGCCTGGTCGCGGGCGTCGCGCCGGGCGCCGCCGTCGCCGGCCTGGTGATCGACCACCAGGGCGCCTCCGCGGCGTTCCTGGTGGCGCTCGCGGCCGCGGCCCTCGGGTTCGCGGCCGCCCTCCGGCTGCCCGCCGCCTCCCGGGCCCTTCCCTCCAGGGCGTTCGTCGAGTCTCAGACCCCGCCGACGATCCGGTAGGTCCCGGCCTCGCCCCAGGGCCCGCGGACGACGGCGACGACGAGGCTGCCGTACGGCGCCCGCCACGTGCTGTGCGGGGTGTTGTGGATGTCGCCGGGCAGGTCGGTGTCGGCCCGGAAGCCGGCCCCGTCGAGGTGGACCTCGACGGGGTCGCCGTTGACGGTGACCAGCACCTCGGTGGCGCCTGCGCCGGCGTCCAAGCGGCCCTCGACCACCAGGCCGAGCCGGGAGTCGGGCCGGTCGTGGATCAGCCTGGCCTCGAGCTCGATCGTGGGTGCGGCGACGACCGGGTCCGGGGCGGGCGGGGGCGCGGCGGGCTGTGCCAATTCCTGGGGCAGCTCGGGGGTCCGGGGTGGCGCCTGCCGTCGGGAGCCGGCGTCGTCGTACTCCCACGCCATCGCCAGCAGCTCGGAGTCCTGCCGGCCGCGGCCCGCGAAGGTGAGCCCGGACGGCATCCCGATGTCGGGCAGGATCCCCATCGGAACGGTGACGGTCGGGATGCCGAGGTGGCGGATGACCAGGTTGCCGTTGGCGACCCAGGTGCCGTTGCGCCAGGCGAGGTCGTGGGAGCCCTGCTCGGTGTCGGCGTCGGCGGGCCCGATGTCGGCCGAGGTCGGGAAGGCGAGCGCGTCCAGGCCCTGCTCGTCGAGCCAGTCCTCGAGCAGCTCGCGGCGCGCCCGGTCGAGCCCGAGGACGCCCTCCCCCAGCCCCGGGATGTCCGCGGGCGCGTGGATCCCGCGCTCGGCGGCGAACCGGACGTACTCCCCCATCGAGTAGGGGTCGCCGGACTGGTCGGGGAGCTGGCCGGGCGGGTCGGGGAAGACCAGCTCCGGGTCGACCTCAGCCAGCGAGCGCGGGCCCCCGGCAATCCCAGCAGCAATCCCAGCAGCAATCCCAGCGGCGGCGTTGGCCTGCAGGAAGTCCTCCAGCCCGAAGCCCGCGAGGTCGATCAGCTCGGCCTCGGCGAAGCCGGCGGGGACGTAGCCGGTCTCGGCGAGGCCGCCCTGGTAGCCACCCTCCAGGTAGGCGTGGGTCGACTCGTAGGCGGCCATCACCGGGAAGTCGGTCTCGACGACCTCGGCGCCCAGGCCGCGTAGCTCCTCGGCGGCGGCCTCGGCCAGGGCGACCACCGAGGGTCGGGTCTCCACGGCGCCGGGCCCGCGGCCCAGGTACATCCGCGGCATCCCGATCCGCTTGCCGGCCAGCGCCCCGGGCGTGGCGAGCGCGGCGTACGACTCGGGACGCAACTCGCTGCTCGGGGGGATCTCCAGCCAGGGCTGCACCCGCCAGAAGTCGCCGCGGGGCTCCGGGTCGTCGGCGACCATCGCGTCGAGCACGGCGAGCAGGTCGTCCATGCTGCGGGTGTGCGGGACGACGACGTCCATCGTCGGCACCAGCGGCCAGTTGCCGCGCATCGAGATCACGCCCCACGACGGGGTGTAGGCGCACAGCCCGTTGTTGTTGGCCGGCGCGCGCCCCGAGGACCAGGTCTCCTCGCCGAGCCCGAAGGCGGCGAAGCTCGCGCCGGTCGCGGTCCCCGAGCCGTTGGAGGAGCCCGACGCCCAGGCCGAGGTGAGGAAGTTGGCGTTGTAGGGGCTCTCGGCGCGGCCGTAGACGCCCCGCTGCATGCCGCCGTTGGCCATCGGCGGCATCGTGGTCAGCCCGACGAAGACCGCCCCCGCCTCCCGGAGCCGGGCGATCGAGAAGGCGTCCTCGCTCGCGATCAGGTCGGCGAAGGCCGGCGATCCCGACGCGACCGGCAGCCCGCGGACCTTGTAGCTGTCCTTGGCCGTGAACGGGATCCCGTCGAGGGGCCCGAGGGCGTCCCCCCGCGCGCGTCGTACGTCGGCGGCGCGGGCCTCGGCGAACACCTCCGGATTGAGCACCGGTACGGCGTTGAGCCTCATCCCGTGGTGGTCGTAGTGCCCGATCCGGGCGAGGTAGCCGGCGACCAGGCCGACGCTGGTGACCCGGCCGGCGTCCAGCTCCTCACGCAGCTCGGCCAGGCTGGCCTCGACGAGTCTCATGACGCCTCCTGCTGCTGAAGGGGCTGCTGCTGGGTGATGCAGTGGACGCCGCCGCCGCGCGCGAAGAGATCGCGGGCGTCGACGGTGACCACCTCCCGGCCCGGATAGGCCTCGCCGAGGATCTCCGCGGCGCGGTCGTCGCCGTAGGGGTCCCCGAAGCCGCAGGCGATCACCCCGCCGTTGACGACCAAGTGATTGATGTAGCTGTAGTCGACCCAGCCGCCCTCGTCGCGGGTCACCGACGGCGCGGGGACGTCGACGATCTCGAAGTGCCGCCCGGCGGCGTCGGTCGCCTCGCCGAGCTGGGCCTTCAACTCCCGGCAGAACGCGTGGTCCGGGTGGTCCGGATCGGGTTGGGAGTGGAGCAGCAGCCGCCCCGGCGAGGGGAGGGCGGCGACGATGTCGACGTGGCCGTTGGTGCCGAAGCGCTGGTTGTCGCGCCACAGCCCGCGCGGCAGCCAGATCGCCGTGGTGGCGCCGATCGTGCGGGCCAGCTCGGCCTCGACGTCGGCCTTGGTCAGCCCGGGGTTGCGGCGCGGGTCGAGCTGGACGGTCTCGGTGAGCAGCACGGTCCCCTCGCCGTCGACCTGGATCCCGCCGCCCTCGTTGACCAGGGAGGATGAGATCACCTCCGCGCCGGCCCGCTCGGCGACCGACCGCGCGGTGTCGGCGGAGGGCCGCCAGTTGGCCCAGGAGTGATCGCCCCAGCCGTTGAAGACCCAGTCGACCGCGCCGAGCGCGCCCTGGGCGTCCAGCACGAACGTCGGCCCGGCGTCGCGCATCCAGAACTCGCCGACGGGCGCGTCGACCTGTTCGATGTGGCCGCCCAGGTGCCTGGCGGCCTCGTCGCGGGTCGAGCGGTCGACGTGCATCACGACCGGCTCGAACTCCGCGACCGCGTGCGCGACCGCGCTCCACGCCGCGAACGCCGCCTCGGCGTCGGCGGCGGACTCCCCGAGCGACGGCCCGACGCTCGGGAACGCCATCCACACGCGCTCCTGCGGCGCTGTCTCGGCCGGCATCGACCAGTTCATCTCGTGCTCCTCGCTTCCCGCCGGTGTGATGGGGCCCACTCTCGGCGGCGGCCACACTACCGTTCCGGGCCGACAGCCCGAGCGGGCCGGGACACCGGAGGCGGCGTTCAGGGCAGCCCGTGGACCGGTCCGCGCACGGCGAGCCGGATCCGCTCCCCCGCGCGGGGCCGCTCCCGGGTCACCGCAGCGGTCACCCGGACGCCGCCGGCGAGCTCCACCAGCAGCCGCGTGCTGTGCCCGGCGAAGTCGGCGACCAGGACGACGCCCTCGACGCCCTCGGGGTCGAGGGCGAGCTGCTCGGGACGGAGCAGCACCTCGTCCCGGCCCAGCGAGCTCGCGGCGAGGGGCAGCTCGCCGAGGGCGCAGCCGACGAACCGGGCGCCGTTGAGCGCGCCCCCGGTGACGGGCAGCAGCGTCGCCTCGCCGAGCAGCAGCGCCACCCGCTGGTCGGCCGGGGCGTCGTACACCTCCTCGGGCGGGGCGACCTGCGCGACGCCGCCGTCGAGCAGGACCGCGACCCGGTCGGCCAGGCCGAGCGCCTCCTCCCGGTCGTGGGTGACGAGCACGGCGGTGGTCCGCTCGCCCCGGAGGATGTCGACGACCGAGCGGCGGACGCCGGTGCGGGTGGTGGCGTCGAGCGAGGCGAAGGGCTCGTCCAGGAGCACGACCGCGGGGCGCGGCGCCAGCGCCCGCGCGAGCGCCACCCGCTGCTGCTGGCCGCCGGACAGCTCGCGGGGGTAGCGGTCCTCCAGGCCCTCCAGCCCGGTCAGCGCGACCAGCTCGGCGATCCGGTCGGCCCGGCCGGCGGCCCGCCGCGGCAGCCCGAAGCCGACGTTATCCGCGAGCCGCAGGTGCGGGAAGAGCGCCCCCTCCTGGGGGACGATCCCGACCCGACGGCGCGCGGGCGGGACGAACCTGGAGCCGTCGGACATCACCTCGCCGCCGAGGGTGATCCGGCCGGTGCGGGGCCGTTCGAAGCCGGCGAGCAGGCGCAGCATCGTGGTCTTCCCGCAGCCGCTGGGGCCGATGACGGCGAGCAGCTCCCCGGGCTCGGACGCGAGGCGGGCGTCTCGGAGCACCGGCTCCGCGCCGTACCCGAAGCTCACCTCGTCGAACTCGAAGGCGCTCATCGGTCCCCCCAGGCGGTGCGCAGCGACAGCAGGAACGCCGGGACCGACGCCACCAGCACCAACGCCAGCGCGTAGGGCGCGGCGGCGCCGTACGCCGTCGCCGACGTGCGGCCCCACATCTCGGTGGCGAGGGTGTCGAATCCGACCGGGCGCAGCATCAGGGTCGCGGGCAGCTCCTTCATCGCGGTGACGACGACGAGGAGGAACCCCGCGAGCACCCCCGGCCCGGCAAGGCGGGCGGTGATCAGGCCCGACCGGGCCCGCCCACGGCCGAGGGACGCGGCGAGCCGCGGCAGGATCGGGGGTACGGCGGCGACCGAGGTCCGCACCGCCCCGACCGCCTTCGGCATGAAGAGCACGACGTAGGCGAACACCACGACGACCAGGGTCTGATAGAGGGCCGGTACGACGCGCAGCGCGGCGAAGACCAGCGAGAGCCCCACCACGATCCCGGGGAGCGCGTGGGCGGAGAAGGCCACGGTCTCGATCGCGGAGACCGCGCGGCCCTCGTAGCGCGCGGCCAGCACGCCGATGAAGCCGGCGAGGGCGAGCGCGACGAGGCCGCCGAGCAGCGCCACCTGCACGGCCGCGGCGAGCGCGGTGAGGAGCTCACCCCAGTCCAGCGGCCGGCGGGTGCCCAGGGCGAGCCGGCGGAAGAGCGCCGCGACCGGGAGCACCACCCCGACGGCCAGCGGCGCGGCGACCACGAGGATCGCCGGCGCCGCCCACGCGGCTCGCAGCCGCAGCACCGGCGTGCGGCGGGGCGCGGCCGAGGAGACGCTCCAGCGGCGGCTGTTGCCGCGCACCGAGCGCTCCAGCAGGACCAGGACCAGCGCGCCCGCGACGAGCAGCAGCCCCAGCACGGCGGCCCGGTCGCGGCCGAGGAAGTTGCCGTACTGCCGGTGGATCGCGAACGGCAGCACCTCGTGGCGCAGCAGCGCCACCGCCCCGAAGTCCGACAGGGTGTAGAGCCCGGCCAGCAGGGTCCCGGCGGCCGCCGCCGGGGCGACCTGGGGCCCGAGGCCGACCAGCCAGGCGACCGGCCCGGAGCGGCCCGAGACCCTGGCGATCTCGACCAGGCTGTAGTCGGCCGCCCGGATCGCCGCCGCGACCGGCAGCGTCACGTAGGGGACGCAGACCGCCGTGAGCACCCACCAGCTCGGCCAGAACCCCTGCAGCCGCGGGAGGGTCGTCAGCCAGCCGTACGCCGCGACGTACGACGGCACCGCCAGCGGCAGCGCGCTCGCCACTAGCCACCAGCCCCGGCCGGGCAGGTCGGTGCAGGTGAGCAGCCAGGCGGTAGCCGCGCCCAGGACCAGGCAGGTCGCGCCGACGGCGAGCACCAGGACGGCGCTGTTGAGCGTCCAGGGCACCAGCTGCTGCCGGAGCACCCGGCCGGTCAGGTCGGCGCGCGGCACCTGGGCGGCCCGGACCACGAGGTAGACGAGCGGCACCAGCACGCAGGCGACCCCCAGCAGCGCTCCGCCGAGGAGCGCCGCCGGGGGACGACGGGCGGAGTCCGCGCGGTTCAGCCGAGCCCCGCCTCCTGGATCATCGCGATCGACGCCTCGACGTCGTCGAGGTCGCTGAGGTCCTCGATCGGGCCTTCGATCTCATCGAGCGCGGGCAGCCCCTCGGGCGCCGGGATGCCCTCGACCAGCGGGTATTCGTAGGTGTTCTCCACGAAGTAGGTCTGCCCCTCCTCGGAGACGAGGTAGGAGACCATCGCCTCGGCGTCGGCGTGATCGGAGAGGATCGCGGCACCGGTCACGTTGACCAGGGCGCCGGGGTCCCCCGCGGCCGGGAACTTCATGGCCGCCGTGACGTTCTCCTCGCCGACCTCCTCGCGCAGGCCGTAGATGTAGTAGTGGTTGATCAGGCCGACGTCGACCGTGCCCTCGTCGACCGCGGCGAGCGTGTCGCCGTTGCTCTCGAAGGTCTGCACGTCGTTGGCGGCCATCTGCTCGAGCCACTCGCGGGCCGCGTCGTCGCCCTCGGCGACCCGGAAGCCGGTGACGAAGGACTGGAAGGACGCGTTGGTCGGCGGGAACCCGACCCGGCCCTCCCACTCCTCATCGGTGAAGGCGCCGACGGTGTCCGGCACGTCGGCCTCGTCGAGCGCCTCGGAGTTGTAGACGATCACCCGGGCGCGGCCGGTGACGCCGACCCAGCTGCCGTCGGTGGAGGTGTAGTCCGGCAGGACGGCGCCGGTGATCTCCTCGGGCAGCTCGCTCAGCATGCCCTCGCGGGCGAGCGCGCCGAGGGCGCCGGCGTCCTGGGAGATGAAGACGTCGGCCGGGGTGTTCTCCCCCTCCTCGAGCAGGGTCGCGGTCTGCGTGGGCGTGTCCGCGTAGCGCACCTCGACCTCGGTCCCGGTCTCCTCCGTGAACTGGTCGATCAGCGGCGCGAGCAGCTCCTCGTCGCGGCCGGCGTACACCACCAGGGCGTCCTCGGAGGCCGGCGTGGCGTCCGCGTCCGGACTCTCCTCGGGTTCCTCGCTGCCGCAGGCGACGAGGGTCGCCGCGAGCAGGCCGGCGACGGCGGCGCCGGCGATTCCCCGGCGTCGGCGGGTGGAAAGCAGCAGGTCAGAACGCATGTGTGGGACACCTCATCGTGGCTAGGCTTAGGTTTGGATAGCCTAAGAACACGGCCATCCGCTTCGCACTCCCGAAAATTCGGGGGTCTCGCGCGTCAGGAGGTTCCGGTGGCGGCATCCGCGCCCGCGGCCGCGACGACGCGCGCCCCGGCCACCGTGCTGGTCGTCGACGACCACGCCGTCTTCGCCGAGTCGCTCGCATTCGTGCTCGACGGCGACGCGCGGTTCGGCCGGGTCGACGTCGCGCCGACGGCCGCCGTCGCCCGCGACTGCCTGCGGGAGCGCGGCTACGACATCGCGGTGATCGACGTCCAGCTCGACGACGGGTCCGGGCTCGACCTGCTGGACGAGGTGTACGGCGTCGGTCCGGCGCCGCGGGCCTTCGTGCTGACCGCCCATCCGAGGCCGGACGTGGTGGAGCGGGCCCGCGCCCGCGGGGCGGTCGCGGTGCTCGCCAAGGGCACCGGGCTGGAGGACCTGTTGGACGCGCTCGCCTCACCGGGCGAGCCGAGCGACGCCTGGCCCGCGCACCCGCAGGCGGGCCTGCTCAGCCCGCGCGAGCTCGAGGTGGTCCGGCTGCTCGCTGCGGGGCAGGACGTGCAGGCGGTGGCCCGGACCCTCGGCCTGAGCATCCACACGGTGCGCGACCACGTCAAGAGCCTCCTGGAGAAGCTCGGCGCGCACCACCAGCTCGGCGCCGTCGTCGCGGCCCACCGGGCCGGGCTGATCACGCTCGGCGCAGACTGACCCCATGGCACCGTGGGCGTCGGCGGCATCGGGGACACGCCGTACCGCCCGGCAGCGACCGGTGCGCCGCGTCCTGGTGCGACACTTCGCCGCGCTCGGCGTGGTCGTCGTCGCGGTCACGCTGGTGGTCGTGTGGCGCAGTCAGACGACGGCGACCGCCGAGGCCCGGGCGACCACCGAGCGCAACATCGAGCTGATCGCCCGCGAGTTGGCCGCGCCGCTGACGATGGCCGACCTGACCGCCGACCCGGCGAGCTGGGCGAGCGGGTTCGAGCGCAGGCAGCGGACCTGGACCGGCGCCGGGCAACTGCGGGCGATCAAGGTGTGGAGTCCCACCCAGGTCGCCGACCAAGGGCTCCTGGTCTATTCGACCGTCCCGGACGAGGCCGGGGAGGTCGCCGACCTCGGCGAGGAGTCCGGGCTCTTCGGCACCACCGACGTCCGGGTCTTTCCGGTCGGCGCCGGGCATCCGATGGCCGACCCCGATCGGGACCTGTTCGAGGCGTACGTCGGTTTCACCGACCGCAGCGGGCTCCCGTTCGTCCTGGAGGTCTACAAGTCGGTGCGGAAGCCCGACGAGATCCGCGACGCGCTGCTGCGCGACTGGCTGCCGATCAGCGTCGGCGGCGTGCTGCTGCTGGGCCTGGCCAGCCTGCCGCTGTCGGTGCGGACGGCCCGGCGCGTCGCCGAGGTCGAGCGGGAGCGGCAGCTGATCGCCCAGCGCGCGCTGGACGCCGCCGCCGTCGAGCACCGGCGGATCGCCATCCGCCTTCACGACCGCGTGATCCAGGACCTGGCCGGCGCCGGCCTCCTCGCGGGGGCGCTGCGGCGCCGTACCGACCTCGACGGCGACGCGCGCGCCACCGCCGAGCGTCTGGAGCGGATCCTGGCCAAGGACGTCCAGCTGCTCCGGGACCTCCTCGACAGCCCGCACACGGCCGAGTGGCAGGACAAGGCGCTCGCCGCGGCACTCGCCGAATGGTGCGCCGAGATCGGGCTGCCCGCCTCGATGGTCCGGCTCGACGTGCCGCCGGAGCTGCGGCTGACCGACTCTCGGGTCGCGCTCGGCTACCGGCTGCTCAAGGAGGCGCTGCGCAACGTCGCCAAGCATGCCGGGGCATCGGAGGTCCTGGTGCGGATCAGGGTCGAGCCGGACCCGCCCACCGCCGGCCCCGCCACCGCGAGCCCCGCCACCGCGAGCCCTGCCACCGCGGGTCTGGCCGGCGCCGGCCCGGTGTTCGTAGCGGAGGTCGTCGACGACGGGGTGGGCATGCCCGCGGACCTGGATCCCCGGGTGCGGCCGGGCCATGCCGGCCTGCGGCTGATGGAGTACACCGCCCGGGAGGCCGGTGGCGACCTCGTCGTCCGCAGCTCCCCCGGCGCCGGAACCACCGTGACCCTGACGCTCCCCCTGGACCCCGCCACCCCGAGTCGGCTCTAAAGTGCACGAAAACACGCCGAGTCGGCGCATCCGTGCACGAAAAACACGCCGAGTCGGCGCATCCGTGCACGAAAAACACGCCGAGTCGGCGCAAAAGTACGCCCGAGTTGCGGCGGCGTACCCCAGCCGCACGCCCCGCGCCGGCCCGACCAGCGGCCGACGATTCTTATATGAGAATCATTCTTAGTACGCTGTGAGCGTGAAGAAGCACACCCGAGGCGGCGCCGCCCGCCATCCCAAGAAGCGCCGCAACCCGCTCGTCGAGGCCGGCGTCGAGCACGTCAGCTACAAGGATGTCGCGCTGCTGAAGACGTTCCTCTCCGACCGCGGCAAGATCCGCTCGCGCCGGGTCACCGGCCTGACGCCCCAGCAGCAGCGCCAGGTCGCCCTCGCCGTCAAGACCGCCCGCGAGATGGCGCTCCTCCCCTACGCCAACCGCCCCTGAC
>JBDHZS010000012.1:0-34233 GCA_039812025.1 Nocardioides sp. | reverse complement strand
CCAGCGGGGTGTGGTCGTCGCTGCGGAGGCTGACGGTCCGCTCGCCCCAGTCTGGCGGGAATCCGATGCCGATGGAGTATCCGAGTCTCGATGCCTTCGAGTATCCCGCCGCCCCGATGACCTCGGAGAACGCCTGAGCGACGGCGGCCGCGGTGACACCCGGACGGACGGTGCCCAGGGCGGCGTCGAGTCCTTCCACCGTCACCTTGGCCAGGCGCGCCAGGTGGGCTGCGGGCTTGCCGAAGACCATGGTTCGTGCGATGGCGACGTGGTAGCGGCGGTGGACCCCGGCCAGCTCCAAGGAGACCGGCTCCCCGCTGGGCAATGGTGCGTCCGACCACGTCAGATGCGGAGTGTCGGCGCCCTCGCCGGTCGGCAGCATCGGAACGATGGCCGGGTAGTCGCCGGCATCGTCATCGACGCCGCGGGCCTGGGCCGCGAGGATCTCCGCCGCGACCTCGTGCTGCGGCCGTCCCGGGCGAGCGGCAGCGATTCCGGCGCGTGTCGCGGCGGTGCAGATGCGACCCGCGGCGCGCATGAGCTCGATCTCGGCCGGGGACTTGACCAGCCGAACCCAGTTGACCAGGTCGTGACAGTCCAGGAGTTCCCACTCGGGTAGCCCGTCGCTGACGGCCCGGTACGTCCGCGGCGTCAGGTAGTGAGCCTCACCCTCGTAGCCGACCCGGCTCCGCACCCCGTGGCCCGCATCGCGCAGACGCCTGGCGATCCAGTCGCCGGGGTGGATGTCGGGCCGGTGGACGTGGCTCTCCGGATAGCCCAGGATGCGGTCCGCGGCGATGCCACCGGCGGTGCGATAGGCGCCCTGCGCGTCCATCTCCCGCATGAAGAGGGTGAGCGGACCGGCGAGGGGGACATGGAGCAGTTGCGGAGTGTAGAACGACCAGGCGTTGTAGCCGGTCAGGTAGTAGATGTTGGCCGGATCCGCGATCACCAGCGCGTCGAACCCGCGTTCGCGCATCAAGGCACGGACCCTGCCCAGGCGCTGCTCGAACTCCGCTGGTGTGGTCGACCGGGACGCGGCCGGGCTCGAACTGGTCACAGTCCCCTCAGCTAACCAGTACCGCTACGTTCTCGTGCGCCCGGGCTGTCGGTCGTGACCGTCGCAGGCGTTCGCCCGGGCGAGCTGTACGGCGCGGGTCACCGCCAGGTCGGCAGTGAGCCCGGCGGGCAGCGGGTCGCTCCCGACCAGCGCCACCGCCGCGGAGACGTGACTCGCGAGCGTGGGCGGCAGCACGTTGCGCTCGCTCGCGAGGATCCATTCGCCGAGCGCGAGCAGTTCGGAGGCGGTCGCGGTGCCCAGCGACGCCTGGGCGGCACCGAGGCCCGCGGCTGCCTCGCCGGCGCTCATCCCCCGACCGGGACCGCTGAGCGCCCGCGCGAACGACTCCGCGGCCCGCCCCGGTCGCTCCGCGCCGAGTGCGGCCCACCCGATGTTGCACAGGGTCGTGGCGTGCGGCCGCACGCCGAACCGCTCCTCGGCATCCCGTGCCCCGGAGGACAACACCTCGAGCGCCTCCTGCGGCCGGCCGGCGTCCAGCAGCGCCAGGCCGGCCTTGGGCACGACCGACACGAGGTGCACCGCGGACGGGGACGTACCGATCCGTGCGAGCGACTCGCGAGCCCCGCTCACCGCGGCCTCGCGGTGGCCCGCCGCCGCGTCGAAGGCCGCCTGCGTCGCCACGGCCTCGGGCAGGTGGTAGGGCGCCCGGGTCCCGGCCACGTCGAGCACGCGGGCGAGCCAGCCGAGTGCCCGCTCGACGTCCCCGGTGACATAGGACCCGATCGCGGCCATCAACCCGAGCTGCACGCTCCAGTCGGCGTCCGAGTCGAGCGTCGCCGCCAGCGACTCGATCTGCTCGGCGGTCCAGTCCGAGGCGGTCAGCAAGCCGGCGCGTTGCACCTCCAGCCGAGCCCGCTGGACGGCGGTGAGGCCGGGCAGTGCGAGCGCGCGCTCGATCCAGCAGATGCCGGTGGCGGCGTTCTCGGTGAAGAGCCATGCCCGCCCGAGCGCGATCGTGAGATCGGCGGCGTGAGCGTCCGACCCGGTCTCGAACGCGTAGGCGAGCGCGTAGAAGTGGTCGTCGTACGTCCTGCCGACATGCTCGATCAACGCATCCGAGAGGGGCACGTCGCGCCAGAGGCCCGCGAACCACTCCAGGTGCCGGGTCCGCGCCGCCTCGGCCTCGCCCGCGTCGGTCAGCTCCTCCTGCAGCAGGTCGCGCACGGTGCGCAGCAGGTGGAAGGAGAGGGGCGAACCGCCGCGGTCGATCGCGAGGAGGTGCTGCGCCGCGAGCCTGCGGCAGGCGGCGTCCACCGTGCGGACGCCGGGGCGCTCGACGATGCCGCAGACCGCCCGGGCAGCCGCGGTCGTGAACGGTCCCGCGAAGACCGAGAGCCGCCGCAGGATCGCCCGGTCGCCGTGCGGCAGCCGATCGACGCTCCAGACGACGGTACGACGCAGCGACCGCTGCCGCGGGTCGCGTCCGGTCTCCGCCGACGTCAGGTCCAACGGCCACCGGACGAGGTCCAGAAGCTCCTGCGGCGAGGCCGCCGACCCGGCGACCAGCTCGAGCGCCAGCGGCAGTCCGTCGAGCCGAGACGCGGCTTCGGCGAGAACACGCAGGGCGGCCTCATCGAGCAGCGCCGGATCGGGCTCGGTGAGCGCGCCGCGGTCATGGAGCCGCTCGGCGAGCAGCCGCACCGCGGGGCTCGCGGCGATCGCGTCCGGGTCGGCGTCCGCGTCGGTGGTGTCGAGCGGCCCGAGCTCGACGACGTGCTCGCCGACCAGGGACAACGCCGTCCGGGAGGCGACCACGATCCGGACGCCCGGGCAGCCGGCGAGCACCGCGTGGGCGACCTCCGCCGCTGCATCGAGGGCCCACTCGGCCTCGTCGACCAGGATGGTCAGCTCGGCGGTGGCCAGCGAGCGTGCCAGTCCTTCGACCGCATCCGTCCCGTGCACCGGCAGGCCGCTGCTCATGGCGACAGCGGCCGCGAGCTCGTCGCCGGCGAGTCCCGCGTGTGCGGCGAGTGAGATGTGGGCGACAGGACCGTCGAGGGCGCCTCCGACGTCCGCGAGCATCCGGGATTTGCCGACCCCGCCCGGTCCCGTGACGGTGACGACCCGGCGTCCGGCCTTCAACGCGGCGAGCACGGCCGCGGTCTCGGCGGCGCGGCCGACCGTCGGGGAGAGCGCGACCGGCAGCCGGAAGGCCGGGTGCACCGGCTGGGGTTGCCGGGCCCCGAAGGCTGCGTCGTGGGCCAGGATGCGGGCGTGGACCGCCCGGGCCGCGGGGGAGGGATCGACACCGAGCTCGTCGCGGAGCGTGCGGCGCAACGCGTCGTACAACTCCAGCGCCTCGGCCTGTCGCCCCAACCGGTAGGCCGCGCGCATCGCGAGCATTGCCGCCGTCTCGTCGAGGGGATCGTCGGCGGCGAGCTCCTGGGCGATGGCCAGCGCCTCCGTCGCGGCGGCACCCGATGGCGGCGCGGCCGCCAGCAGACCCATCGCCAGGTCCGCCCGCACCCGCCGGTGCAACTCCTCGAGACGCACGTACTCCGAGGCGAGCAGGTCGCATCGCACGCCGTCGTACGTGACCGCCCCCACCCACAGCGCCAGGGCCTCGCGGCACAGTGTCGCGCGCGTGGCGGGATCGAGACCGGCCTCGTGCGAGGCCGCCGCCAGCTCGCTGAAGCGGTCGGCGTCGGTCGCGATCTCGGCCGGTACGACGTAGCCGGCGTCGGTGGTGAGCACCAGCCCGGGGCCGAACTGCCGCCGCAGCCGCGAGACCACGGTGTGCACCGCGGCGACCGTGAGGCCGGTCGCCTCGTCTCCCCAGACCAGGTCCAGGACGGTCTCGGCGGGGACGGGGCGCCCCCGCCGGGCGACCAGCACGGCGAGGACGTCGCGCGGGCGCGGTCCTCGTGGTGCTCGCGCCGGGGTCGTGCCGTCGCCCACGCGGAGCGGCCCGAGCACGTGGACCTGCATGGCGCTCATGAAACCACAACGCGGCGGAGCCGGGCGGGGTCGAGCTGACAGGTCGGTGACAGCCGCGTCGCGCAGGCTCGTCCCAGATCGCAGGGAGATTGCTGGGGGAGCGGGCGCCCTGCCCGCTGGACACGAACGGAGAACGCCATGAATCCCACCGACGACCACTTCTACGCCGAGCCGCTGATCGATGCCCACCCGGGCGAGCCTGTCCGGGTACGCCGCGTCGACATCGCGACCGCGGCGCCGGCGACGTCGTACCAGGTCGTCTACGGCTCGACCTCGACGCTGGGCCTACCGGTGGCGATGTCGGGGACGGTCCTGGTGCCGGACGCCGCCTGGAGCGGTGCGGGCGCGCGGCCGATCCTCGCCTACGGTTGCGGCGTCCACGGGCTCGGACGCGACCATGCACCCGGCGCCTGGTTGGTGCAGGGCACGGAGCACGAGCTGCCGCTGATCGAGCTCGCTCTCGGCGCGGGCTTCGCGGTCGCGGTCGCGGACGGCGAGGGGCTCGGGATGCCGGGTCCGCACACGTACGGAGCGGGACGCGCGGGCGGCCACGCCCTCCTCGACATCCTTCGGGTGGCGCCGGTCGTGGCCGGCCTGCGCACCGACGCACCACGCGGGATCTGGGGCTACTCCGAGGGTGGCCGATGCGCTGCGTGGGCCGCGGAGCTCGCCGCCGGCTACGCCCCCGACCTGCCGCTGGCAGCCGTCGCGGCGGGAGGGGTCCCGGCCGATCTCCGCGCCTTGGCGCTCCACGTCGGGCGCGGCGACTTCGCGGGCCTGTCGCTCGCGATCCTCGTCGGCCTGGCCCGCGCCCACCGGGACCCGGCGCTGTGGGAGGTCCTCACCGACCGGGGCCGGGAGATCGCGGAGACCGTGGCCGAGCTCGACGTCTTCTCGCTCGTGCTCGAGCACCCGGAGCCGCTCGAGTCGCTGACCGCCCACGCCGAGCCCTGGGAGACCCCGGCCTGGCGCGCCGTACTCGACGCGGAGCGCACCGGTCGGGTGGCGCCCGAGGTTCCGGTGCTCCTCTACCACTCCACGAGCGACGACATCGTGCCTCGTGCCGTCGGTGTGGCACTGGCCTCGGAGTATCGCGCGCTCGGCGCCGACGTCACCTGGCTCGACGTGCCCGCGGTCGACCACCTGCGCGGCGGCACCGACGCCGCCGAGGAGGTGCTCGCGTGGTTGGGTCGCCGGGTCGTCTCCGCCGAGCGCGTCGGGGCCGCGTGCGCCTGAGCCCGACCCCACCCGACCCTGACTGACGACCCGGCGGCGGGCGCCGCCGCCGGGTCGGGCATCATCGGGCGCAGCGCCCAGACACCCGAGATCGCCAGGGAGGCTTGCATGCCGGTCGAGGTCCCGGCCCGCGCGTCGGTGGTGATCGTCGGCGGGGGCGTCATCGGGCTGAGCACGGCCTGGAGGCTGGCCGAGGCGGGCGTGAGCGACGTCGTACTCATCGAGCGGGAGGAGTTCGGCTCCGGCTCGACCTGCAAGGCGGCGGGCGGGGTGCGGGCCCAGTTCTCCGACGCCGTCAACGTCGAGCTCGGGCTGCGCGGGCTGCACGCCTTCGAGCGGTTCTCCGAGGACCACGACCAGGAGATCGACCTGCACCAGGTCGGCTACCTCTTCCTGCTCGACCGTCCCGAGCACGTGGCGGCGTTCGAGGCCAATGTCGCGCTCCAGAACGGGCTCGGCGTCCCGAGCCGCATGCTCGACGTCGCCGAGGCCGAGCGACTCTCGCCGCTGATCGAGACCGACGGCCTGCTCGCCGCCGCGTGGAACCCGATCGACGGCCACTGCACCCCCGAGTCGGTCGTCCTCGGCTACGCCACCAGCGCCCGCCGCGCCGGCGCGAGGCTCCTCCGCAACACCGCGCTGGAGGGCATCGAGCACGACGGCGGCACGATCACCGCCGTACGCACCAACCGCGGCACCATCGCCACCGACACCGTGATCTGCGCGGCCGGAGCCTGGTCGGCGCAGGTGGGCGAGCTGGCCGGGGTGGACCTGCCGGTGACGCCGGTACGACGCCAGATCCTCACCACGGGCCCGGTCGCCGATCTCGCGCCGGACATCCCCTTCACGATCGACTTCGCCACCAGCTTCTACTTCCACGGCGAGGGCCGCGGGCTGCTGCTCGGCATGTCGGACCCGGACGAGACGCCCGGCTTCAAGCTGCAGATGTCCGATGCGTGGCTGCCGCGGCTCGGTGAGGTGATCGAGCGCCGGGCGCCGCGGATCGCCGAGTTCGGGATCGGCAGCGGCTGGGCCGGCCTCTACGAGGTCACGCCCGACCACAACGGGCTGGTGGGGGAGGCCGACGGCGTCTCGCGGTTCCTCTACGCGACCGGCTTCTCCGGTCACGGCTTCCTGATGGGCCCGGCGATCGGGGAGGTCATGCGCGACCTCTACCTCGGCCGCGAGCCCGTCATCGACGTCACGTCCCTGGACGCCCGGCGGTTCGCCGACGGCGATGCCCGCCCAGAGTTGAATATCGTTTAGAACCAAGGAGTGTCATGAGCAACCAGCAGATCCCGACCCAGGCCGAGCTGACCGGCCTCGCCCAGGCGACCGCCGCCGGGATCGGACTCGACCTCGACGCGGCCGCGGGCGGGCTGGCCAACGTCTCCCCGATCAACGGCCTGCCACTCAGCAGCGTCGCGGTCACGGACGCGGCGGGCGTGGACGAGGCGGTGGCGCGCGCCCGCGACGCGTTCGTGCAGTGGCGGCGCGTCCCGGCGCCCGCCCGCGGCGCGGTGGTCAAGCGGTTCGGCGAGCTGCTCACCGAGCACAAGGACGACCTCGGCCTGCTGATCAGCCTCGAGGTCGGCAAGATCACCTCCGAGGCGCGCGGCGAGGTCCAGGAGATGATCGACATCTGCGACTTCGCGGTCGGCCTCTCCCGTCAGCTCTACGGCCGGACCATGCCCTCGGAGCGGCCCGGCCACCGGCTCGCCGAGACCTGGCACCCGCTCGGCGTCGTCGGCGTGATCAGCGCGTTCAACTTCCCGACCGCGGTCTGGTCCTGGAACACCGCCGTTGCGCTGGTCTGCGGCGACCCGGTCATCTGGAAGCCGTCCGACCTGACCCCGCTCACCGCGCTGGCCAGCAACGCGATCCTGGCTCAGGCGATCCGCGAGGCCGGTGCGCCCGAGCACCTCGCGCAGGTCGTGATCGGCGGTGCCGACGTCGGCCAGGCGCTGGTGGACCACCCGGGGATCGCGCTCCTCAGCGCCACCGGATCCACCCGGATGGGCCGCGCCGTCGGCCCCCGGGTCGCCGAGCGGTTCGGGCGCTCGCTGCTCGAGCTCGGCGGCAACAACGCCGCCGTCGTCACCGGCAGCGCCGACCTCGACCTGACCACGCGGGGCATCGTCTTCGCCGCAGCGGGCACCGCCGGCCAGAGGTGTACGACGATGCGCCGGGTGATCGCCCACCGCAGCGTGATCGGCGAGCTCACCGACCGGCTGGTCGCGGCGTACCACCGGCTCCCGATCGGCAACCCGCTCGCCGACGGCACCCTCGTGGGGCCGCTGATCTCGGGGCGCTCCTACGACGCCTTCGCCGCCGCGATCAACCAGGCGAACCTCGAGGGCGGCGAGCTGCTGGTCGGCGGCGGCCGGGTCCTCACCGACGCGGCGCCAGAGGCGTACTACGCGCAGCCCGCCGTCGTAGGACTGCCGGAGCAGCGCGGCGTCGTGCTTACCGAGACCTTCGCGCCGCTCCTCTACGTGCTGCCGTACGACGACTTCGACGAGGCCATCGCGCTCAACAACGCGGTGCCCCACGGGCTGTCCTCCAGCGTCTTCACCAACGACCAGGCCGAGGCCGAGCGGTTCCTGTCCGCCGAGGGCTCCGACTGCGGCATCGTGAACGTCAACATCGGCACCTCCGGCGCCGAGATCGGCGGCGCCTTCGGTGGCGAGAAGGAGACCGGCGGCGGCCGCGAGTCCGGGTCGGACGCCTGGCGCGCCTACATGCGCCGCGCCACCAACACCGTCAACTACTCCGGCGAGCTTCCCCTGGCTCAGGGGGTCGACTTCACGGTCTGAGCGGGGCCGGCCCTCTGCCCGCCCCTGGACGTCATACGAACCGTGGCGAATACCCCGCAACTCGTATGACGTCCCACGACCCGGCCCCGGACGTCATACGTTCTGTGGGCAGTAGACCTCGGTCCGTATGACGTCCGGCGTGCTCAGGCGCTGGGTTGTCCGAGGAACGCCAGCGACGACGCGACCGCGGACCGCACCCCGGCCTCGAGGGTGGGGTGCATGGCGGGCGCGAAGTACGGCGAGTGGTTGCTCGGGATCTCCAGCAGGGCGTCGGCGGCCTCGGCAGCGTCGTACGCCGCGGCGTCCCAGCCCCCGACGAACCAGTAGGTGTACGGCACGCCCCAGGCATTCGGCAGCTCGGAGAAGTCCTCGCTGCCCGCGAGCTGCTCGCCCTCGACGACGTCCAGCCCGACCGCGGCGAGCCACGAGCGGACCCGATCGGCGACCTCCGGGTCGTTGACGGTCGCCGGGACGTGGTCGTAGGAGGTGATCTCCGGCTCCTCGACGCAGCCGGCGGCGGCCGCCTCGCCGTTCACGATGCGGCGGATCGTGGCGACGATCCGGTCGTGGACGGCGTCGTCGTAGGAGCGCAGGTTGAGGTGGAGCTCGGCGGTCGCGGGGATGATGTTGGCCTTGGTGCCGGCGCGGATCATCCCGACGGTGACGACCCCGAACTCGAACGGCGACAGCTCGCGCGAGACCACCGTCTGCAGCCTGGTGACGATTGAGGCGGCAATGACGATCGGGTCGATCGTGTAGTGCGGCGACGAGCCGTGCCCGCCGCGCCCGCGGACGACGACCTTCAGCTGCTCCGAGCGCGACATCGTCGGGCCCGAGCGGACCTGGATCTCGCCGGCGCGGCGGGCGTTGACGTGCTGGCCGATCACGACGTCCGGGCGGGGCACCCTGGCGACCAGCCCGTCGGCGACCATCCCGCGCGCGCCGTCGCCGGTCTCCTCGGCAGGCTGGAAGAGCGCGATGAAGGTGCCCGACCAGTGCCCGCGCCCGTCCGCGAGCAGCTGCGCCGCGGCCAGCAGCCAGGTGATGTGGAAGTCGTGCCCGCACGCGTGCATCACCGGCCACTCGACGCCGTGGCGGTCGATCCCGCGCGCGGTCGAGGCGTAGTCGAGCCCGGTCTCCTCGAGCACCGGCAGCCCGTCCATGTCGGCGCGGAAGAGCACCGTCGGGCCCTCCCCGTTGCGGAGCACGCCGACCACGCCGCTGCCCCCGATCGAGTCGGTGACCCCGTAGCCGAGCCCGCGCAGCCTGGCCGCGACGATCCCGGCGCTGCGGTGCTCGCGGTGGGAGAGCTCGGGGTGTGCGTGGAGGTCCGTGTACGTCGCCTCGAGCCAGTCGAGCGCCGGCAACCCCGCCAGCACCGCTTCGACGGAGGAGAGTGGGGGCGCCTGGGTCATGGACCGCACGCTACCCGTGGCCGTGCACGTTAGCGCCGACTCGGCGGGTTCTGCGTGCATGTAAGCGCCGACTCGGCGTGTTCTGCGTGCACGTTAGCGCCGACTCGGCGGGTTCTGGGTGCACGTTAGCGCCGACTCGGCGTGATTCTCGTGCACGGTAGCGCCGACTCGGCGTCAGAGGCGGGCGGGGGTGAGGGTGTCGACGAGGGCCAGGCAGGCGTCCATGGCGAGCTCGAAGGACTGCCGGTCGGAGGTGGCCTGGTCGGTGGCCCGCAGGATCCGGGCGAGGTGGGGGTGCTCGTCGGCGTACGACGACGGCTCGAGCGGGAAGTCGGAGGCGAGCGTCTCCCCGGCCGAGCCGAGCACCATGAAGTCGAGCATCGCCAGCACCGGCATCACGTCGCGCTCGGCGACGCCGCGCGCGAGCAGGTGACCCGCGAGGGCGTCGTACACGGCCAGGGCCCGGGGCGCTCGCAGCGGCCGCCGCGCGAGCATCGCGATCGCGTGCGGGTGGCTCAGGTAGACGTCGCGGTAGGACCGGGCGAAGGCGACCAGCGCGTCGTGCGTCGGCTCGTCGAGCAGCGAGAGGTCGATCTGCGAGTCGATCAGGTCCTGGATGGCGTCGATCAGGTCGTCCTGGTTGTGGACGTGGTAGTAGAGCGAGGCTGCCCGAACCCCTAGCGCGTCGGCGATCCTGCGCATCGAGAGCCCCGTGGCCCCCTGCTCGTCGAGGAGTGCCAGGGCCGTGCTGACGATCTGTTCTCGACTCAGATCCGCTGCCTTGCCCACGTGTGCACTTCCTTCCGGGAGTCGAAGTATCGGCGGGTTGCTTGACAACTGTAGCCTAACGCCGTTAGATTTCAATCTAACATCGTTAGACAAGGAGCAGACCTTGACTCTGACCGACCAACCCGTGGTGTTCACCGGGTCCATCTGGTGCCCGATCCAGGGCCGCCTCGCCGCGGTGGCGATCCAGCGTGGGGAGGTCGTCGCTGTGGGGGACGAGGCGCTCGCCCTGGCGTCGGCCGGCGCCGAGGTCCAGGAGATCGGGGGCCTGCTGCTGCCGTCCTTCGGCGACGGCCACGCCCACCCGCTCTTCGGCGGACTGGAGGCCGACGGGCCGGAGATCCGCTCGCAGACCTCGATCGAGGGCATCGTCGCGGCCGTCGGTGAGTACGCCGCGGCGCACCCCGAGCTCGAGTGGATCGTCGGCGCGTCCTACGACTCCAGCCTCTCCCCGGGCGGGCTCTTCGACGCCCGCTGGCTCGACGAGGCGGTGCCCGACCGGCCGGTGATGCTGCGCAGCTGGGACTACCACACGGTCTGGGTCAACACCCGCGCGCTCGAGCTCGCCGGCATCGACGAGCACACCCCCGACCCGCCGCTCGGCGAGATCCCGCACCGCGCCGACGGCAGCCCGCTGGGGACCCTGCGCGAGTGGGGCGCGGTCGAGCTCGTGGGCGATCTGGCCGGCGTACCACCGCTCGAACGACGCGTCCAGGCCCTCGAGCGCGCGTCCGCCGCCTACGCCGGGCTCGGCGTCACCTGGGTGCAGGACGCCTGGGTGGAGCCGACCGAGGTCGAGGCCTACCTGGAGGCGGCGCGCACCGACCGGCTCAAGATCCGCTACAACCTCGCCCTCTACGCCGACCCGCGCCGCGGCCTCGACCAGGTCGAGAGGCTCGTCGAGCTGCGGCAGCAGGTCCGCGACCTCGGTCACCCGTTGCTCACCGCGGAGACGGTGAAGTTCTTCGCCGACGGCGTCGTCGAGAACGAGACGGCGGCGCTGCTGGAGCCCTACTGCGGGGGCGGCCACGACCACCTCGGCATCCTGGTGTGGTCGCCCGAGGCGCTGGCGCGCACCGTCACCGCGGTCGACGCCGCCGGCTTCCAGCCGCACATCCACGCGATCGGCGACCGCGCGGTGCGCAACGCGCTCGACGCGATCGAGGCGGCCGACCTCACCAACGGCCCCCGCGACCGGCGCGCCGTGATCGCCCACCTGCAGCTCGTCGACCGCCGCGACCTGGCCCGGCTCGCGCACCTCGACGTCGTCGGCAACGCCGAGCCCTACTGGGCCCAGCTCGACGCGCTGATGACCGAGCTGACGGAGCCCCGGCTGGGGGAGGAGCGCTCCGCTGCGCAGTACCCCTGGGCCACCCTGATCGGCCTCGGCACCCGGCTGAGCTTCGGCTCCGACTGGCCCGTCTCCACCGCGGACCCGATGCTGGGGATCGCGGTCGCCTGCTCCCGGCAGACCTCCGACGGCGTCCCCGAGGATGGCTGGACGGCCCACGAGCGGCTCTCCGTCGAGGTCGCGCTGTCGGCGTACACCGCCGGCGTCGCCCACCAGGGCTTCCGCAACGCCGGCACCCTCGAGGTCGGCCAGGCCGCTGACCTGGTCGAACTCACCCAAGACCCGCTCACGGCAACGGCGCCGCGAGACATTGGCGCGATCCGAGTACGACGCACGTGGTGCGCCGGCTGGCTCGTGCACCCCACCACCTAAGGAAATCACCCACATGACCGACGCTTCCACCGTCGCCACCGGGGGCGAGCTCAAGCGGGCCCTCGGGGTCAGCGGGCTCACGCTCTTCGGGCTGGCCTACCTGGTGCCGCTGACCATCTTCACCACCTACGGCATCGTCACCGAACTCACCGGCGGGCGGGTCGCCCTCGCCTATGTCTTCACGCTCGCCGCGATGCTCTTCACCGCACTCTCCTACGGCCGGATGGTGCGCGCCTACCCGGTCTCCGGGTCGGCCTACACCTACACCCAGCGCAGCTTCGGGGGCCACGTCGGGTTCCTGACCGGCTGGTCGCTGCTGCTGGACTACCTCTTCCTGCCGATGATCAACTACCTGGTGATGGGGATCTACCTCAACAGCCAGTTCCCGTCGGTGCCCATCGTGGTGTGGGCGCTGATCGCGCTGAGCCTGGTCACGGTGCTCAACATCGTCGGCATCACCTCGATCGCGCAGGCCAACACGATCATCATCGCGGTCCAGACCGTGTTCATCGTGGTCTTCGCCGCCCTGGCGGTGCGCGCGATCGGCGGCAACGACGTGTCGATCCTCGCGCCGTTCACCGGCGACGGGAGCGTCGAGGGGCTGTCGGTGGTCTTCGCCGGCGCGGCCATCCTGTGCCTGTCGTTCCTCGGCTTCGACGCCGTGTCCTGCATGGCGGAGGAGTCGCGCAACCCCACCGTCGACATCCCCAAGGCGGTCGTGCTCGTGACCGTCGGTGGCGGTCTGCTGTTCATCATCCTGTCCTCGCTGTCTCAGCTCGCCCACCCGGCGACCACCTTCGCGGACCCCGACTCGGCGGCCGTGGACGTCATGCTCACCGTGGGCGGCTCCGCGTTGAGCACGGTCTTCATCGCGGCGTACGTCGCCGGCTGCTTCGGCTCCGCTCTCACCTCGCAGGCGTCGGTGTCCCGGATCCTCTACGTGATGGGCCGGGACGGGGTGCTGCCCAAGCAGCTGTCCGTCGTGCTGCCGAAGTACCAGACGCCCGCCGTCGCCGTGCTGCTGGTCTCGTTCCTCTCCCTCGGCGTGCTCTTCGTGGACCTGGGGCAGCTCGCCTCGCTGATCAGCTTCGGTGCGCTGGTGGCCTTCAGCTCCGTGAACGCCTCGGTGATCAAGCACTACTGGATCGACGCGCGCGAGCGCGGCGAGGGCGCGGCGCTGAAGTACCTGGTCCTACCCGGGATCGGCCTCGCCCTCTCGCTGTGGCTGTGGACGTCGCTGTCCCGTGACGCGCTGACCTTCGGCCTCGGCTGGCTCGCCGCCGGGCTCGTGTGGCTCGTCATCCTCACCCGCGGCTTCCGTCGGCCGCCGCCCCAGATGGAGGGCTGATCCCGCACCCCCTTCTCGCCGACTCGGCGCATCTGTGCACTCAGATCGCGCCGAGTCGGCTCGTAAGTGCACGCAAATCACGCCGAGTCGGCTCTAACGTGCACGAGAAACGCGCCGAGTCGGCTTGAAAGTGCACGAAACCCGCCGAGTCGGCGCAAAGGTGCACGAGAAACGCGCCGAGTCGGCGCAAAGGTGCACGAGAAGCACGCCGAGTCGGCGCATCTGTGCACGGGCCGGGCTGGTGCGTTGGGCGAGTCGTGTGAAGCGCACCGGGCTGGCGCAGCCTCATCGAGGTATCCAGGTGGAGTGGCACTCTGCACGGTGTGTACGCCGCGAGAAGTGCGAGCGAGCCTGCATAACTTGATGAAGCAGTGGCGGCCGGGGCAGGTGTGACTCGGCTCGGGGTCGCGGTCGGGGTGGCCCGGTGCGCGCTCAGAGGTCCTCGATCAGGAGGGCCAGGTGCAGAGAGGTGCGGATGACCGGGTCGTCGAGGCTCAGCCCGAGGATCTGCTCGGCGGCGGCGAGCCGCTCGTAGAAGACGGGCCGGGAGACCGCGAGCGCCGAGGCGGCAGCGGCCTTGGTCGGGTGCTCGACGAAGGCCCGGACGGCCGGGACCAGCCGGTCGTGCGTGTCGGCGGCGCGCAGCCGGCTGAGCTCGCGGTCGGCGAACGCCGCCAGCCGGTCATCGTCGGCGAGCAGCCGCAGCAGGCCTCGCACATGGACGTCCTGGAGCCGGTGCGTGACGACCCCGGCGGAGTCGCCGGGAGCGGCCGGCACCGACTGGAGCACCTGCAAGGCCTCCCGCAACGTCCGGCCGGCGTCGGCGAAGTCGGAGACCTCCTGGCCGCTCGCCGCGATCAGCCGGTGCCGTTTGGCGGTGGCGGCGACGAGCTCGTCCACCAGCCGCGGTGCGGAGGCCCGGCGTGGCAGCGACAACAACACCCGCAGGTCGTCATCGACCACGGCGGCCAGGCACGGCAGCTTCGCGAGCGCGGCCGCGTGCAGCACCGGGGCGATCAGCTCATCGGCGGCCTCGGCGAGTCCGGCAGAGGCAGAGCCGGCAGAGGCAGAGGCAGAAGCAGAAGCAGCGGGCCCAGCGAGGGACGACGAGGCGGGCCGGCCGCGCAGAGCGAGCCCGACGAGGGTACGACGTTCGACGGGCAGCCCGGCCAGCTCGCACCGTTGCCGCAGGTCGTCGCGGGGGGAGCGGCGGGAGCGGGAGTCGGTGAGCAGCTCGACGATCAGCTCGTGGTGCACGCGTCGTACCTGGGAGTCCCGCTGCCGGTCGTGGAGTCGTTCGAGGGCGAGCGCGGCGGCGCCCCGCTCGGCGACGGCGACCAGCCGGGGCGATGGCTCCGCGGCGGACTCGATGACGAGCCGGCCCCAGCCGCGCTCTGGGCGGCCGATCTGGGTGACCAGCCAGCCGTTGGACTCGTCCCAGCCGGTCCGCTCGCCGAGCCGCACGGCCCGGGACCGGCGCTCCCAGTCGTCGAGGAACGCGGCCGCCCCGGTCGGCCCGGCGCGGAAGTCGAGCACCTGGTGGTGGCCGGTCTCGACCGCGACCGAGGCGCCCGCGAGCGAACCGACCGCCTGCAGGATCTCCTTCGGCGTCGCCTCCGAGACGCTCAGGTCGGTGAAGACGTCGTGCACCTGCTGCGCCTCGCGCAGCTGGACCAGCTGCTCGTCGACGATCCGCTCGCCGATCTGCTGCGCGACGCTGGCGAAGCGCACCTCCCGGTGCAGCACGATCAGCGGCAGTCCCAGCCGGCGGCAGGCGTCCACCAGCGAGGGCGGCGCGACGGACCAGCGGCGCCCGAGCTCCAGGATCAGGCCGGTGGTGTCCGACTCCCACAGGCTGGTGGCGAACCGCTCCAGGATCTGCGGGTTGTCGGGCATCGCGATGCCGGTGGTGAGCACGAGGTCGCCGCCGCGCAGCAGCAGGCCGATGTCGTGGAGCTCGGTCGTGTGCACCCACCGCACGGACCGGTGCAGCCGCTCGTGTCCGGCAAGCACCTCCGGGTCGGCGTTGCGCAGCACCGGCATGGCCAGCACCTGGGCGATCGTCAGCACCGCAGCCACCTGTCAAGACGTCGGAGGATCACTATGAATCCTACGAAACGTCGGCCATCCGCGCCACCCCGAATAGGGCAGGATACGGAGCAAGGGACAACAAGCCATTTGAGAGGACGCAGATGACCAACACGATCACGCACTGGGCCGGAGGAACGTCGTACGACGGCACGAGCGACCGCACCGCGCCGGTGACCAACCCGGCGACCGGAGTGGTGACGGGCCAGCTCGCCCTGGCCTCCGCCGAGGACGCCGCGTACGTGATCGCCAAGGCCGTCGAGGCGGGTCCCGCCTGGGCCGCCACGTCGCTGGCCAAGCGCACGCAGATCATCTTCCGCTTCCGCGAGTTGCTCAACGCCCGCCGCGAGGAGCTCGCCGAGCTGATCACCGCCGAGCACGGCAAGGTCTTCTCCGACGCCCTGGGCGAGGTCATGCGCGGCCAGGAGGTCGTGGAGTTCGCGTGCGGCATCTCCCACCTGCTCAAGGGCTCCCACTCCGAGGGCGTCTCCACCGGCGTGGACGTGCACTCCAAGCGCGACCCGCTGGGCGTCGTCGGCATCATCTCGCCGTTCAACTTCCCGGCCATGGTGCCGATGTGGTTCTTCCCGATCGCCATCGCCGCCGGCAACACCGTCGTCATCAAGCCCAGCGAGAAGGACCCGTCCGCCGCGTTGTGGACGGCCCAGCTGTGGGCCGAGGCCGGCCTGCCCGACGGCGTCTTCAACGTCCTCCAGGGTGACAAGGTCGCCGTCGACGCGCTGCTGACCAGCCCCGACGTGCAGGCGATCAGCTTCGTCGGCTCGACCCCGATCGCGCAGTACGTCTACGAGGAGGCCTCCAAGCGTGGCAAGCGCGTCCAGGCCCTCGGCGGCGCCAAGAACCACATGGTCGTCCTCCCCGACGCCGACCTCGACCTGGCGGCCGACGCCGCGGTCAGCGCCGGCTACGGCAGCGCCGGCGAGCGCTGCATGGCGATCAGCGTCCTGGTCGCCGTCGGCTCGGTCGCCGACGACCTCGTCGCCCGGATCGCCGACCGCACCCGCACCCTGCTGATCGGGGACGGCGGCCGCAACGGCGAGAGCCGCGAGGCCGACATGGGCCCGCTGGTGACCCGCGAGCACCGCGACCGCGTCGCGTCGTTCATCGAGTCCGGGGAGACCGCCGGCGCGAAGGTCGTCATCGACGGCCGCGACGTCCAGCCCCGCGGCGAGGCCGACGGCTTCTGGCTAGGCCCGACGCTCTTCGACCACGTCACCCCCGACATGGACGTCTACACCGAGGAGATCTTCGGCCCCGTCCTCAGCGTCGTCCGCGTCGAGGACTACGCCGCCGCGGTCGACCTGGTCAACTCCAACCCCTACGGCAACGGCACCGCGATCTTCACCAACGACGGCGGCGCCGCCCGGCGCTACGAGCGCGACGTGACCGTCGGCATGATCGGCGTCAACGTGCCCGTCCCGGTCCCGGTGGCGTACTACTCCTTCGGCGGCTGGAAGCGCTCGCTCTTCGGCGACACCCACGCCCACGGCGTCGAGGGCGTCCACTTCTTCACCCGCGGCAAGGTCGTCACCTCCCGCTGGATCGACCCGGCCAACCGGCCCGAGGGTGGCCTCGAGCTCGGCTTCCCGCGGAACGTCTGAGGGGTACGACGATGACCGACATCCTCGAAGGCATCGTGGACCTCGACCCCGAGGTCACCTACGAGCTCGACCGCAAGCACGTCTTCCACTCCTGGTCCGCCCAGGCGCAGATCAGCCCGATGGTGATCACCAAGGCGCAGGGCAGCCACGTGTGGGACGGCGAGGGCAACCAGCTGCTGGACTTCACCTCCCAGCTCGTCTTCACCAACGTGGGGCATCAGCACCCGCGGATCGTGCAGGCGATCCAGGAGCAGGCCGCGCTGCTGTGCACGGTCGCGCCGCAGTACGCCAACGCCGCCCGGTCGCGCGCCGCGCAGCTGATCGCCAGCCACACCCCCGAGGGCCTGGACCGCGTCTTCTTCACCAACGGCGGCGCGGACGCCAACGAGCACGCGGTCCGGATGGCCCGCCTGCACACGGGCCGCAACAAGGTGCTCACGACGTACCGATCCTATCACGGCGGCACGCACCTCGCGATCAACATGACCGGCGACCCGCGCCGCTGGCCCAGCGACAACGGCTCGGCCGGCACGGTCCACTTCTTCGGGCCGTTCCTCTACCGCAGCGCCTTCAACTCCACCACGGTGGAGGAGGAGCTGGAGCGCTCGCTCCAGCACCTGGAGACCGTCGTCGCGCTCGAGGGCCCCGGCACCATCGCCGCGATCGTGCTGGAGTCGATCCCCGGTACGGCGGGCATCATGGTGCCCCCGCCCGGCTACCTCCAGGGCGTCCGGGAGATCTGCGACCGGCACGGCATCGTCATGATCGCCGACGAGGTGATGGCCGGCTTCGGTCGCGCCGGCCGGTGGTTCGCCGTCGAGCTCGACGACGTGGTCCCCGACCTGCTGACCTTCGCCAAGGGCGTCAACTCCGGCTACGTCCCGCTGGGCGGCGTCGCGATCAACGACGCGATCGCCGACACGTTCGCGGACCGGGCCTACCCGGGCGGGTTGACCTACTCCGGCCACCCCCTCGCCTGCGCCGCGGCCGCTGCCGCGATCACGGCGATGGAGGACGAGCGGATCGTCGAGCACGCCGCCGCGCTCGGGGAGGAGGTCTTCGCACCCCGCCTGGCCGAGCTGGCCGCACGCCACCCCTGGGTGGGCGAGGTCCGCGGCACCGGCGCCTTCTGGGCGATCGAGCTGGTCGCAGACCGCCAGACCCGCGAGCCGCTGGCGCCGTACGGCGGGTCCAGCCCGCAGCTGGCCGCCATCCTGGCTGCCTGTCGCAAGGGTGGCCTGCTGCCCTTCAGCAACTTCAACCGCATCCACCTGGTGCCGCCGCTCAACTCGACGGCCCAGGAGGTCAACACCGCGATCGACATCCTCGACGCGGCGCTCACCGAGGTCTACGCCGCGCAGTGAGCGCACCCACGGCGGGGCGAGCGGGACACGATCCCGGCTCGCCCCGCCGTGCGGCATTTCACCCCGGGATCACCCCAGGACGGTGCCCGTCGAGTAGGGGTTGACCGGCCGCCTGCGCGAGAACGTCGCGAGGTCGACCTCGTGCCCGGTGTGGGTGCACGTGTAGCGCACGGGGTCGGCGTCGTGGTCGTGGCCGCTCTCGACCGCGTCGATCAGCCGGTCCATCAGGGACCCGATGGTCGGCGCGTTCTTGAACTGGTTGCCGCTGGTCCCGATGGCCACGTAGAAGCCCGGCAGCGACGTCTTGTCGTAGATCGGGGTCCAGTCCGCGGCCACGTCGTACACCCCGACGACGCCCTTGGGGCGGTTGGGGACCGCGAGGTCGGGGAACCTGCGCGCCGCACGCAGGACGTTGGCCTCGAACCGCTCCACCGTCGGCCGGTGGTCGACCGCATCCGGGTCGTCGACCCACTCCAGCGGGTCGCACTCGGGCTCGGTGCCGCCGATCAGCATGTGCCCGCCGGACTCGGCCCGCGTGTAGATGCCCACGTCGAGGTCGCCGGTGCCGACGAAGCGCTGGTCGTCGTCGAGCAGCGAGGCCGGGGCGCGGACGTGGTGGACCTCCTGTCGCATCGGGCGTACGGCGATCGTGAAGTCCTCGTCCGCGCCGACCATCGCGTTGACGCTCGCCGACCAGGGCCCGGCGGCGTTGACGAGCACGGGCGCCTCGAGGATGTCGCCGGTGTCGAGGTCGACACGCCAGAGGCCACTCGTCCGAGCTATCGCCACCACTCGGCGGCGGTAGGCGAAGCGGGCGCCCCGGTGGGCGGCCGCCGCCGCGAGGTTGGCCGCCGCGAGCCGGGGATCGTCGACGTACCCGCTGTCGGGCATGTAGATCGCGCCGAGCGTCCCCCGCGCCTCCTCGAAGAACTCCTCGGAGTCGACGGGCTTCGGCGGGTAGTAGACGCCCGGGTCGATCCCCGGAAGCCGCGCGGCGAGGGTCGCGGAGTCCCACAGCTCGTAGCCGATGCCGGCCCGGTCGAAGTGGGCGAGGGTCCGCGCCGGGGAGAAGCTGGGTACGTCGAGGAAGGCCATCCCGGTGCGGTGGAAGCGTGCCAGGCCGTTGGGGTCCCGATAGCCGAGGTGCTCCTCCCAAGACTCCCACCGGAACTTGGACTCCCACGCGATCGCGATGCCGTCCCACGTGGAGTAGTTGAAGCGGATGATCGCGCTCGAGGCGCTCGTCGAGCCCATGCCGGGCCCACCCGCCTTGTCGACGACGAGCACGTCGAGCCCGCGCCGGGCGAGCTCCAGCGACGTGCCGGAGCCGACGATCCCGGCTCCGATGATCAGGACATCTGCGGTCTGGGCCACGAGGCGCGAGCTTAGCCGCCGACCGTGCCCCGCGGGGCCACGGCCGGGTCCGTCTCTCCTGGATGCCTGTCTCACGCCTCATCGACTCCTTCCTATCTTGAGGCGCCGACAAACTAGAGTCCGGCGAGGGAGAGGGGCCGGCCCGGCCCGGAGCTCTCCCGCACCGCTCGGCCGACCAGGCCACTTGATGAAAGGACCGCACGCTGATGAGTGCACTGCTCACCACCGACGAGTACCGCGAGCTCGCTTCGCAGATGACCTTCCCGGATCGCGCGTTCATCGATGGTGAGTATCGACCGGCGCGATCAGGGGCCACGTTCACCACGCGCAACCCCGCCACCGGCACGGTGCTCGGCGAGGTCAGCGACTGCGCCGCGGCCGACGTCGACGACGCGGTCGCGGCCGCGCGAGCCTCCTTCGACTCCGGCGTGTGGTCGGGCGCCCACCCCACGGAGCGGAAGCTGGTCTTGTTGAAGCTGGCCGAGCTGATGGAGCAGAATTCGCGCGAGCTCTCGGTGCTGGAGAGCCTGGACAGCGGCAAGACCATCTTCGACTGCGAGACGGTCGACCTCCCGGAGACGATCGCCGTGCTCCGGTGGCATGCGGAGCTGATCGACAAGATCTACGACCAGGTGTCGCCGGCCTCGAGCGAGCACATCGCGATGGTGGTGCGCGAACCGGTCGGGGTCGTCGGGCTGGTGCTGCCGTGGAACTTCCCGCTCCTGATGCTGGCCTGGAAGATCGGCCCGGCGCTGGCGGCCGGGTGCTCGGTGGTGCTGAAGCCTGCCGAGGAGACCAGCCTGTCGACGCTGCGCGTGGCCGAGCTGGCGATCGAGGCGGGCGTGCCCGCAGGAGTGTTCAACGTCGTACCGGGCACCGGGGTCGGCGTCGGCGAGCCCATCGGCGTCCATCCCGACATCGACATGGTCAGCTTCACCGGGTCCACCGCGACCGGGCGACGCTTCCTGCGCTACTCCGCGGACAGCAACCTCAAGGAGGTCGTCCTCGAGATGGGGGGCAAGAACCCCTGCGTGGTCCTGGCCGATGCCGAGGACCTGGCAGCGGTGGCCGAGCACGTCGTCGGGGGCGCGTTCTGGAACATGGGGGAGAACTGCTCGGCGACCTCCCGTCTGATCGTGCACCGCGATATCAAGGACAAGCTCCTCGAGGAGGTCAAGGCGGCTGCCGCGCAGTGGCCGGTCGGCGACCCGCTGGACCCGGACGTCCGCGTGGGCGCACTGATCTCGCCGACCCACTTTGAGAAGGTGAGCGGGTACCTGACGGCCGCGCACGAGGAGAACGTGGTGCATGGCGGCAACGTGGTCGCCGACGGGTTCATCGAGCCGACCATCGTCGAGACCTCCCGCGACTCCTCGCTCGCTGTGGAGGAGATCTTCGGGCCGATCCTCAGCGTGATCGTCGTCGACAGCGACGAGGAGGCGATCGCCGTCGCCAACGACACGACGTACGGCCTGGCCGCCTCGATCTTCTCCGCGAACGGCAAGCGCGCGCTGCGGGGCGCCCGCGCGCTGCGCGCGGGAACGGTCACCGTCAACTGCTTCGGCGAGGGCGACCTCACCACCCCCTTCGGCGGATACAAGCAGTCCGGGTTCGGCGGGCGCGACAACTCTATCCACGCGCACGACCAGTACACCCAGCTCAAGACCATCTGGATCGACCTCGCCTGAGGGATCCCGCTGCACCGCGCTAGGGGCCGCCTCCCCGCTACTCCATGAGGTAAGGCTAACCTAAGATCACTCGGGAGGTATGGAGGTTACGGTGCAGCTATCCCAGGTGGCAGGTCCGACGGCGGCGGAGCGGGCGAGGACGATCTTCTCGCGCGCCATGACGTCCCAGGTGCGGTGGCTCAGCGAGCCGAGCCCCGACGCCGAGGAGCTGGGCGAGTGGTCGGGCGCCGGCGTGCGCATCGTCGGCGACCACTGCGGCAGCGCCGACGCCCGCCCCGTCGCGGTGGAGGTCGCCGAGGTGGCGACGCTGCCGGTCCGTGAGCGGATCCTGGCCCGCGTGCGCCTGGTCGGGTACGCCGCGCCCGAGCACGACGCCGCCCACGACGGCTCCGAGCGCGACGGCTCCCAGCAGGGCACAGAGCAGGACGCGGGCAACGTCCTCATGGTCGTGCCCGCCGCGATCTCGCTCCAGGTGGAGGGGGAGAACCCCGAGCCGGTCAGCCCCGAGGAGTTCCTCACCGCCCGGCCCGACGCGCTCGCCGAGCACGAGTCGGGGATGCTCAGCCACATCGACCACGCCCACCGCGAGTTCGTCGACGTCCTCACGGCCCTCGTCGAGCCCCGGCTGCGGCAGGGCGTGGCCACGGTCTGGCCGCTGCGACTGGATCGCTACGGCATCGTGCTCAGGCTCGAGTACGCCAGCCGCCACCGCGACGTGGCGCTGCCGTTCCAGGCCGAGGCCGAGACGCCGGAGGAGGGGCGCGCGCAGCTGATGCGCCTGGCCCACATCGCCACCCTGCGCCGCCACTCCTGCCGCCCGTCCGGCCCGCTGGTCGAGTAGCCGCGCCGCCGGGCGTCACGCCGAGCCAACCCCGATAGTCCGCCCCCAATTGGTTTTCTGGCCCGATCCAGAGAACCAATTCGGGGCGGACTACTGGGTCTGGAGGGGCGGTCGGCGCCTACGCTGAGCGCGGGTACGACGTTGTCGCGGCTGGGCGGCAACGGGGCAGCTGCGCGGGGAGGGCGGATGGACGACGGCTTCACGGCGTTCGGCCCGAGCCACCTGGCCGCGTTCGCCGCGCTGCTCGCCGGCGCCGCGACCCTGATCGCCCTCGGCCGCTGGGCACGCCGCCGAGACGCCGCGCACGATGGGCCCGACGGGGGGCGGCGGGCCGGGCGCATCGCCCGCGGCCTGGCCGTCGCGATCGTGGTCGCCACCGTGCCGCTCCAGGTGCTCTACCAGACCGGCGACTACTGGGACCTGCAACGCACCCTGCCGCTGCAGCTGTGCGACGTGGCGTCGGCGGTGGCGGCGTACGCGCTGTGGACCCGCAGGCCCTGGGCGGTCGCGCTGACCTACTTCTGGGGGCTCACCCTCACGATCCAGGCCGTCGTGACGCCGGACCTCGCCAAGGACTTCCCGGACCCGGCGTTCCTGCTCTTCTGGGCGATGCACCTGCTGACCGTGTGGGCGGCGATCTACCTCAGCTTCGGACTGGGCCTCGGGCCGGACTGGCGCGGCTACCGGACGTCGCTGGCGCTGACCGCCGCCTGGGCCGCCTCCGTCTTCGTGTTCAACCTCGTCGCGGGCACCAACTACGGCTACGTCAACGCCAAGCCCAACAGCGCCTCGGTGCTCGACCTCCTCCCGGGCTGGCCGTGGTACGTCCTCGCCGAGGCCGCGATCATCGCCCTCGTCTGGGCGCTGATGACCTGGCCGTGGGTACGACGGTCGCCGATCCGCCCACGACACGGCGCCGATGGGGCCGTTTGAGTTCGGTAGCGGCGCAAGACCGGCTATAGTGAGGTAGAGCACGGCCGCCGGAGCGCGACTTCTCGTTGTCGCGCCCCCCGGAGCCGCCACCGCCGGGAGGAGCCGCCGACAGGGCGATCCCGACCCTCGTCGTACGACCCGACCGGAGCCGGCAGGCAGTCGCCTGCCCGGACAGCCGCGCGACAGCGCGGCCATGAGAAGGAGAAGTCGTGTGACTCAACGAGGTCAGCGCCGTACCCGCCCCCGAGGCAACCAACGGCGCACCCGACCCCTCGACAACGAGGGCCTGATCCCGGTCCTGGCCAAGGCCGTCCGCGAGGTCGAGAACATCGTCCAGCGCGGCGGCGCCGCCGGCATCCGCACCCGCTTCCAGGTGATCGCGCTGCTCGTGCGCGAGGAGCGGGCCCGGGTGAAGGCCGATGCCGAGCTCTCGGACTCCAAGCGCGGCGAGGAGCTCAAGCGGCTCGACGGGGTCGCGACGATCCTGGCCAAGATCGCCGCCCGGGAGCCGTCGCTGCTGATGCTGCTCGCCGAGGACGCGGAGATCTCCGACTCCGCCCGCGAGCTGCGCAAGGACATGATCCGCGCCGCCGGGCTCGAGCAGACGCCCGAACCCGAGCCCGCGCCGGACCCCGAGGCGCCTCAGGTGGTCGAGCGCCGGGTCGTCGTCCCGCAGTCGGTGACCGCGCGCCGCCTTGCCAACCCGTTCCTCGTGCCGGACTTCTCCGGCGCCCCGCCGCGCGTCGACGGTCCCGGCCGGCTGGCGGGCTGGGAGCTGCTCGGCCCGCTCTTCAAGTCCTTCGAGCAGGGCGGCAAGAGCTCGTGCATGACCCTGCCCGACCGGTGGGTCGGGCTGCTGCCCGCGGGCCTGGAGCTGATGCGCCACCAGGAGGAGGTCGTGGCCGCGGCGGCCGACGGCCACCGCACCTTCCTGCTCGCCGACGAGCCCGGCCTGGGCAAGACCGCGCAGGCCCTCGTCGCGGCCAAGGCGGCGAACGCCTACCCGCTGCTGTGCGTCGTACCCAACGTCGTCAAGACCAACTGGGCCCGCGAGGCGCAGCAGTGGACCCCCGAGCACCCGGTGACCGTGATCCACGGCGACGGCCGGGACGTGGACGGCTTCGCCGACATCGTGGTCGTCAACTACGAGGTGCTGGACCGGCACGTCGGCTGGCTGGGGGAGTTCGGCTTCCGCGGCATGGTCGTCGACGAGGCCCACTTCATCAAGAACCCCAACTCCCAGCGCTCCCGCAACGCCCTCCAGCTCAGCGACCGGATCCGGCAGCGGACCGCGCGCCCGCTGCTGCTGGCGCTGACGGGGACGCCGCTGATCAACGACATCGAGGACTTCCGCGCGATCTGGCAGTTCCTGGGCTGGATCGACGAGAAGCGGCCCCGCCACGAGCTGATGAACCGGCTCGACGACACCGGCCTGACCCCCGCCGACGCCGGCTTCTACCCCGCCGCGCGCAACGCGGTGATCGAGATGGGCATCGTGCGCCGGCGCAAGATCGACGTCGCCGCCGACATCCCCGCGCGCCGCGTCGCCGACCTCCCGGTGGAGATCGACGACGAGGCGGGCCGCTCGATCAAGGCCGCCGAGGCCGAGCTGGCCCGACGCCTGGTCGCGCGCTACGACAGCGCGCTCGCGACCCGCACCTCCGGGCTCGCCGGCCCGGGCATCGACCACGATCTGGTACGCCGCGTCGCCGGCTGGGAGCGCGAGGACACCGACACCTCGACCGGCGGCCGCAGCGTCTTCACGATGATGCGCCACATCGGCAGCGCGAAGGCGGAGCTCGCCGCGGACTACGCCGTGCAACTGGCCCGCAGCGTCGGCAAGGTCGTCTTCTTCGCCAAGCACGTCGACGTGATGGACACCGCGCAGGACGTCTTCACCCGGAGGGGCTTGCGCTGGGCCGCCATCCGCGGCGACCAGACGCCCCGCGAGCGGCAGCGCCACATCGATGCCTTCACCGACGACCCCGACGTGTCGGTGATCGTCTGCTCGCTGATGGCCGCCGGCGTCGGCGTCAACCTCCAGGTCGCCTCCAACCTGGTGCTCTCCGAGCTGTCGTGGACCGCCGCCGAGCAGACGCAGGCGATCGACCGGGTGCACCGGATCGGCCAGGCCGAGCCCGTCACCGCGTGGCGGATCATCGCCGCGCAGACGATCGACACCCGGATCGCCGAGCTGATCGACTCCAAGGCCGGGCTGGCCGCCAAGGCCCTCGACGGCTCGGACGAGGAGGTCGGCAGCTCCGTCGACGTCCAGCTCGAGGCGCTGGTCACGCTGCTCACCGACGCCCTCGTCCAGCGCGGCGACGTCCCCTGACCCGCGAGTCGGCTCGAAGGTGCACGAAAGACCCGCCGAGTCGGCTCAAAGGTGCATCTGAAACACGCCGAGTCGGCGCTTACGTGCATCTGAAACGCGCCGAGTCGGCGCCAAAGTACGCGGCCATCCACAGGCCCGATACGTAGGTTGTGGATGACCGTGCACGTTAGCGCCGACTCGGCGTGATTCTCGTGCACGTTAGCGCCGACTCGGCGTGATTCTCGTGCACCTTCGAGCCGACTCGGCGTGATCTGAGTGCACCTAAGAGCCGAGTCGGCGCCAGGTCAGCTGGCCTTGACCCTGACCGTCGAGGGGATGTTGTCGTTCTTGGAGTAGCCGCCGCAGGCCCAGGCGGTCCCGCTGTTGCAGTTGCGGTACGTCGTACTGCCGTTGACCAGGGTGACGTCGACCGAGGCGATCTTGGCAGAGCTGAAGGCCACCTTCTTGCTGGCCTTGCCCTTCTTGTTCCCGAGGACGTGCTTGTCGGTCTTGCCGTTCTTCTTCACCACGGTGATCACGACGGCGCCGCCCTTCTTGCTGCCGAGCGTCTTCGCGTTGACCTTGAGCTTGCTCGCTCCCGAGCCGGGCCTGAAACGGATGGTGTCGGAGGCCAGGTGATCGAGCTGACCGGAGTAGGACCTGGAGTCGGAGCGGGCCAGCGTGACGGTGGAGACGCCCGGATTGGGCCAGTGCTTGCCCTCCTTCCAGTTCGCGCCCGGACGCGCGAGGGCGGCCGAGTACTTCGCGAACGTGCCGCGGAATCCCTTGCCGCCCAGCACGCTCTTGATGGCGTACACCGAATGCCGGTTCTTACCGGGGCCGTCGGCGGCGGCGTTCCAGACCTTCTTGACCACGCCGTTGCCCTTGCGCTCGCTCAGGTACTCCCAGAACGCCCAGTTGCCGTACCAGAAACCCGGCGTGGAGGAGTTCGGCCCGAGGTCGAGCGGCATGTAGGGGTAGGTGACCTGGCTGTAGGCGAGGTACTGCCGGTTGTCGTTGACGCTGTCGGCGAAGCGCTCCTCCATCCACACGGCGGTCGACTCGTACAGCCAGCGGTCCTCGTAGACGTCGTACCCGAACTGGATCGCGTGGAAGAGCTCGTGGACGGCCGTGACCTTCAGGTTGCCCTTGGGGGAGTTGGTCGGGAACTGCGAGCGCGCGAAGTCGTTGTCGAGCACGCAGTAGCCGAAGGCCTTGTCGTGGCGCCCGCGGATGCCCTCGGGCGAGCAGTAGCCGTAGACGCCGTACGCCCCCGTGTCCTTGAGGTAGACGTCGAGCTTCTTGTTGCCGCCCCGCTTGCCGTCGTGCGGCGGCTTGGAGTAGCCAAGCTTCTTGGTCATCAGCTTCCAGGCCTTGGTGGAGACCTTGAGGCTGGTCTTGGCCCACTTCTTCGTCGCCTTGTGCTTGGTCGACGGCACCCAGTGGACGCACAGGCTGCTGTTGCACTTCTTCTTCGACTTGACGGTGTAGCCGTTGCCGAACGGGTCGTTGGGGTCGTTGGTCGGCCGCTGGAGGAGATCGTCGGCCCGCTTGCGGGCGTCGCCCGACAGCTCGTCGCGCGTCCGGAAGACCTCCAGCAGCGCGAGGGTCACGTCGGTCTTGTCCGCCGGATCGCCGACGCCGGAGCCCTCGTTGAGGTGCCCGGCCAGGCTCTCCTCGGCCGTTTGGAGGGCCTCGGTGGCGTGGTCGGCCTGGCTGCTCGGAGGCGACGGCACCCCCACCCGTCCGTCGGGCTGGAACGGCGCCCCGGCCAGCACGGGCCGGGTCGTGGTGACCTTGCCCGTGACGGCCGTCGCGGGGACGGCTGCGGCCAGGCCGGCGGTGGTCGCCAGCGCTACTGCCGCAATGAACGTGCGTCGCATGCATCTCTCCTGTTCGAAGACTTCTCGGGCGCGTCTACCCGTCTCGCGCGGTTTCAAAACCCGAAGCGCCCGGGAAGTCGAGTACGGCGTGTCACCTCAAGCGTCCGTGCTCGAGATCTTCTCGATCAGCGCGGTGGTCGAGATCGCCGGTGTCCTGGGAAGGTAGACCACCTCGCACAGACTCTTGAATTCGTCGAAGCGGCCGGCCCAGTCGTCGCCCATCACGAGCTTGTCGGCGCCGTACTGCTTGATGTAGTCACCCTTGAGCTCGAGGCTCTCCTCCAGGAAGACCTCGTCCACCGCCTTCAGCGCGGACACGATCTCCATCCGTTCGTGCTGGCTGTAGACCGGCTCGCGGCCCTTCTTGCGGAGGTTGAGCGCGTCGGCGCTGACCCCGACGACGAGCCGGTCGCCGAGCGCGGCGGCACGCTCGATCACCCGCAGGTGCCCGATATGGAAGACGTCGAAAGTGCCGAAGGTGATCACGGTGGTCACTGAGCCATTGTGGGGCATCGGGTCGGGTAGAGGCCGTGAAGCGCCGATGCGTGGCGTGTCTGGCTCGCTGTGTGGCGTCGTCGGGCACGATGAACCCGTGAGCGAAGCGAGAGAGCGCGGCGGTCTGCACAAGGCCGTCCCGGAGCTCGGCGCGGACCCCGCCGCGGACGCCGTACGACGCCGGGGACTGCGCCAGATGCGCAGCGTCGCGGTCGGGCTGCTGCTGGCGGCGGCGGCGGTGTACGTCGCGACGCTCGGCCTCGACGGCTTCTGGGGCTACGTGAACGCCGGCGCGGAGGCGTCGATGGTGGGCGCGATCGCCGACTGGTTCGCGGTGACGGCGCTTTTCAAGCACCCGCTCGGGCTGCCGATCCCGCACACGGCGCTCATCCCGAGGCGCAAGGACGACCTCGGCCGCGGGCTGCAGCAGTTCGTGGGGGAGAACTTCCTGCAGGAGGTGGTCATCCGCGACCGGGTCGCGGCGGCGACGATCTCCGAGCGGGTCGGGCGCTGGCTGTCGGTCCCCGACAACGCGCACCGGGTGGTGGACGAGGTGGCCGAGGTCGCCGCGATCGGGCTCGGCAAGGTCACCGACGAGCACGTGGAGGATCTGGTCGCCAACGCGATCCTGCCGCGGATCGTCGAGGAGCCGATCGCGCCGCTGCTCGGTGGGCTGCTCGACGAGGTGGTGCGCGACGATCTCCACCACCCGCTGGTGGACCTCGCCCTCGCCGAGCTGCACGAGTGGCTCCTGAAGAACCCCGACACCGTCACCGAGGTGCTCGCCGAGCGCGCCCCGTGGTGGTCGCCGCCCCGGGTCAACCAGGCGGTCACCGCGCGCGTGTACACCGAGACGGTGCGTTGGGTCGCTGAAATTCGCAATGATCCGCAGCACCACGCGCGGGCGGCTCTCGACTCGATGCTCACCCAGCTCGCGCACGACCTGCTCCACGACCCCGAGGTGCAGGCGCGGGCCGAGGCGTTCAAGGAGCGGGTGCTGACGCACCGGGCCGTCGTCGAGACCTCGGTCGCCGTGTGGAACGCGCTGCGCCGGGCGCTCATCTCCTCGCTCAACGACCCCTATGGCGCGGTGCGCGAGCGGCTCGCGGTGGAGCTCGCCCGCTTCGCGGAGCGGCTCAACGCCGACGCCGAGCTGCGCGAGCGGCTGGACAACACAGCCGCCGACGTCGCTGTCTTCGCGGTCAAGCGCTACGGGGATGAGGTCACCACGGTCATCACCCACACGATCGAGCGCTGGGACGGCAAGGAGGCGGCCCGCCGGATCGAGCTGCACGTCGGCCGCGACCTGCAGTTCATCCGGATCAACGGCACCATCGTCGGCGGGCTCGTCGGGGTCGCCATCCACGCCGTCTCGGTGCTGCTCGGGCACTGAGCCGCGCCGTACCGCCGTACCGCGTCCGCTGCCGTCCCACTGGTGTGTTGCTTCATCAAGTTATCCAGCTGGAGCAGCACTTTTCGGGGTGGGTACGCCGTGCGGAGTGCGACGCCACCGGGATAACTTGATGAAGCGGAGGAGGGCGGGACGGATGTGGCCAGGGACAAAGAGCCTCAGGAGACTGCCACGAGGTCGCAGACGAAGATCAGCGTCTCGCCGGGCTTGATGACGCCGCCGGCGCCGCGGTCGCCGTACCCGAGGTGCGGCGGGATCACCAGCTGCCGGCGCCCGCCGACCTTCATGCCCTGCACGCCGTCGTCCCAGCCCTTGATCACCTGGCCGACGCCGAGCCGGAACTGCAGCGGCGTGCCGCGGTTGTACGACGCGTCGAACTCCTCGCCCGTCGAGTGCGCGACGCCGACGTAGTGCACGGAGACGGTCGAGCCTGCGGTGGCCTGAGCGCCGTCGCCCTCGATCACGTCGATGATCACCAGGTCGTCGGGCGTCTCGGGGCCGGGGAAGTCGATTTCGGGCTTGTCCATGGCTCGATCCTACGAACGTCCTACCCCGGACCGGTCCGCCGGGGCATAGCCTGTGCCCATGCCACCCGAGCCCGACTACACCGACGATCTGCGCCTGGCGCATCTGCTGGCCGACGACGCGGACTCGCTGACGATGGCGCGGTTCCGGGCGCTGGACCTGCACGTGATGACCAAGCCTGACGTGACTCCGGTGACCGAGGCCGACCTCGCGGTCGAGCAGGCGATCCGGCGCACACTGGGCCGGGTGCGGTCCCGTGATGCGGTGATCGGCGAGGAGCACGGCACCACCGGGCACTCCCAGCGGCAGTGGATCATCGACCCGATCGACGGCACCAAGAATTTCGTGCGCGGCGTCCCCGTGTGGGCCTCCCTGATCGCGCTGGCCGTCGACGGCGAGGTGGTGCTCTCGGTGGTCTCGGCGCCGGCGCTGCAGCGCCGGTGGTGGGCCTCGACGGGCCACGGCGCGTGGACCGGCAAGTCCCTGCTGAAGGCCGCCCGCTGCCAGGTCTCGGACATCCGCCGCCTCGAGGACGCCTCGCTGTCGTATGCGAGCCTCGGCGGCTGGGACGACTTCGGCCGGCTCGACGACTTCATGTCGCTGATGCGCCGCTGCTGGCGGACCCGCGCGTACGGCGACTTCTGGTCCTACATGCTGCTCGCCGAGGGCGCGGTCGACCTGGCGGCCGAGCCCGACCTGGAGACCTACGACATGGCCGCGCTGGACGTCATCGTGCGGGAGGCCGGGGGGCGGTTCACCTCGCTGGCCGGGGACGACGGGCCATGGGGCGGCAACGCGCTCGCCAGCAACGGCCACCTGCACGAGGCGGCGCTGGCCTTCCTCGGCGCGTCGGCCCACGACGCCGACGACCCGGACCAGCCGCGCCGCGGCCCCGGCTCGGTCTCCGACCTCCGGCCGCGGCAGCGGGTCCAGCTCGGCGACGACGTACCGCCGCTGGGCTGAGGAGCCCCCGGCCGACCCGCAACACGTCCGCACACCGGGACACGATGGGTGCATAAGGCATCGCGGGCGGGCTACGGTGGACTTCACCCCTTCACGCAGGAGGATCGATGCGTATTCAGGACGTGCTCCAAGGCAAGCCCAGCCAGGACGTCATCACCATCTCCCCCGACGCCACGGTGCGCGATCTGCTCGCGCTGCTGACCGACTACAACATCGGTGCCGTCGTCGTCAGCCAGGACGGATCGGCGGTCGATGGCATCGTCTCCGAGCGCGACGTCGTACGACGTCTGGCCGGCTCGGCGTCGCTGCTCGACTCTCCGGTGGCGGAGATCATGACCGTGCGGGTCCACACCGCCGACGCCGAGGAGCGGCTCGACGACCTGATGGCGCTGATGACCGAGCACCGGATCCGGCACGTGCCCGTGATCGGCGAGGGCGCCCTCGTTGGGATCATCAGCATCGGCGACGTGGTCAAGCACCGGATCAGCCAGCTCGAGTTCGAGCGCGACCAGCTCGACAGCTACATCAACGGCTGACGACCCTCGCCCTGGGCGCGAAACGACCTGCGGAGGAAGTGGGTCAGGGATTGTCGCGGGCGGAGAGCAGCCGCCGGAACGACGCGATGCGCTCGGCGGCGTCGGCCGAGGGCCGGTCGAGGCCGCACTCCGGCTCGCCAGCCGCGTGGGTGCAGCCGCGGGGGCACTCGTCGGTGAGCGCGAGCAGGTCGGGGAAGGCCCGGAGCACCTGCTGCGGCGAGACGTGGGCCAGCCCGAACGAGCGGATCCCCGGCGTGTCCACGATGTAGCCGCCACCGGGCAGCGGCAGCAGGATCGCCGAGGTCGAGGTGTGCCGGCCGCGGCCGGTCACGGCGTTGACGATCCCGACGTCGCGGTGGGCGTCGGGCACCAGCGCGTTGACCAGCGTCGACTTGCCGACGCCGCTGTGGCCGACGAGCACGGAGACCTCGCCGGCGAGCCTGTCTCGAAGCTCGGACAGCGGCCCGCCGCGTTGGGTGACGACCCACGGCACGCCGAGCGCCCGGTACGTCGCCACCAACTGCCCCGGGTCGGCCAGGTCCGCCTTGGTCAGGCACAGCAACGGCTCGAGGCCCGCGTCGTAGGCCGCCACCAACGCCCGGTCGATCAGCCCCGTGCGCGGCTCGGGATCGGCGAGTGCGACCACGACGACGAGCTGGGTGGCGTTCGCGACGATGATCCGCTCGACCGGATCGTCGTCGTCGGCGGTACGACGCAGCACCGTGTCCCGGTCCGCCACCTCCACGATCCGGGCCAGGCTCCCGTCGGCGCCCGAGACGTCCCCGACCACCCGCACCCGATCGCCGACCACGACGCCCTTGCGTCCCAGCGGCCGGGACTTCATCGCGACCACGGTGGTCCCGCCGACGTCGAGCGTGAACCGGCCCCGGTCCACCGTCACCACCCGGGCGTCGACGGCGTCGGCGTAGCTGGGCCGCTCCTTCGTGCGCGGGCGGGTCCGGCGCCGCGGGCGCTCGTAGTGCTCGGGGTCGTCCTCGGTGTAGCGACCCCTCACGCGGGCGCCCCCACGCCGTGACCCGCACCGCTGATCAGCCGCTCCCAGAAGCCCGCGAAGTCGGGGAAGGTCTTGGAGGTGGTGGCGACGTCCTCGACGCGCACCTCGTCGACGGCGGCCCCGAGGATCACCCCGGCGTGGGCCATCCGGTGGTCGGCGTAGGTGCGGAACACCCCACCGTGCAGCCGGGCCGGCCGGATCGCGAGCCCGTCGTCGAGCTCGCTCACGTCGGCGCCGAGGTTGCCCAGCTCCGCCGCCAGCGCGGCGAGCCGGTCGGTCTCGTGGCCGCGGATGTGGGCGACGCCGCGTAGGTGTGACGGCGAGTCGGCCAGCGCGCACAGCGCCGCGAGCGCCGGGGTGAGCTCGCCCACGTCGTGCAGGTCGAGGTCGACCCCGCGCAGCGTGTCCGGCCCGGTGACCCGCAGCCCGTCGGCGCCCAGCGAGACCTCGCAACCCATCAGGTCGAGGATGTCGCGCAGCGCGTCGCCCGCCTGGGTGGTCGTGTGCGGCCAGTCGCGCACGAGGACGGTGCCGCCGGTGATCGCGGCCAGTGCCACGAACGGCGCGGCGTTGGACAGGTCCGGCTCGATCGTGTGGTCGACCGCGCGCACCGGCCCGGGCGCGACTCGCCACCGGTCGGGCTCGGCGTCGTCGACATCCACCGAGTGCTCGCGCAACATCGCCACGGTCATCTCGATGTGGGGGAGCGACGGCACGGGCCTGCCCTCGTGCCGCACGTCGACACCGCGGTCGTAGCGTGCGCCCGCCAGCAGCAGCGCCGAGACGAACTGCGACGACGACGAGGCGTCGATCGTCACGGGGCCGCCCGGCACCGACCCGGTCCCGTGCACGGTGAAGGGGAGCCGGTCGCCGGAGGCGTCGATGCCCAGGCTCCTCAGCGCGCCGAGGATCTCGCCGACGGGCCGGTTGCGCATGTGTGCGTCGCCGTCGAAGGCCACCGAGCCCGACGACAGCCCCGCGACCGGTGGCACGAACCGCATCACGGTCCCGGCCAGCCCGCAGTCGACCGTCGCCGGCCGGTCGAAGGGCGCCGGGGTCACCGCCCAGTCCTCGCCGGAGGTGTCGAGCTGCGCCCCCAGCGCCGACAGCGCCCCGGCCATCAGGGTGGTGTCCCGGGACCGCAGCGCGCGTCTTACGACGCTCGGACCGTCCGCCAGCGCCGCCAGCACCAGGGCGCGGTTGGTCAGCGACTTGCTCCCCGGCAGCGAGACCGCGACGTCGAGGCCGCGCGGCGCCCGCGGCGCGGGCCACGGGTCGGTGGGGATGGTCATGGCGGAAGCCTAACGGTGCCCACCGACAGGGTTCGGCGCGAAGCTGGCTACTCCCCGGGCGGCAGGCTGGTGGACCGCGTGTTGTTGGTCTCATCCGTGTCGCGGTGGCCCTCGGGTACGGCGATCTCGAAGGTCGCGGTGACATCCGTTGCGGCAGGCTCCACGACGACGAGGAACCGGAACCGGGTGTCGGCGGTCACCGCGCAGGTCTGGGTGGTCGTGATGTCCACGGGCGCGCAGCCGAGATCGATGTCGAGAATCGTGCGCGCGCCGGAGACGGACGCTTGGAGCGTGGTCGTAGCGCCCTCGTCGACGTCGCTCATGCCCTCGACGCCGGTGGTGATCACGTAGACCTGCCACGACTCCGCGTCCTTGATGCCGAGCAGTTCCAGCAAGGTCAGGATGAACCAGCTGCCGGTCTCGTCGCTGACGGTGAGCGGAGTCAGCGCGAGGTCGACCTCGGTGGGCTGGGGCTCAGGGTCGGTGGGCTCGGGGTCGGTCGGCTCGGGGTCGGTGGGCTCGGGGTCGGTGGGCTCGGGGTCGGTGG
>JBDHZS010000011.1:0-36027 GCA_039812025.1 Nocardioides sp. | reverse complement strand
AGGTCCGCGGCGGCGGCCATCTCCCGTCGTACCAACGACTCCAGCGCGGGCCGCTCCCCCGGCGCGACCTCGAGCACCAGCTCGTCGTGGACCTGGAGCAGCAGCCGCGACGACAACCCCTCGGCCTCCAGCGACCGGGCGACGCCGAGCATCGCGACCTTGATCAGGTCGGCCGCGGAGCCCTGGATCGGCGCGTTGAGCGCCATCCGCTCGGCCATCTCGCGTCGCTGCCGGTTGTCGCTGGTCAGGTCGGGCAGGTAGCGCCGGCGCCCGAGGATGGTCTCGGTGAAGCCGGTACGACGCGCCTCGTCCACCACCCCGGCGAGGTAGTCGCGCACCCCGCCGAATGTCTCGAAGTAGTCGTCCATCAGCACCCGCGCCTCGGGCGGCGTGATCCGCAGCTGCTGAGAGAGCCCGTAGGCGGACAGCCCGTAGGCGAGCCCGTAGTTCATCGCCTTGATCTTGGCGCGCATCCCGGTGTCGACCTCCTCGGCGGGCACGCCGAAGACGCGCGAGGCGGTGATCGAGTGGAAGTCCTGCCCGGACCGGAAGGCCTCGATCAACAGCTCGTCGGCCGAGAGGTGGGCCATGATCCGCATCTCGATCTGGCTGTAGTCGGCCGTCATCAGCGACTCGAAGCCCTGCCCGACGACGAAGGCCTCGCGGATCCGGCGGCCCTCCTCGGTGCGGATCGGGATGTTCTGCAGGTTGGGGTCGGTGCTGGAGAGCCGGCCGGTGGCCGCGATCGTCTGGTTGAACGTCGTGTGGATCCGGCCGTCGTCCGCGATCGTCTTCAGCAGCCCCTCGATGGTCTGCCGGAGCCGGATCACGTCCCGGTGGCGCAGCAGCGCGGTCAGGAACGGGTGCTCGGTCTTCTCGTACAGCTGCTGCAGCGCCTCGGCGTCGGTGGTCCAGCCGGTCTTGGTGCGCTTGGTCTTCGGCATGCCGAGCTCGTCGAAGAGCACCACCTGCAGCTGCTTGGGCGAGCCGAGGTTGATCTCCTTGCCGATCACCGAGAAGGCGTCCTCCGCGGCCGCCGCGACCTCGGCGGAGAAGTGCGACTCGAGCCCGGTCAGGTGGTCGTGGTCGACCGCGATCCCGGTCTGCTCCATCCGGGCCAGCAGGTCGACCAGCGGCAGCTCCACCTCGGCCAGCAGCCGGGTGCCGCCGTGGTCGGCGACCTCGGTGTCGAGCGCCTCGGCCAGGTCGAGCACGGCGCGCGCGTGGAGCATCGCGGTGTCGGGGCCTGTGTCGTCGATCGCGTCGAAGCTGAGCTGGCCGTCGTCCGCGGCCTCCTGGCGCAGCTCGCGCTTGAGGTAGCGCAGCGTCAGGTCGCCCAGGTCGAAGGAGCGCTGGTCGGGGCGGACCAGGTACGCCGCCAGGGCCGTGTCGCTCACCAGTCCCGCGAGCGGCCAGCCCCGGGCCGCCATCGCCAGCATCGGGCCCTTGGCGTCGTGCATGACCTTCGCGGCCTCAGGGTCGGCCAGCCAGTCGGCGAGCGCCTGATCGTCGGCCGGCGAGACCGCGGCGGCGTCCAGCCAGCAGGCGGCGCCGTCGGCCGCGGCGAGCGCGACCGAGAACACCTCGCCGGTGCCGGCCCGCCAGGCGCCCTGGACGGCGACCCCGACCCGCTCCCCGCCCGGAGCCGCGTGCTCGGCCAGCCAGCCGGCCGCCTGGCCGGGCTCCAGCCGGGTCGGGTCGATCGAGAAGCCCGAGTCGTCGATCTCCTCCTCGGCGCTCAGGGTCTCGAAGAGCCGATCCCGCAGCACCCGGAACTCCAGGCCGTCGAAGAGGGTGTGCACCTCCTGGCGATCCCACGGCCGCACCGCCAGGTCGTCCGGCCCCAGCGCCAGCTCGAGGTCGCGCACCAGCGCGTTGAGCTGCCGGTTGCGGATCACGTCGCCGAGATGGGCGCGCAGGTTCTCTCCGCGCTTGCCCGTGATCGTGTCGGCCTGGGCGATGAGGTTGTCGAGGCCGTCGTACTGCGACAGCCACTTGGCCGCCACGCCCGGGCCGACCAGCGGCACGCCGGGCAGGTTGTCGCTGGCCTCGCCGACGAGGGCGGCGAGCTCGGGATAGCGGTGGGGCGGGACGCCGTACTTCGCCTCGACGGCCGCCGGGTCCATCCGCGACAGGTCGGAGACGCCGCGCATCGGGTAGAGCACCGTCGTCGCGCCGCTGACCAGCTGCAGCGAGTCGCGGTCGCCGGTGAGGATCAGCACCTCGATCCCGACCGCCTCGGCCTGGGTCGCCAGGGTCGCGATGATGTCGTCGGCCTCATAGCCGTCGAGCTCGAGGTAGGGGATGCGCAGCGCGCTCAGCACCTCCTGGATCAGCGGGAGCTGGCTGCGGAACTCGTCGGGGGTCTTGTTGCGTTTGGCCTTGTAGTCGGCGTACTGCTCGAGCCGGAAGGTCTGTCGCGACTTGTCGAAGGCGACCGCGATGTGGGTCGGTTGCTCGTCGCGCAGCACGTTGATGAGCATCGAGGTGAAGCCGTAGACCGCGTTCGTGTGCTGGCCGGTCGTGGTCGAGAAGTTCTCCACAGGCAGCGCGAAGAAGGCACGGTAGGCCAGCGAGTGGCCGTCGAGCAGCAACAGGCGCGGCGGGGCTGCGGGCACGGAGTGGGAGTCGCTCGAAGACACGATGGTGAGCCTATCCGCCACCGCCGACAGCCCTGGACGCCGCCGATCGAGGTCCGTCGGTCACAATCGGGCCATGGCCGATGAGATCTCGATCCCGGAGTTCGTCGCCTCGCTGCCCTACGGGCTGGGCGGGCTGAACGAGAAGCTCGGCGTCGAGCTCGTCGCGATCTCCGCCGAACGCGTGGTGGCGACGATGCCGGTGGCCGGCAACACCCAGCCCTTCGGGCTGCTCCACGGCGGCGCGTCGGTCGCCCTGGCCGAGACGCTCGGGTCGGTCGGCGCGGGCATCCACGGCCACGGCCTAGGCAAGATCTGCGTCGGCGTTGACATCAACGCCACCCATCACCGCCCGGCCACCCGGGGGCTGGTCACCGGGGTGGCGACCGCGGCGCACCTGGGCCGGTCGGTGGCGACGTACGACGTCGTCCTCAGCGATGAGCAGGGCCAGCGGCTGTGTACGGCGCGGATCACCTGCGCGCTGATCCCCGCGACCCCCGCCAAGCGGCAGGACTAGTCAGCTCGGCAGGCACCAGACGTATTTTTGCGCCGACTCGGCGTGTTTCTCGTGCACAGATGCGCCGACTCGGCGTGTTCTCCGGGTCAGGTCGCCTGGCGGGAGCGGTGCCGCTGGGAGCGGCGCGCCTCGACGACCTGGGCGACGGGCCGGCCGACCGGCCGGGCGGAGGCGCTGGGTCGGGCGGAGACCGCCGCCCGGCGGCGCGAGGCGAGCCGCGAGCGGAGCACGTGCAGCGGCGCCACCCTCACGGTCGCGAACTGCGCGAGGCCGAGGCGCGCCAGGAAGCGGTTGCCCTCCCGCGAGCCCGCGACGGCGCCGGCGGCGACATGGGTGACCCCGTGCTCCTCGGCGAAGGCGGCAGCGGCCTCGAGCAGCGCCGTACCGACGCCGTGGCGACGCAGGTCGGGCACCGCGTGCGGGGCGACGACGTGGACCACGGGCTCGAGGTTGATCGGGCTGATCGTGGTCGCCCTCAGGTGCGCGGCCCCGGCGAACCGGCCGTCGAGCTCGGCGACGACGATCCGCTGCCCGGGGTCGGCCGCGCAGTCGGCGAGCGCGATCGCCAGGTCCTCGGCCAGAGCCTCGGCGTCCGCCCGGCGCATCACCGGCGCCCACAGCGCCACCAGGTCGGGGATGTCGCCGATCACGGCATCGCGAAGGTTGACGGGTGTGCGGCTCATCGAAGGTCCCCTTCCAGATTCTGACTAACCCTCGAGCCGGCACTCCCCCGTTCGCGAGCGGCCCGGGCACGACAGTACGCTGCCGCCCGGGTGGTGGGAAAGTCAGGAATACCTTTCCCCCGAGACGGCCGGCCCACCTCGGGCCGGCAGGTGCCGAAACGCACGCCACCGCACAGCCACACACCACCGACACATCACGAGGAGTCGAGCCATTCCGGGCCTGGGCACGCTGGTCAACATCCTCACCGTGCTGGTCGGCGCCGGCCTCGGCGTGCTGCTCGGTCATCGGCTGCCGCAGCGCACGCGCGACCTGATCACCGACGGCCTCGGCCTGGTGACCTTCCTCATCGCGCTGCTCACCGCCTGGGAGGTCACCAGCCCGGCACTGTCAGGGTACGTCGGCGAGCAGGCGCCGATGCTCATCGTGCTCGCCTCGCTCCTCATCGGCGGCCTCGCCGGCTCGGCGCTGCGGCTGGAGGACCGGCTCGAGGGGCTCGGCGCGGCACTGCAACGCCGGCTGACCCGGTCCGCGGGAGCCGAGGAGCAACACCGCTTCACCGAGGGCTTCCTGACCGCGTCGCTGGTCTTCTGCACCGGCCCGCTCTCGATCCTCGGGCCGATCACCGAAGGGCTCGGCGGCAGCTCGGAGATGCTGCTGCTCAAGGCGTCGCTGGACGGCTTCGCGGCGCTGGCGTTCGCCGCGTCGTTCGGCTGGGGGGTCGCGGCCAGCGCGCTGACCGTGCTGGTCTATCAGGGGTCGCTGACCCTGGTCGGGATCGCGCTGGGCGACGTCCTGCCCGAGGCGCACGTGGCCGCACTGACCGCGGTCGGCGGGCTGCTGCTGATCGGGATCGCGCTCCGGCTGCTGCGGATCCGGCAGATCCCGGTCGCCGACTTCCTGCCCGCGCTGGTCGTCGCGCCCCTGCTGGTGGCGCTCGTCGGCAACTTATGGTAAAGACCGTAACGGTTCGCTAACGACGCCGGTGTGGCGGAATCCCGCTTGGTCTCACCGACATACTGTGACCACGCTGAGCCTTGCTCCGTGGCAGGGTGAGGATCGAATAGGGATCTCGAACAGACAGAAAGGTCTGAGATTGTGAACCGAACTTCCGCACCATGGCTGAAGGCGATGGCGGGCGCGGCCGTGCTCGCGCTGACGCTGACCGCCTGCGGCTCCGACACCGAGTCCGAGCCCGACGCCTCCGACGAGCCGACCGCCGAGGAGGAGACCTTCACCAAGGACGAGTGCGGCAACGACACCTCGAGCGCCGACACGTTCAAGGTCGCGGGCATCCTGCCGATCACCGGCAACCTCGCCTTCCTCGGCCCCCCGGAGATCGCCGGCGTGGGCCTGGCCGTCTCCGACCTCAACGCCGCCGGCGGTGTCGGCGGCGCCGACGCCTGCCAGGTGATCCTGGACTCCGGCGACGCCACCGACGCCTCGGTCGCCAACGGTTCGGCCCAGCAGGCCGTCTCCGGCAAGGCCTCGATCGTCGTCGGCGCCGCGTCCTCCTCGGTGACCGACATCATGCTCGACGCGATCACCGGCGCCCCGATCGTCCAGATCTCCCCGGCGAACACCGGCGTCCACCTGAGCGGCGTCTCCGACTTCTACTTCCGCACCGCTCCCCCGGACACCATCCAGGGCGACGCGCTGGGCAACCAGATCGTCTCCGACGGCAACCAGAAGGTCGCCTTCATCGTCTTCAACGACTCCTACGGCACGGGCCTGCGCAACGTGACCCAGGGCGTCATCGAGGACTCCGGCGGCGAGGTCGTCTACGGCGGCAAGGGACAGGGCGACGAGTTCCCGCCCGGACAGACCAGCTTCTCCGCCGAGGTCACCGGCGCGCTCAACGCCAACCCGGACGCGATCGTCGTCCTGGCCTTCGACGAAACCAAGGCGATCGTCCCCGAGCTCCAGAACGCCGGCTGGGACATGTCCAAGGTCTACATGACCGACGGCAACACCTCCGCCTACGGCGACGCGTTCGAGCCCGGCACCCTCGAGGGCGCCATCGGCACCATCCCCGGCAACGACCCCGACGCCGCCTTCAAGGACCGCCTCACCGGGTGGTACGACTTCGCCGAGAACACCGAGCTCGCCGACTTCTCCTACGGTGCGGAGTCCTACGACGCCGTGATCCTGGCGGCGCTGGCCGCGGTCAAGGGTGGCGACACCACGCCCGAGACCATCCAGGCCAACCTGCACGCGGTCTCCGGCGCCGACGGCGGCGAGGAGTGCGCCACGTACGCCGACTGCGTCACGCTGCTCGACGAGGGCAAGGACATCCACTACACCGGTCCCTCGGGCATCGGTCCGTTCGATGACGAGAACGACCCGTCCTCGGCGTACGTGGGCGTCTACACCTTCGACGAGGAGAACAACCCGCAGCGCACGGACACCGTTCAGGGCGCGAAGGGCTGACCTCGAGGATCTGAGCACCACCTGAGTACGACGAGGGGCCCCGGACCACACGGTCCGGGGCCCTTGGTCGTCGTACCTCAGTGGGTCGCGTCGTCCTTGGCGCTGTCGACATCGGCGGCCAGGGTGCCAAGGTAGAGCTCGATCACCTTCGGGTCGTTGGCGAGGTCGCGGCCGGTCCCGGTGTGGGCGTCGCGGCCCTGGTCAAGCACGTAGCCGCGGTCGCAGATCTGCAGGCAGCGGCGGGCGTTCTGCTCCACCATCACCACGCAGACGCCGGTCTTGTTGATCATCCGGGTCCGCAGGAAGGTCTCGTCCTGCCGCACCGGCGACAGGCCGGCCGACGGCTCGTCGAGCAGCAGCACCGACGGCTCCATCATCAGCGCGCGCGCCATCGCCAGCGACTGCCGCTCGCCGCCCGAGAGCGCGCCGGCGCTCTGGCTGCGGCGCTCGTGGAGCACGGGGAAGAGGTCCCACATGGCCGCGAGCCGCTCGGCGACCTTCTTCGGCCGCAGGAAGAGCCCCATCCTCAGGTTCTCCTCGATGGACAGGCTCGGGAAGACGTTGTTGGTCTGCGGCACGAACCCGACGCCCGCCTCAACCAGGCGGTTGGTGCGCGCGTTGGTGATGTCCTCGCCCTTGAGGGTGACCGTCCCGGAGTGGATCCGTACCAGCCCGAACATCGCCTTGAGCAGCGTCGACTTGCCCGCGCCATTGGGGCCGATGATCCCGATCATCTCGCCGGGGTAGGCCACCAGGCTGCACCCGTTGAGGATGTTGACCCCGGGGAGGTAGCCGGCGACCACGTCGCTGGCCTCGATCACGGCCTGCTCGGTCATCGCTCACGCTCCTCTGCCCCGGACCCGGGGTCGGGTGGGTCCTCGAGCAACGAGTCGTCGCCCAGGTCGGTGTCGTGGTGCGCGCCCAGGTAGGCGTCGATGACCGACTGATCGGACATCACCACGCCCGCCTCGCCCTCGGCTATGATCCGGCCCTCGGCCATCACCACCACCCAGTCCGAGATGTGCCGGACCATGTGCATGTCGTGCTCGACGAAGAGCACGGTCGTCCCCTGGTCCCGCAGGCCCTGGATGTGGCCGAGCAGGGACTGCGTCAGCGCCGGGTTCACCCCCGCCATCGGCTCGTCGAGCATGATCATCGTCGGGTCGCTCATCAGCGCCCGGGCCATCTCCAGGAGCTTGCGCTGCCCCCCGGACAGGCTGGCCGCGTAGTCGTCCTTCTTGGCGTAGAGCTTGAACCTGTCGAGCAGCTCGAGCGCCTTCTGCTCGACCTCGCGCTCCTGGGCCGACCAGGTCGGCTTCAGCCAGCACAGCAGCAGGTTCTCCCCGGTCTGGCCGCGCGCGCCGAGCATCATGTTGTCCATGACGGTCATCCGGCCGAGCACCTTGGTCAGCTGGAAGGTCCGCACCATGCCGGCGCGCGAGACCGCGGAGGCCGAGGTGTTGTCCAGCGTCCGGCCGTCGAACGACCAGTGGGCCGGCTTGTCGGGGCGATGCAGCAGGGTCTTGGCCGAGCTGGGCCGGTCGAAGCCGGTGATCAGGTTGAAGAAGGTGGTCTTGCCGGCGCCGTTGGGCCCGATCAGCGCGGTGATCACCCCGCGCTGCACCTCGAGATGGTCGACGTCGACCGCGGTCATGCCGCCGAACTGGCGCACGACGTTGTCGACCTTGAGGATCGGATCGGGCTTGGCGCTGCCGGGGGCCGGGTCGATGGTCGCGATCAGGCCGCGGCGTACGGCGGGATCGGCCAGGCTGGCGACGGTCGTCGACTCAGGCATTGAACTGCAGCTCCCTCTTGTTGCCGAGGATCCCTTGTGGTCGGAAGATCACCAACAACATCAGCACCACGCCGACCACGATCCAGGCGAACTGGTTGGCCTGCTGGGTGTTCAGGATGCTGTCGGGCACGTAGGCGTCCGTGACGCCGCGGATCAGGATCCGCAGGGAGAAGAAGAGGATCGTGCCGAGCACCGGGCCGAAGATCGTCGCGGCACCGCCGAGCAGCAGCGCGGTCCAGATGAAGAAGGTCAGGTTGCGGCCCATCGAGTCCGCCTGCACGGAGGTGGGCAGCACATAGAGCATGCCGCCGATCGCGCCCAGGACGCCGCCCAGCACCAGCGCCTGCATCTTCACGGCGTAGACGTTCTTGCCGAGGCTGCGGATCGCGTCCTCGTCCTCGCGGATGCCCTTGAGCAGCCGCCCCCACGGGCTGCGCACCAGCAGCCAGACCACGAAGAGGATCACGAAGACCAGCGTCCATGCGACCAGCCGCACCCACCAGCCGTTGGAGCCGGTCCACTGGTAGTCGAAGGGACCGATGGCGAAGCGTCCCGTCGCGGGCAGGAAAGACCAGTCGATGAAGGGTTCGTTGTAGCGGGCTCCGGGGAGGCCCTGAGAGCCGCCGGTGTAGTCGGTGAGCTGCGAGAGCCGGCCGACGTACCGGACGATCTCGGCCGCGGAGATCGTGACGATCGCCAGATAGTCGCCGCGCAGCTTCAGCGTCGGCATGCCGAGCACCAGCGCGAAGAGCACCGCGGCCCCGATCCCGATCAGGATCGCGACCGGGAAGGAGAGGCCCTGCGCGACCGAGATGGCGAAGCCGTAGGCGCCGAGCAGCATGAAGCCGGCCTGCCCGATGTTGAGCAGCCCGGTGAAGCCGAAGTGGATGTTGAGGCCGATGACCGCGATCGCGACCGCCGCGGTCTGCGGGGAGATCGCCTCCCGCATGACGGAGCCGAAGATCCCCGGAAGCGTGCCGTTCATGTACGTCGCCACCGCGCCCATCACGGCGAACGCGCCGACGATCACCGCGGTGAGGATCGCCGCCTTCCGGCCGTCCAGGTCGCGGGTCTCGGTCAGCTCCTCGGGCAGGGCCCCGATGTCGACCTGGTCCGTGCCGTTCGGGTCGGCCGGCTTCTCGGTGAGCTTGTCGTCGTTGCTCATGGTTGCTCCCTATCCGACCCGGCCCGCTTTGCCGAGCAGGCCTTGCGGCCTGACCATCAGCAGCAGGATCAACATCAGCAGTGCGGTGGCGTACTTGAGGTCGCCCGGGATCCCGAAGACGGGGCTCAGCTCGACGACCATCCCGATGACCAGCGAGCCGATCAGGGCGCCGAAGGCGGTGCCCAGGCCGCCCAGCGTGACCGCGGCGAAGAGCAGCAGCAGGATCTGCATCCCGGAGTCCCACTTGATGCCGTTGAAGACCAGGGCGAGCATGATGCCGGCGAGGCCCGCCAGCGCGCACGCGAGGATCCACACCAGCCGGATCACCCGGTCGACGTCGATGCCGCTGGCCAGGGCGAGCGCCGGGTTGTCCGAGACCGCGCGGGTGGCCCGCCCGAGGCGGGTGCGCAGCAGGGCGTAGCCGACCGCGGTGAGCACCACGATCGCGATCCCCATGGCGATGTAGGACTGGAGGGTGAGCACCACCGGGCCGATCTCGATCGTCTCCGGCTTGGCGGAGATGATCCGGACCTGGCGGGCGCCGACCACGACCTGGAAGGTGTACTGCAGCGCGAGCGAGAGCCCGATGGTCACGATCATCATCTGGATCAGGCCGAGCCCCCGCCGTCGCAGCGGCTTCCACATCACCGCGTCCTGCAGGTAGCCGGTGAAGCCGCAGAAGGCGACGGTCAGCACGGCCGCCGCCAGGAACGGCAGGCCGACCCAGTTGACGAAGATGTAGCAGGTCATCCCGCCGAGCGTCACCTGTTCGGCGTGGGAGAAGCTGGACAGGCCCGTCGTACCGTAGATCAGCGAGAGGCCGACCGCCGCGAGCGCCAGCACCAGCCCGAGCCGCAGGCCGCTGGCGGCGCTCTGGGCGACGTAGTCGAAGGTGCTGGTCTCGGCCACGTAGTCCTCGGCGCGGATCGAGAAGTTGAAGGTGAACTCGTTGGTGGAGTTCAGCTCCAACAACCGGCCCGTGAACTCCTCCGGGCTCCCGGTCTCCAGGTGGACGCCCTCGGGGAGCGAATCGCGGACCAGCGCGACGCCGTACTTGCCCTCCTCGGTGACCTCGCGGACGTAGACGCCGGACTCGTCGGTCTCGACGGCCTCCTGCTCGCCGCCCGGAAGCGTGATCGTGTACTTGATGCCGGGCACGGGGTTGGCCTCCGCGCCCGGATAGGTGATCTTGAGGCAGCGGCTCTCCCCGATGACGGCCTCGCAGGCCGCGGGCTCGGGAGTGTCCGCCGGCGGCTCCTCCTCCGCATGGGCCGGGGTGGCCGCGAACATCACCAGCAGCGGCAACAGCAGCGCGAGCAGGAGACTGCCCGCGACCGTCCTGCCGGCCGCGCTCCCGAGACTTCGAACTGCGTGTCGGTCCGTCACTCGCTTCCCTCCACGATCTGTGTCCGGGGTCCAGGGGCTCGCCTCCGGGTCGCCCACCACCGTAATCCGTGGCGCGGGCGATGCGCTATCAAACCGTGGACGTTACGCAAGTGTGACTTTGCCTTAACAAGGCTGACGCGGCGCGGCGCGGCGGGTCATGTCGGGCCCTCGCTCGGTGCCCCGGGTGAGATTCGAACTCACACTGGATGGTGTTTGAGACCACTGCCTCTGCCGTTGGGCTACCGGGGCTGACCAGCCGAAACGGTACCCGATCCGCGCACCTCGCCAGCCCGCGGGCACTGCGAGGATAGGCCCCGGCTGGCATAACCTAGCCCTGTGAGACCAGAACCAGCGACGTCCTCCGGCGCCCGGCCGCGCGTCGTGATCGCCGAGGACGAGGCCCTGATCCGGATGGATCTGGGCGAGATGCTCGCCGAGGAGGGGTACGACGTGGTCGGCGAGGCCGCCGACGGCCAGCGCGCCATCGACCTCGCGCGGGAGCTCCGACCCGATCTGGTGCTGCTCGACGTGAAGATGCCGATCCTGGACGGCATCGCTGCCGCGGAGGTGATTGCAGCGGACCGGATCGCGCCGGTGGTGATCCTGACCGCCTTCTCCCAGCGGGAGCTGGTGGAGCGGGCGCGCGACGCCGGGGCGATGGCCTACCTCGTCAAGCCGTTCTCGCCCGGCGACCTCGTGCCGGCGATCGAGATGGCGGTGAGCCGCTTCGCCGAGATCGACCTGCTGGAGCGGGAGGTCGCCGACCTCACCGAGCGGCTGGAGACCAGGAAGGCGGTCGAACGCGCGAAGTCGGCGATCCAGGCCCAGCTCGGGCTCAGCGAGCCCGAGGCGTTCCGCTGGATCCAGAAGACCGCGATGGACCTGCGGCTGTCGATGCGGGAGGTCGCCGACGGCGTCATCGCGCACGGGCTGGGGCTCGGCTGAACACGTCCCAGGCCCGCCTCGCGGCCCTCGGTCAGGCCTCGCTGAGCTGCCAGCGGGCGTAGACGCGGCGCAGCGGCGCGGGCGCCCACCAGTTCCACTCGCCCAGGATGGTCATCGTCGCCGGCACCAGCAGGCAGCGGATCAGCGTGGCGTCGATCGCCACCGCGACCGCGAGCCCGACGCCGGTCTCCTTGATGATGATCAGCTCTCCCAGCGCGAAGCCGAGGAAGACCAGCACGATCACCAGCGCGGCCGAGGTGATGATCCGCCCGGACCGTTGCAGCCCCGCGACGACGGCGGCGTCGTTGGGCAGGCCGCGGTCGTAGAACTCCTTGATCCGGCTGAGCAGGAACACTTCGTAGTCCATCGCCAGCCCGAAACCGAAGGCCAGGATCAGGATCGGGATCGTGGTCTCGATGCCGCCGGGCGAGCTGAAGTCGAGCGCGCCCTCCAGGTGACCCTCCTGGAAGATCCAGACCAGGACGCCGAGCGACGCGCCGAGCGAGACGACGTTCATCACGAGCGCCTTGGCCGGGATCAGCACCGAGCCCGTCATCAGGAAGAGCAGCACGAACGTGGCGAGCAGGACGACGCCCCCTGCGAGGATCGCGTCGCTGCGGACCGCGTCGAGGAAGTCCACGAGGCCGCCCGTCTGGCCGGTGACCCAGGTCTCGTAGTCGGTCCGGGTCTCCGACAGGTCCCGGGCGATCTGGCGGGACCGGTCGCTGGCCGGGTCCTCGGTGTAGACGTTGAGGACGCTGTAGCCGCCGCCCACGTCCGCCGGCGCCGTGACCAGGTCCACGCCGGCCATCGCCTCCGTGGCGTCGTACAGGCTGGTCATCTGCTGCGGGCTCGCCTCGCCGACGACCTGGATCGACGGCAGTGCCGTCGCCGGGAACTCCTCGGCCAGGGTGTCGAAGTAGCGGCGCTGATCGTCGTCGACCGGCAGCAGTTCGACGCCGGAGTTGCGCAGGTTCATGCCGAGCAGCGGCATCGCCAGCAGGATCAGGACGACCAGCACCGAGGCGGCGGTCAGGAACGGGCGGCGCTGGGTGCGCCGGGCCAGCCGGGAGAAGAAGCCCTCGTCCGGCGCGACGTCGCCGAAGCGGCTGAGGACGGCGCGCACGCCCGGGATCCACGACAACGCGCCGGGCCGCAGCATCCGGCGGCCGCGAAGCACGAGGAGGGCCGGGACGAGGGTGAGCGCGACCGCCAGCGCGACCATGACGATGCTGATCCCGGCCGCGCCGATCGCCCGGAGCAGGTCGGCGCGGAAGAGGAGCAGCCCCGCGAGGCTGATCGCCACGGTGAGCGCGGAGAAGGCGACCGTCCGGCCGGCGGTGCGCATCGTGATCGTCAGCGCGTCGAGGACCTGGTCGCGGGTGAGGTCGTCGCCGTTGTCGGGGTGTCGCGGGCGCCGGTGCTTGCCGGGGCGGCTGCGCTGGGCGGGCGGCGCCGGGCTGTTTGGGCTCGCCGTACCTGTCGTGCCTGTTGCGTTTGCTGGATCTCTCGCGATCCGGCGCAATTCCTCCCTGAACCGCGACACCACCAGCAGGCCGTAGTCGATGCACAGGCCGAGCCCGAGGACGCTGACCACGTTGACCGCGGTGGCGTCGAGATCGAAGAGGTAGGAGAAGCCGAGGAGCCCCACGAGGCTCATCGCGATCGAGGCCACCGCGCCCACGATCGGCATCCCGGCCGCCAGGAAGCCGCCGAAGACCACCACCATGACCAGCAGGCTGAGCGGCAGCGCGATCATCTCGCCGTGCTTCAGGTCCTCCTGGATCTGGTCGGTGATCGCGTCGAACAGCTGCTGGTAGCCGCCCACCATCGTCTCGCCCGCGTCGGCGGAGGCCTCGAGCTCGTCGCCGAGCTCGGTCAGCCGATCCTCGACCGCGGTCATCGACCCCTCGGTCCAGTCGTCGTTCGCCAGCTCGACCGAGACCATGAAGGCATCGCCGTCGGCACCGACCAGCGTGGCGACCTCCGGGTTCGCGGGGCCGCCGGGGACTGTGATCGGGTCGGCCACGGCGGCCACGTGGTCGATGCTCGTGAGGTCCTCGCGGGCGTCCGCGAGTTCCTCGGCCAGCGTCTCCGCCACCGCCGGGTCGGCGAGGTCGACGTCGAGGACGGCGAGCCCGACGACGGGGCCGGTGTCCGATCGTTCCGCGAGGATCTGGCTGCCGTCGTACGCCTCCCCCGGCACCGTCGGCTCACCCTGCTGCAGCCGGGGGAAGAGCCCCTCTCCGACGACGCCGAGCGCCAGTCCGAAGCCGAGCACCGTCAGGACGCACCAGCTCGCCACCACCAGCAGCGGGCGGCGGCCCACGATCCGTGCGAGGGCGGCGAGCACGCGCCGATTGTGCCAGGAGCTTGTGACTGCGCGCACATGGTGTCTCGCGAGTCGGCTCAAACGTGCACTCAAATCACGCCGAGTCGGCGCTAACGTGCACCCAGATCACGCCGAGTCGGCTCTAAAGTGCACGCTCAGGGCGCCGAGTCGGCGCAAACATGCACGCTTGTCCACAACCGCGCGCTCGTCCCTGTGGATGACCGCGTACTTTAGCGCCGACTCGGCGTGTTTCAGATGCACGTAAGAGCCGACTCGACGTCTCTGGCGTGCACGTTTGCGCCGACTCGGCGTGTTTTCAGATGCACTTTTGAGCCGACTCGGCGTCGTCCGAGGCCACTCTCAAACCTTCGAGCCGAGCCGACTCTCAACTATCAAGCCGAGCGGGGTAGCGAGGCGCGTCAGGAGCGGCGGTAGGCGGGGGCGACCTCGTTGATCGCGTCGCCGATGCGGTGGATCCGCAGGGCGTTGGTGGAGCCGGGAATGCCTGGCGGGCTGCCGGCGATGATCACGACGATCTCGCCCTCGACGACCCGGCCGATCCGCAGCAGCTCCTCGTCGACCTGCCGGACCATCTCGTCGGTGTGCTCGGCGCCGCCGGTCTTGAACGCCTCGACCCCCCAGGTCATCGCGAGCTGCGAGCGCACCTCGTCGACCGGGGTGAAGGCGAGGATCGGGATGCTGCCGCGGAACCGGGCGAGGCGTCGCGCGGAGTCGCCGCTCTGGGTGAAGGCGACGAGGTACCGAGCACCGATCCGCCGGGCGACGTCGACCGCCGCCTTGGCGATGATGTCGCCCTTGGTCTTGACCTCGAGGTCGAGCGCCGCCATGTGCGCCATCCCGCGCCGTTCGGTCGACTCGATGATCTGCTCCATCGTGTGGACCGTCTCGACCGGGTAGTCCCCGACACTGGTCTCCCCGGAGAGCATCACGGCGTCGGTGCCGTCGAGCACCGCGTTGGCGACGTCGGAGGCCTCCGCGCGGGTCGGCGCGGGACTGCTGATCATCGACTCGAGCATCTGGGTGGCCACGATCACCGGCTTGGACTCGCGTCGCGCATGGTCGACCAGCAGCTTCTGGTAGACGGGGACGTCCTGGAGCGGACACTCCACGCCGAGGTCGCCCCGGGCGACCATGATCCCGTCGAAGGCGTCGACGATCTGCCGGATGTTGTCGAGCGCCTGCGGCTTCTCGATCTTCGCGATGACCGGGATCGTGCGCCCTTCCTCCTTCATGACGCTACGGACGTCGTCCACGTCGGTCGCCTGCCGCACGAAGCTCAGCGCGACGAAGTCCACGCCGGTCCGCAGCGCCCAGCGCAGATCCTCCCGGTCCTTGGTCGACAGCGCGGGCACCGACACCGCGACGCCGGGCAGGTTGATCCCCTTGTGGTTGCTGACGGGGCCGCCGACGATCACCTTGGTGACCACGTCGGTCTCGTCCGCGCTGATCACCTCGAGCCGGATCTTGCCGTCGTCGATGAGGATCGGGTCGCCGGGCGAGACGTCGCCGGGGAGGCCGGCGTACTTCGTCCGCCCCTCGACCGCGTCCCCGGGGACGTCGCGGGTGGTGATCGTCCACCGCTGCCCGGCCTTGAGCTTGACCGGGCCGTCGGCGAACTTGCCCAGCCGGATCTTGGGGCCCTGCAGGTCGGCGAAGACCCCGACGCCGTGACCGGTCGCGTCGGACGCGTCGCGCACCAGCCGATAGTTCCGCTCGTGATCGGCGTAGCTGCCGTGGCTCATGTTGAGCCGGGCGACATCCATGCCGGCGTAGATCAGGTCCTGCACCGTCTCGAGGTCCGCCACCGACGGTCCCATCGTGCAGACGATCTTTGCCCGGCCGCCACCCTTGTCCATACCCACACCACGAAGCTATCCGAGTTTGGAACGATCCAACAAGTAGCCACGGCGGACGGAGCGGAGTTCACACCATGAGCGGCCGCGCGGTCGGCGGGATCGGGCTCGGAAGCGCCGTCGAACCGGTCAGGTAGGCGTCGACGGCGGCCGCCGCGGAGCGCCCCTCCGCGATTGCCCACACGATGAGCGACTGGCCCCGCCCGGCGTCCCCGGCCACGAAGACCCCGTCGACGTTCGTGGCATACGACCCGTCCCGTACGACGTTCCCGCGCTCGTCCAAAGTGACCCCGAGCTGTTCGAGCAGGCCTCCGGGCTCGGGACCGGTGAAGCCCATCGCGAGCAGCACCAACTGGGCGGGGATCTCGCGCTCGGTGCCCTCCACGGGCCGGAAGCCGGAGTCCACCTCGACCAGCCGCAGCGCCCGCACCGTGCCGTCGGGCGAGCCCAGGAACTCCTGGGTGGAGATCGCGTAGACCCGGTCGCCGCCCTCCTCGTGGGCCGAGGAGATCCGGAACGTCATCGGGTACGTCGGCCAGGGCTGGCCGGCCGGACGGTCCTCGCCGGGCCGGGGCATGATCTCGAGCTGCGTGATCGAGGCCGCGCCCTGCCGGATCGCGGTGCCGAGGCAGTCCGCGCCGGTGTCGCCGCCGCCGATGATCACCACGTCCTTGCCGGTGGCCAGGATCTGGTCAGGCACCTCCTCGCCGAGCGCGACGCGGTTGGCCTGGGGCAGGTACTCCATCGCCTGGTGGATGCCGGACAGCTCGCGCCCCGGCACCGGCAGGTCGCGGGCGATGGTGGAGCCGGTGGCGATCACCAGCGCGTCGTACCGCGCCCGGATCCGCTCGCCGGTCAGCTCCCCGGCGCCCACCTCGACGCCCGCCCGGAAGATGGTGCCCTCCCGGCGCATCTGCAGCAGCCGGCGGTCCAGGTGCTTCTTCTCCATCTTGAACTCGGGGATGCCGTAGCGCATCAGCCCGCCGATCCGGTCGGCGCGCTCGTAGACCGCGACGGTGTGGCCGGCGCGGGTCAGCTGCTGCGCGGTCGCCAGCCCGGCCGGCCCGGAGCCGATCACCGCGACGGTCTTGCCGCTCATCCACTCCGGCAGCTGCGGCCGGACGTAGCCGGACTCCCAGGCGCGGTCGACGATGGAGACCTCGACGTTCTTGATCGTCACCGGGTCCTGGTTGATGCCGAGCACGCAGGCGGTCTCGCACGGGGCGGGGCACAGGCGACCGGTGAACTCCGGGAAGTTGTTGGTGGCATGCAGCCGGTCCATGGCGGCGTCCCAGTCGCCGCGCCACACCAGGTCGTTCCACTCGGGGATGATGTTGCCGAGCGGGCAGCCCTGGTGACAGAAGGGGATGCCGCAGTCCATGCAGCGCCCGGCCTGGGTGGTGATGATCGGGAGCAGCGCGCGCCCGATGCCCTCGGGGTAGACCTCGTCCCAGTCGCGCACCCGCTCGTCGACGGGGCGACGGGTGGGCATCTGGCGTCCGTGGTTGAGGAAGCCGCGTGGGTCAGCCATGAAGCACCTCCATGATCCTGGCGGCGGTCTGGTCGTCGTCGAGGCCCGCCTGCTCTGCGTCGGCCCGCACCTCGAGCACCCGCCGGTAGTCGGTGGGCATCACGAGCGTGAAGCGGCTCAGCGCGGAGCGCCAGTTGGTCAGCAGCGCCTCGGCGAGCACCGAGCCGGTCTCCTCGGCGAAGCGGCGCACCAGCGCCTCCAGCTCCCCCTCCCGGTCCGGTGGTACGGCGGTGAGCTCGACGAACTCCGGGTTCACCCGGCCCGACTTCAGGTCGAGCACGAAGGCGTAGCCGCCCGACATCCCGGCCGCGAAGTTGCGCCCGGTCGGCCCGAGGACGACGACGCGGCCGCCCGTCATGTACTCGCAGCCGTGGTCCCCGACGCCCTCGACGACCGCGGTGGCGCCGGAGTTGCGCACGCAGAACCGCTCCCCGGCGCAGCCGCGCAGGAACAGCTCGCCGGCGGTGGCGCCGTACCCGGCCGTGTTGCCGGCGATGGTCTCGTCCTCTGACGCGAACGGCGCGGCCCGGTCGGGACGGATCACGATCCGGCCGCCGGAGAGCCCCTTGCCGATGTAGTCGTTGGCGTCGCCCTCGAGCCGCAGGGTGATCCCGCGGGGCAGGAACGCCCCGAAGGACTGGCCCGCGGAGCCGGTGAAGGTGATGTCGATCGTGTCCTCGGGCAGGCCCGCGCCGCGGTGCACCTTGGTCACCTCGTGGCCGAGCATGGTGCCGACGGTCCGGTTGACGTTGCGGATCGCGAACTGGGCGCGCACCGGCTCGCCGGTGGCGATCGCCGGCCGCGCGATCTCGATCAGCTCGTTGTCGAGCGCCTTCTCCAGCCCGTGGTCCTGGGACTTGGTGCAGTAGAGGTCCTGGCCCTCGAACTGGCCGAACTCGCCCTCGACGTCGGGGAGGCTGAGGATCGGCGCGAGGTCGAGCCCCGAGGCCTTCCAGTGGTCGATCGCGCGCGCCGTGTCGAGGGTCCCGACCTGGCCGACCGCCTCGGCGATCGAGCGGAAGCCGAGCCGCGCGAGCAGCTCGCGCACCTCCTGGGCGAGGAACTCGAAGAAGGTGATCACGAACTCGGGCTTGCCGGAGAAGCGCTCGCGCAGCACCGGGTTCTGGGTGGCGACGCCGACCGGGCAGGTGTCCAGGTGGCACACCCGCATCATGATGCAGCCGCTGACGACCAGCGGCGCGGTCGCGAAGCCGAACTCCTCCGCGCCGAGCAGCGCCGCGATCACGACGTCGCGGCCGGTCTTGAGCTGGCCGTCGGCCTGCACCACGATCCGGTCGCGCAGCCCGTTGAGCAGCAGCGTCTGCTGGGTCTCGGCGAGCCCGAGCTCCCAGGGCCCGCCCGCGTGCTTGAGCGAGGTCAGCGGCGAGGCGCCCGTGCCGCCGTCGTGCCCGGAGATGAGTACGACGTCCGCGTGGGCCTTCGAGACGCCCGCCGCGACCGTGCCGACCCCGATCTCGGAGACCAGCTTGACGTGGATCCGCGCGGCGGGGTTGGCGTTCTTGAGGTCGTGGATCAGCTGCGCCAGGTCCTCGATCGAGTAGATGTCGTGGTGCGGCGGCGGGCTGATCAGGCCCACGCCGGGGGTGGAGTGCCGGGTCCGGGCCACCCACGGGTAGACCTTGTTGCCCGGCAGCTGGCCGCCCTCCCCGGGCTTGGCGCCCTGGGCCATCTTGATCTGCAGGTCGTCGGCGTTGGTGAGGTATTCGCTGGTCACCCCGAACCGGCCCGAGGCGACCTGCTTGATCGCGCTGCGGCGCTCGGGGTCGTGGAGCCGCTCGGGGTCCTCGCCGCCCTCGCCGGTGTTGGACTTCGCGCCGATCCGGTTCATCGCGATCGCGAGGTTCTCGTGCGCCTCCATCGAGATGGAGCCGTACGACATCGCGCCGGTGGAGAACCGCTTCACGATCTCGGCGACCGGCTCGACCTCGTCGATCGGCACCGGCGGCCGCAGCCCCTCGCGGAAGCCGAAGAGCCCCCGGAGCGTCATCAGCCGCTCCGCCTGGTCATCGATGCGCTGGGTGTACTGCTTGAACACGTCGTACCGGCCCGCCCGCGTGGAGTGCTGCAGCCGGAACACCGTCTCTGGATCAAATAAGTGCGGCTCGGCTCCGTCTAATCCAGGACGCCGCCATTGGTATTCGCCCCCGATCGCCAGCTCGCGGTTGTGGGGCAGGATGCCGCCGCGCGGGTAGGCCGAGCGGTGCCGCAGCGCGACCTCCTCGGCGATCACGTCGAGCCCGATGCCGCCGAGCCGGGACGTCGTCCCGGTGAAGTAGCGGTCGACGACCTCGTGGGAGAGTCCGACGCACTCGAAGATCTGGGCGCCGGTGTAGGAGGCGACGGTCGAGACGCCCATCTTGGACATCACCTTGAGCAGGCCCTTGCCGAGCGCCTTGATCAGGTTGGCGACCGCGGTCTCGGGGTCGGTCTTGACGTAGATCTCGTTGCGGGCGAGGTTCTCCACCGACTCCATCGCCAGGTAGGGGTTGACGGCTGCGGCGCCGTACCCGATCAGCAGCGCGACGTGGTGCACCTCGCGCACGTCGCCGGCCTCGATCACCAGCCCGACCTGGGTGCGGGTCTTCTCGCGCACCAGGTGGTGGTGGATCGCGCCGGTGAGCAGCAGCGACGGGATCGGCGCCAGCTCGGCGGTGGCGTGCCGGTCGGAGAGCACCAGGAAGCGGGCACCGGCGGCGATCGCCTCGCTGGCCTCGGCGCACAGCTGGTCGATGCGCTCGGCCATCGCGGCGCCGCCGCCGGAGACGTCGTAGAGCCCCCGCGCGACGTGGGTGGCGAAGCCCGGGTGGTCGCCGTCGTGGTTGAGGTAGCGCAGCTTGTGCAGGTCGTCGTTGCTGAAGACCGGGTAGGGCAGCACGACCTGGCGGCAGGCGGCCGAGGTCGGCCCGAGCAGGTTGGACTCGGGTCCGATCGTGTCGTGCAGCGAGGTGACCAGCTCCTCGCGGATCGCGTCCAGCGGCGGGTTCGTCACCTGCGCGAAGAGCTGCGCGAAGTAGTCGAAGAGCAGCCGCGGCTTGTCCGAGAGCGCCGCGATCGGGCTGTCGGTGCCCATCGACCCGAGCGGCTCGCCCCCGGTGTTGGCCATCGGCGAGAGCAGCACCCGCAGCTCCTCCTCGGCGTAGCCGAAGATCTGCTGGCGCCGGGTGACCGACGCGTGGGTGTGTACGACGTGTTCGCGATCCGGCAGCGTGGGGAGGTGGATCTGTCCGGCGTGGAGCCACTCGGCGTAGGGGTGCTCGGCGGCCAGCTCGGACTTGATCTCGTCGTCCTCGATGACCCGGTGCTCCTCGGTGTCGACCAGGAACATCCGGCCCGGCTTGATCCGGCCCTTGCGGACCACCGTCGCCGGGTCGAACTCGAGCACGCCGGCCTCCGAGGCGAGCACCACGAGCCCGTCCTCGGTGATCCAGTAGCGCGAGGGCCGCAGCCCGTTGCGGTCCAGCACCGCCCCGATCTGGATGCCGTCGGTGAAGACCACCGACGCCGGCCCGTCCCAGGGCTCCATCAGCGCGGAGTGGTACTCGTAGAACGCGCGCCGGGCGGGGTCCATCTCCTCGTGGTTCTGCCACGCCTCGGGGATCATCATCAGCACCGCGTGCGGGAGGCTCCGGCCGCCCATGTGCAGCAGCTCGAGCACCTCGTCGAACGACGCGGAGTCCGAGGCGCCCGGCGTGCAGATCGGGAAGAGCCGCTCCAGGTCGCCGGGGATCACATCCGAGGTGAGCAGCGCCTCGCGGGCCCGCATCCAGTTGCGGTTGCCCATCACGGTGTTGATCTCGCCGTTGTGGGCGATGAACCGGAAGGGGTGGGCCAGCGGCCAGCTCGGGAACGTGTTGGTGGAGAAGCGCGAGTGGACGACCCCGATCGCCGAGGCGACCCGCTCGTCGCGCAGGTCGGGGAAGAAGTGGTCGAGCTGGTCGGTGGTCAGCATGCCCTTGTAGACCAGCGTGCGGCCCGACAGCGACGGGAAGTAGGCGCCGGCCTCGTGCTCGGCGCGCTTGCGCAGGCAGAAGGCGCGACGCTCCAGGGCCATCCCGGTGATCCGGGAGCCGGCGCCGGCGACGAAGAGCTGGCTGAAGGTGGGCATCACCGACCTGGCGGTGGCGCCGAGCACGTCGTCTTCGATCGGTACGTCGCGCCAGCCCAGGATCGCGAGATCCTCCTCGGCCGCGATCTCCTCGATCCGGGCGCGGGCGGCCTCGACCTCGTCGGGGCTGCCGGGGAGGAACGCCGTACCGACCGCGTAGGAGCTCTTCGGCGGCAGCTCGAAGCCCTCCCCGGCCGCCACGTCGCGAAGGAACGCGTCGGGGACCTGGATCAGGATGCCCGCGCCGTCGCCGGAGTTGGGCTCGGCGCCCGCGGCGCCCCGGTGGTCGAGGTTGCGCAGCGCGGTGAGCGCCTTGGCCACGATGTCGTGGGACGGCTCACCGGTCAGGGTCGCCACGAAAGCGACACCGCAGGCGTCGTGCTCGAACCTCGGGTCGTAGAGACCCTGGGCCGCGGGGATGGCGTGCATGCTTGCGCTCCCGTCGTCGGGCCGCTGGGTGGATCGTCGGTCGACCTGTCTTGGTCGATCCTCGATCGATCACGAGCGGCGAGCTTGCGTGCGGGTGCGGAGGGGATGCACCCGCGTCGGCTCGTTGGGACGACGCTGGCCCAGAGCAGGAGGGCCAGGATAGCAGGTCAGGTGGCGTCGGGCTCAGGCGTGCGCTCGCGGGTGTAGACCTCGGTCTCGCGGCCGGGGTGCTTGCGGGCGCTGTAGACGAACCATGCGGCGGCGAGTGCGAAGAGCACGATCGAGGTCCAGACGTTGAGCCGCAGCCCGAGGATGTCGTTCATCTGCACGTCGTCGATGCGGAGATTCTCGATCCACACCCGGCCCGAGGTGTAGGCCATGACGTAGAGCGCGACCACCCGGCCGTGGCCCAGCCGGAACCGCCGGTCGGCCCAGACCACCACGAAGTACGCCGCGAGGCACCACAGGGATTCGTACAGGAACGTCGGGTGGAAGGTCGCCTGGTCCAGGTAGCCCACCGGCCGGTGGGCGGCGTCGATCTCCAGCGCCCACGGCACGTCGGTGGGCCGCCCGAAGAGCTCCTGGTTGAACCAGTTGCCCCAGCGCCCGATCGCCTGGGCCACCAGCACCCCGGGCGCGATCGCGTCGAGCAGCGGCAGGGTCTTGATGCCCTTGTGCCGGGCGACCAGCGCGATGACGGCGGCGCCGAGCGCCACCGCGCCCCAGATCCCCAGGCCGCCGCGCCACACATACAGCGCGGCCCAGGCGCTGCGGCCCGGCCCGAAGTAGAGCTCGTAGTCGGTGATCACGTGGTAGAGCCGGCCGCCGATCACGCCCGCGGGGACCGCCCACAGCGCCAGGTCGACGACCTCGTCCTTCTGCCCGCCGCGCTCGCGCCACCGGCGCTCGCCGAGCCAGACCGCGACGACGATCCCGAGCACGATGCACAGCGCGTAGCCGCGCAGCGGCAGGGGTCCGACGTACCAGACCCCCTGCGCGGGGCTCGGGATCGACCACAGCACGTTCGTCACGAGTCCAGCTCCTTGGCGATGTCGTCCGCGAACTGCGCCGGCGACGTGCCGCCGGTCCACACCAGCGCCACCCGGTCGTCGGCGCGGAGCCCGAGCACGGGCGTGCCGTGGTCGACCTCGTAGCCGCCGGTCGGCAGCTTCTTGCCCTTCTCGATGAAGACCCCGACCGCCTCGCCCAGGTCTTTGATGTCGCTCAGCTCGCCGGTGAGCCCGATGAAGGACGGGTCGAACCGGTCGAGGTAGTCGCGCAGCGCCGCCTCGTCGTCGCGGGCCGGGTCGGTGGTCACGAAGACCACGTCGACCTGCTCGCGCTGCGCGTCGTCGAGCCGGTTGAGCGCGGCGGCGATGCTCGCCATCACCGCCTGGCAGATGTCGGGGCAGTTGGTGTAGCCGAAGAAGATCAGCGTGAGCGGCCGCTCGGTGTCGGCGGCCAGGGAGAACGGCGCGCCGTCGGTGTCGCGCAGCGGCACGTCCGGGACGTCGTAGGGCTCGGGCAGCACGGCGGCGTGGAAGCCGTCGTCGGGGCCGGTGTTGACGTCCGCCACGGAGTCGCCGTCGGTCGGCTCGTCCGTGCCGCCGCAGCCGGCGAGCAGCGCGACGGCGATGACAAGTGCGGCGGCCGCAACCTTGATGCCCCTGAGGGGGCGCCTAGCCACGTCGTACCCCCTCGGCGAGCTCGGTGGCGAGCTCCCCGAGGGCGCGCAGCCCGGCGCGCCGGTCGTCCGCGTGGTCGAGGAGCCGCCGGACGAGCGCGGAGCCGACGATGACGCCGTCGGCGTACGACGCCACGGCGGCCGCCTGGTCCGCCGTCCCGACGCCGATGCCGACCCCGATCGGCAGGTCCGTCGTCGCCCGGGCGCGGGCCACCAGCGGCTCGGCGAGGTCGCTGGCCTGGTCTCGGGCGCCGGTGACGCCCATGACGGCGGCGGCGTAGACGAAGCCCCGGCAGGCGGCGGTGGTCATCGCGATCCGCTCGTCGGTGGAGCTCGGCGCCAGCAGGAAGATCTTGTCCAGGTCGTGCGCGTCCGCGGCCGCGATCCACTCCCCGGCGCTGTCCGGGGTGAGGTCGGGGGTGATCAGGCCGGAGCCGCCGGCCGAGGCGAGGTCCGCGGCGAACCGCTCGACGCCGTAGGTGTAGACCGGGTTCCAGTACGTCATCACGACCGCCCGCCCCCCCGCGGCGGCGACCGCCTCGACGGTGCGGAGCACGTCCTTGGTCCGGGTGCCGGCCTCCAGCGCTGCCTGCGCGGCGGCCTGGATGGTCGGCCCGTCCATCACCGGGTCGCTATAGGGAAGCCCGACCTCGACGATGTCGCAGCCGGAGTCCAGCAGCACCTTGAAGGCGTCGATCCCGCCGGGCACGTCGGGGTAGCCGGCCGGCAGGTAGCCGATCAGCGCCGCCCGGCCGTCCGCCCTGGCGCCGTCGAAGGCCGGCTGCACGCTCACTGGTTCTCCTGTCCGAGCCCGAAGTACTCGATCGCCGTGCCCATATCCTTGTCGCCGCGGCCGCTGAGGTTGACGATGATCGTGGCGTCGGGGCCGTGCCGCTCGCGGAGCGCGGGCGCGATCCGCAGCGCCCCGGCCAGCGCGTGCGCCGACTCGACGGCCGGGATGATGCCCTCGGTGCGGCTCAGCAGCGCGAGCGCGTCCATCGCCTCGGCGTCGGTGACCTCGGCGTACGTCGCCCGGCCGGTCGCCGCGAGGTGGGCGTGCTGCGGGCCGACACCGGGATAGTCCAGGCCGGCGGAGATCGAGTGGGACTCGATGGTCTGGCCGTCCTCATCGCTGAGCACGAAGGTGCGCGCGCCGTGGAGCACGCCCGCGCTGCCGGCGACGATCGTGGCCGCGTGCAGGCCGCTGGCGACGCCCTCTCCCCCGGCCTCGAAGCCGTGGATCTCGACCTCCGGGTCGTCGAGGAACGCGGTGAACAGCCCGATCGCGTTGGAGCCGCCCCCGACGCAGGCGGCGATCGCGTCGGGGAGCCGGCCGGTGAGCTCGAGGCACTGCGTGCGCGCCTCGTCGCCGATGCCGCGGCAGAAGTCGCGCACCATGCTCGGGAAGGGGTGCGGCCCGGCGGCGGTGCCGAAGAGGTACGCCGTGTGGTCGACCGTCGCGACCCAGTCGCGCAGCGCCTCGTTGATCGCGTCCTTGAGGGTGGCGCTGCCGGAGTCGACGGGGACGACGGTGGCGCCGAGCAGTTGCATCCGGGCGACGTTGAGCGCCTGGCGGCGGGTGTCGACCGAGCCCATGTAGACGGTGCAGTCCAGGCCGAAGTAGGCCGCGGCGGTGGCGGAGGCGACGCCGTGCTGGCCGGCCCCGGTCTCGGCGATCACGCGGGTCTTGCCCATCCGCTTGGTGAGCAGCGCCTGGCCCATCACGTTGCGGATCTTGTGGGCGCCCGTGTGGTTGAGGTCCTCGCGCTTGAGCAGGATCCGGACCCCGGCGAGCTCGGAGAGCTTGCGGGCGTCGTAGAGCGGGCTCGGGACGCCCGCGTAGTCGCGCAGCGCGGCCTCGAAGTCGGCGACGAACGCCGGGTCGGCCATCGCGTCCTGCCAGGCGGCGGTGAGCTCGTCGAGCGCCGCGACCAGCGCCTCGGGCATGAAGCGGCCGCCCCAGCCCTGGCCGGGCTCCCCGAACCAGCCGCGTTCGTCGGCGTCGAAACCGCTCATGCCTCGCCCTCTCCTGCTCGTAGTCCCGTCATCGCCCGCACCGCCGCCTCCGGGTCGCCGCCCTTGACCAGCGCCTCGCCGACCAGCACGGCGCGCGCGCCCTCGCCGACGTAGCGGGCGACGTCGGCCGGGCCGGTGATGCCGGACTCGGCGACCAGCACCCGGTCGTCGGGGATGCCCGGCGCGAGCCGTCCGAACGTCCTGTCGTCGACCGCGAGGGTCTTGAGGTTGCGGGCGTTGACGCCGATCAGCTCCGCGCCCAGCGCGACGGCCCGCTCGGTCTCCGGCTCGTCGTGGACCTCGATCAGGGGGGTGAGCCCGAGGGCGAGCGCCTCGTCGTACAGGCGGCGCAGGTCCTCGTCGGGCAGGGCGGCGACGATCAGCAGCGCGAGGTCCGCGCCGGCCGCGCGGGCCTCGACGAGCTGGTAGCTGGTGACGATGAAGTCCTTGCGCAGGATCGGGGCTTCGACCGCGCGTCGTACCGCCCGGAGGTCGCCCAGGGAGCCGCCGAACCTGCGCTGCTCGGTCAGCACGCTGATCGCCGCGGCGCCGCCGCGCGCGTAGGCGGCCGCGAGCGCGGCCGGGTCCTCGATGTCGGCGAGCGCGCCCTTGCTCGGGCTGCGCCGCTTGACCTCGGCGATGACGCTGCTGCCGACGGCCCGCAGGTGCGGCATCGGGTCGCGTACGGCGGGGGCGTCGGCCAGCCTCGCCCGCAGCTCGGGCAGCGGCAGCTCGCGCTCCCGCAAGGCCAGGTCTTCGCGCACGCCTGCCACGATCGCGTCGAGCACGGACACGCGGGCACCTCCGACGAACTATGTGACCCCCGAAGCCTCTCACGCACCCGGTCAGGGCACCGCTTCGCCTCCCGCGGGGCGTGGGTAGCCTCTGCGGCAACGCCCGCGACTCGAAGGTGTCCCCATGAGCAACAAGCCGCCCGAACCCCCTGAGAACCCGTTCGGCGACACGCCGCGGGACGACGAGCCCGCCGGCGACGTCGCGCCCGCCAACCCGTTCGGCACGGAGCCCTCGGGGGATTCTGCCGAGCCGCCCACCGGCGCGCCCGAGTGGCGGCCCCGGGAGTGGAAGCCGACCTCCTGGGAGCCGAGCGGCGGGCGCGACTCGGACTCGGGCGATCTTCCCACGAGCCCTTACGGCGTGCAGCCGCCCTCGTCTCCCCCGCCTCCGCCGCCGGAGGAGCCTGCCGCCGCCGAGCCGCCTGCTGACGAATCGGCCGATGCCGAGCCCGCGCCTCACGAGCCGGCTGCTGCTGAGGAGTCGGGCGGGTCCGAGTCCGCGGCCCCTGAGCCCCCGGCTGGCGAGCACCCGGCCGAGCAGCCCGGCGCCGCGCCGTACGACAATGCCGCCGCGTGGCCGTCGTACGACCAGGGGCAGTCGCCGTACCCGCCCCCACCGCCGTCGGCCCAGTTCTCCAACGCGCCCAAGCAGAACACGCTGGCGGTCGTCTCGCTGATCACCGGCATCCTGGCGATCCCGTGCTGCGCGTGCCTGGTCTTCGGCATCGCGGCCATGATCACCGGCATGTCCGCGAAGAAGCAGATCAAGGAGTCCGGCGGCGCCGAGGTCGGCTACGGCATGGCGCAGGCGGGCTTCATCCTGGGCATCGTCTCGATCGTCATCGGGATCCTGGCGATCCTCGGCCAGCTCGCCTTCCGCGCCACGACATTCACCGAGTACAGCCAGTACTGACGCCCCCGCGACTCCCGGACGTCATACGAACCGAGGGCTATGGCGACCGTTGGTATGACGTCCCGCGGTGCCCGCCTGGGACGTCATACGAACCCGAGGCAGTACGCCACCCTTCGTATGACGTCAGCAAGGCGAGGGGGCGAAAGAGCAGCGGTACGGCGCCCGAGTCGCTAGGAGCGCATGGCGACAAGAGGGCTGATCGAGGCCGCCTTGAGCGCGGGGAGGAGTCCGCCGATGAGGCTGGCGAGCACGCCGCCCGCGACGACGAGGAACGGCAGCCTGGGGTCCAGCACAAGCTCCCAGCCCTGCACCCGGCACCAGACGGCGGCGCCGGCGATCCCGGCCGCCGTACCGATCAGTCCCGCCACGAGGCCGGCGAGCCCGGACTCCACCAGCAGCAGGGACGCGATCTTGCGCCTGTTCCAACCCATCGCCGAGCGCAGGCCCAACTCCCGGCGACGCTGGTAGACCGACATCACGAGCGTGTTCGCGACGGTGAGCATGCCGACGAGGCCGATCACCGACGCCAGCGCGATCCCGATGCGCCGCAGATCCGCGGCCACGCTGGAGACCAGGAGTTCCCCGTCGGGCGGGGTGACGTCCCTCAGGGTCACGGTCCGGTCCAGGTCCAGCGCGCGTACGGCGTACTCCCCCACCGCCGCTGCGGATCCGGGACGCACACTCGCGACCAGGCGCACGTTCTCCGGCCCCGCCGTCAGGTGCTCCATGGCCGTCGGTCGAGACACCACGACGGCGCTGGACAGGTAGCTGAAGGCTCCGGCGGAGCGCAGCACGCCCGCGACGGAGAGCGGCACGCCGTCGAGGAGGATCTGCGCGTCGCCGTCCGCGGAGGTGCCACGGACCGGTCGCACGCCCAGCCTGGCGGCGATCCCGTCTCCGAGCCAGGCGACCGGCGCTCCCGACGTACCCGCGATCAGGCTGGCCGCGGCGCCCGCCTGTACGACGGCACCGCTGGCCGCGAGTCCCCCCGGGTCGGCGACGATGACCGTCGCGCTCGCCACCTGGTCGGGGATCGACCGGGTGACCCGGGTCCGGTTCTGCCAGATCGACAGCTCACCGGAGTCGGTGACCGGATCGAGCGCCGTGACGTCCTCCACCTGCCCGGCCGGGAACCCCTGCGCCGGCAGGCCCTCGGCCTGGATCACGACGTGGCCGGAGCGCTGCAGGTCGAAGCGCAGGTCGATCTGCGCCTGTTGGGTGTCCGCGATGACCACGGTGGCCGCCGCGCTGGCGACGCCCAGGGTGACCCCGGCGATCATGGCCAGGGTGTGCATCGGCCTCTGCACGAAGGAGAGCGCGGCGTCGCCGCAGAGCCGGAGGAAGTCGGCGAGGCTGCGGGCCAGCCGCGCCCAGAAGGATGCCGGAGTGCCTCGTGTCATGTGATCGCGCCGTCCACGATGGTGATCGATCGACGCGTGGACGCCACCGCCCGCTGGTCGTGGGTGACGAGGATCAGCGTGGTCCCGGCCTCGCCGATGCCGGCGAGCAACTCGAGGACCATCTGCCCGGTGCGCTGGTCGAGGGCGCTGGTGACTTCGTCGGCGATGATCAGGCTGGGGTCCTTGACGAGCGCCCGCGCGATGGCGACCCGCTGCTGTTCGCCGCCGGACAGGTGGGCGCCCAGTCGTCCCTCGATGTGGTCGAGACCCACGGTGCGGAGCGCTGTCATCGCGTGATCGCGGCGGTCAGCGCGGCCCAGCGAGGCATCGGTGATACCGAGCTCGACGTTGGCTCGCGCGCTGCGGTGTTCGATCAGGTGGGCCTGTTGGAAGACGAAACCGACATGGTGTGACCGGAACCGCGCGAGTTGGGTCCGGCTCTGTCCGACCAGCTCCTGGCCCTCGAACCGGTAGCTGCCCTCGGACGGCTGCTGCAGGGCCCCGATGATCGACGCCAGGGTGGTCTTGCCCGCGCCGGAGGGGCCTACGATCGCCACCCGTTCGCCGACGGCGATCCGCAGGTCGGTCGGGTGGAGGATCCGGGTCCGGGGCTGCTTGCCGACCTCGAGTCCGACCCCGAGGAGTTCGATGAGCGGTCCCGGCGATGCCGCCCGTTCCTCACCCGGCGCCATCGACCGGCCCGCCCGCCTCGTCGGGGCCGAAGAGCCGCAGTGTCATCCCGGGCGCGAGATCCGCTCCGGCCACCTCGACCCAGCCCTGGGACGATGCGCCCACCTCGACCTGGACCGTCCTGGACTGCTCGCCGTCGACCACCTCCACCATCGTGGAGCCGTCCGTCTCGGTGCGCAGCGCGCTCAGCGGTGCCGCCAGCACCGGCTTGGGCGTTCCTCCGGAGACGATCCCCACCTGTGCCTCTCCCCCGACTCCCCTGCGGCCGGGGGTGACCTCGATGACGCCAGGCGACTGGTCGTCCCTGGGGCGGACGGTGAGGTGGGCGACGGGCGTGAGCGTTCCCGACACCTCGAACCTCACGGCGGCCGGGTCCAGCGACGGCACGGGGTCGATGACCTCGCACGTGAACGTCCGGGCGCGGGCGGTGGCGGTCAGCAGGGCCTGGTTGGCCTTCACGGGTTCGCCGATCCCGACCAGCGCCGCACCGACGACCGCCTGAGGCGGTACGACGACAAGGTTGCTCCAACCGATCGTCGCCGCCGGAGCGAGGCCGGTCCGGCGGTGCCAGGTGGCGATGTCGGATGCTTCGAGGCGAGTGCTCGCGGCGGGCACCCAGCCGGCGCGGGCCATGGCCCCGGTCAGCAACCGCACGTCCGGCCCGGACGCTCCCGCAGCCAGGTCTCGGTAGAGCACGCCGTCGCCGACGACGGCAACCTGCGGCTCGCCGGCGACGCGGGCGAGGACCAGCCCGGTCTGCACCTTGGTGCCCGGCCGTGCGAGCGCGGTGACCACCGATCGGCGCCCCGAAGGGGCCGGGATCGCCCGGACGGTGACGGATCGTTCCGCCCGGTTGCACGGATGCCAGGAGACCTGCTGGAGCACCTTCTTCTCCAGCGCGACGGTGGGTGGGGAAAGGTCCGGCGCGCCTCGGCGCTGCTTGGCCTCCTGTGGGGTGGTGCTGATTGACAGTACGACGATGATCCAGATCGCCGAGGCCGCGACGGCACCGAGGATCACGGCCGGGAATCCTCTGAGCGACCTCATGTGCTTCGCGTCGTTCGGGTGGCGGGCATCGGTCCTGGACTCACAGTCGGGCTCCTTCTACGGCACGTATCCGGCGGCTGAGATCTCCACGGCGAAACGCTCCAGCACTTCGCGGTTGCGCTCGACGTACTCCGGGCGACGCTCCATGAGTTCGGATGCCATCGCGTCGAAGTAGTCCGTCATGCAGTCCGCGTAGGCCTCGGCGTATGCCATTTCTTCCTCTCTGCTAGTGGTACCCTTCGACATTTCGTAGGTCGTGGACCGGAGGAATGTCGTCGGGTCGGCGTCCTCGGCTTCAAGGCCCGTCCGGTCGCGCAGACACTCTGCGGCAGGTTCCTTCGTCTGAGCCACCGCCTCGCTTCCATCTCGCACTTCCTGAGCGCGCAGCGTCCACTCGTATTCGAGATTCCTGATATCCGCGTAGTAGATCAGGCCAGGCGTCAGGTCAGGACAATCGGACCGGATGGTTTCAATGGCAAGGTCGCGGTGGTTGACCTCGCCCCCGAATCCTTCCCGTCGTATCAGCGCGAGGTCCGGGAACATGTCCTGAGCGATCCTGTCGTCCGTCATGTCAAGGGGAGGCGGTTCGCCGCCGCACTTGGTGATCCCGAGTCCCAGGGAAAAAGCGTTGACACGCCTACTGCGTGCCATATCTGGACCTGGCACCATGAACGCGGTGCTGATCACGTCCTGGAGGACTTGCGGGTCCGCGTCGCCCTCGACCTCCTCGGCGGGAGCCTCGGTACAGCCGGCGACGAGCAGCGCTACAGCTAGCATGGGAACGAAACGCCTAGAACCCATATTGACCCTCCGGTCGTCCTGAGCAGAACTCTGTCAGTACTTCGACCTCACGGCCTGATTGTAGTCCCAAGACTCGCCCTTCAGCCGTCGGTTGGTCACGGTGTTGCCGATGGTCTTCGCACCGTCGCCAGGCTGCGAGGACACCCACTGCCACCCGTAGGCTTCGCTCTTCTTCCACTCACCCGAGACATAGAAGCGTCCGCGTACCCGGTCGGTGTCCCAACGGGTCTGCAGCGCCCAAAGCCCGTTGCAGTCGGCAGACGCCCTGAACTCCCCGGAGTGAACGATGTCGACCGCATAGGGCTTCCACCACGTCTGACACGCCGCATTGGCAGGCGCGCTCGCGCCCACGACGATTGGCAGCGCTGCCGCGGTGACCGCCACACCTGCGATCCTGGCGATGATTCCAGGCTTCTTCATGTCTGTCTGCTCCTGCACTAGCGGCGGATCCGCTTGGTCGGAACCGCCTCCTACCTAACAGATGTCAGCAAGACGCCTGGATCTAACAGAATCGCGCAAGAACTTCAGAGGCTCGTGCCTGAGACTGCCACCGGTCCAGGTCAGACGGCCTGTGCGAGCTGCGAAACGGGAGCGCCCGGCCAGGGCTTCGACGCACCCAGGCTCATCACGGAGCTGGCGGGACCTCTGTCTTCGCGATGCGGCGCGACTCGACGATGGCGCTGAATGAGGTGACGGCAGGCGGGGTGAACCCCACGCCGTCTAGTTTCTCGACCAGAACCTTCTCCTCACCCAGGTAGGCCCCGGTCTCGGGGTCCGCGAGCAGCAGCTGCTGGCTTGCGCCGTCGGGCGCACGCGTCATGAAGGCGATGGCTTCTCGACCGAGCCTGTCGTGCGTAGCACCAACAAGGCGGACAGACGGCTCCTGCGCCAGGACCTCCCACAGCGCAGCCGTTAGCGCCGGGGGTACCACATAGCTCTGATGGAGGCTGATGACATCAGCCATCACGCAGCCCCCGGGTGTGGGCGCGCAATGCGCCGCGCCGGTAGCAGCAGTGGGAGCAGCGGCGAGCGCGGCCCTTAGCGCATCCGGATCGGTCGGCAAGTCCTTGACGTATGCTGGTCCTGGATCAAGGCTCTCGAAAGAGTCATCGCTGGTGATCGGACGTTGCTCCCAGTTCCCAGGATCGCTGAGAGCGCTATCGCCGCCCAGCGGTTCTCCGCGACGCTGGATGACTCGCATCAGCCCGTCGGGGAAGAAGTAGGCCCAACTTTGGATCGGGATCAACTCACTCCGCGCGCCCTCGTCGGTCTCTTCGCTGCTCGACCACCATGCGTCGATGACGACGTGCTGAACTGGTCCGGCGGCCGGGGGCTCGGCACTTCTGCTGCGCCGGGCCAGATCCATCAGGGCGTCGGCGGCCGGCCGCGTCGCCGTTGGTAGCTCGCCTGGGCGAGTCGCGTCGAAGGTCAGGAGCGCGGGAGTAGCCGCCGCCGCGGCGTCGGGCTCGGTCGGCGACCAGAGCACGACGAGCCCGACCGCCAAGGCTGCTGCGCTCGCGACGAGCGCGGCAGCCCGCACCCACCGACGACGCCTCGCGACTGTCTCACCCACAGAGGGCTCCCTCGAGGGCGTCGATCTCCGCGGGGATCGCAGGATCTCTGCCAGCCTGCGCTCGGCGCGATCGTCTTCGCCGGGCAGCGGAGCGAGGTCACGCGGCTGCGCCCCGTGACTGATCAGCAGTTGTCGTACCTCGTCCGCCAGTTCATCAGGGTCGTCAGGTCGGTTGTTCACGGTCCACCCCCTCGCTCCACAACACTCGGGCACGTTTCTTCGCGCGCTGCAGTCGCATCGTGACCGCCGCTCGACTGCAGTCGAGGATCTCCGCGATCTCGGCCCCCTTGAAGCCGTCCACCACCAAGGCAAGCACCGCGCGGTCGGTGCGTGGCAACGATTCCACCCAGGCGGGCAACCCGTCCTCAGATTCTCCGTGGAGCCCGCCGTCCTCGTAGGCCCGGCCGTCGGACGCCGCCCACGCGATCCGATTCCTTCTCACATACTGCTGGTCCTGCGCACGCTTGCCCGCCGCCCGTCGCTCATTGCGGATCTTTCCTTCCACGATGCGGTAGGCAAGGCTCCGAAGCTTGCGATGCTCCACCTCGTCCTTCGGAGCCGGCAGGTTCTTCTCCCACAATGTCTGCAGCGCAGCCGCCGCCAACTCCTCGGCGGTGCTCGGGTCGACCGACCTCCGCGCGTACCTGGTCAGCCTCGGATAGACAGCGCGGAAGAACTCCTCGAACTCGGCTACCTCCACCCCGTCCCTCCCCGCTGCCGACGGCAGCAGACAGGGTATCGGGCTCAGCAGCTCGTGGTCGAAGACAAGTAGACCTTGTCCGGTGAGTGATACGACGAGCCGATCGTCGCCCGGTTGGTGTGCGCGCCGAAGCAGGTCGACGCGGTGGACCCGTTGTTGTACAGCCGCGCGGCCTTCGCACGATTGTTGCTGTATGACGCGGCCGACCAGTTCAGGCTTCTCGTGACTCCCGAGCCCGACGTTTGGGAGAAGCTTCCATTGAAGTTTGGCGATTCCCACCCACAGAACTTGCCGCTCGCGCAGTCGCTGAGCGACATCACGCCAGCCTCGACGGCAACGAACGTCAGGTCGTCCTCGTAGTAGATGACGTTGCCCACCACCGTCCCGCCCGGATGCGCCTCCAACTGCTCTGCGAGGATCTGCTGGATCTCGGGCGACAGGTCGTCGTCGTTGGATTCGGGCTCGGCACGCGCCGGGTGTGCGCTGAGGCCGAGCATGAGTGCGACGACGGCCGCGACGAAACGCGCGGATGAGTAGGTTCCCATACTTGTATATGTCTGCTCGAGCCCCTCACCTAACGCGCCGCCTCAGGTTTTTCGGTGGTGAACCGGTGAACGCAGACGACCGCACAACCCGCCGTACGACGCGACCGGGGCTACTCGACCACCGTGGGCGGCGCGGGGGTGAGCCACTCGAAGCCGGGGAGATTCCGAACGACCATGAAGACGACGAGCAGGACGGCGAGGCCCACGTAGAACCAGTTGCTGCTCAGGAAGCGGGCGGTGCGGTCCTCGCCGGTCCAGGCGCCGCGGAACCAGCCGACGAACCCCCACGCGATGAACGGCAGCGAGAGCACGAAGACCAGGTTGGCGTGGGCTGCGGCGATCAGGTCGAGGTTGGTGAGCTCGTTGACCGCGCGCAGCCCGCCGCAGCCCGGGCAGTAGAAGCCGGTGAACGCGAGGAACGGGCAGAAGCCCCAGCTTCCCGAGACGTGGGGGTCGCGCAGGTGGAGCGCCAGCGCACCGGCGCCGATGATCCCTGCTGCGGTGAGCGGCGCCCGGAGCCGCTGCCACCTTGTCCGTACGACGAGCAAGCTACTTGTTGTAACCCAGGCGGTTGAGCAGCGCCCAGAGCGGGAACATGACGAGCGCGAGCGCCAGACCGATCCAGAACATCGTCATATTGATCGGGTCGAGCATCAGGCCGAGCGCGCCGATCAAGTAGCCGACGGTGCCGATGGTGATCGAAGTCCAGGCAGCCGGGGTTCTACCGTGATGGGCCATGGGTGTGCGCTCCTGTGCTCCGGTGTGGCATGGGACCAAGTAGGGACCAGTGTAGGGGTCAGGGCCCGGCCGTGGGGTCGCGACCCTCGTCCAGCGCCTTCCAGATGTCGTGGGGGTCCGACGGCTGGTCGGCCCCCGAGGCCTGCGGCGCGTCGTACCGTCCGGACATCTCGGGCCAGATCCCGACGGTGCGTACGGCGACCAGCGAGGCCGCCGTGACCAGGACCGCCCCCGCCAGCGTCACCCAGCCCCAGGGCGTCAGCGCGACCTCGAGGTCCCCGGTCCCACCGTGCGTGGCGGCCTGATCGGCGAGCGCGTCGGGTACGGCGCGCAGGGCGGCGACGGACGCCGCGACCACCGACCCCGCGGCGACCAGGGCCAGCCACGCGGCGGCCTTGCGGACGCGGCCGCGGGTCAGCAGCAGCACCCCCCACACGGCCAGGCTGACCAGGGACAACGCCGCCGCAAGCGGCGCGTCGCCCGCCGATCCGGCGATCAGCTCCGAGGACGCGGACCCGCCCCCCGCGAGCCTCGCCCACTCCCGGTGGGCCGCCCACGCCGTGGCCGCGCCCGCGCCGACCCCGACGAGCACCGTGGGCCCGAAGGCGCGTCGTACCCTCACAGCTCCCTCACCGCTCGCCCGCATCGGCCGTCAGGTCGGCGATCAGGTCGGCGTCGAAGCATGTCCAATCCCCGGTGTGGCACGCCCCGCCCTCCTGGTCGACCTTGATCAGGAGCGTGTCGCCGTCGCAATCGAGGCGGACCTCGCGGACCCACTGCCGGTGGCCCGAGGTCTCCCCCTTGATCCACAGCTCCCGGCGGCTCCGGCTGAAGTACGTCGCCCGGCCCGTCCGCAGCGTGAGCGCCAGCGCCTCGTCGTTCAGCCACGCGAGCATCAGCACCTCGCCGGTGTCGTGCTGCTGTACGACGGCGGGGACCAGCCCGTCGGCGTTCCTGGTGAGCCTGGCGCCGATCGCGGGGTCGAGGTGCGTCACCCGGCCATTGTCCACGACCCGGCGCGCTCGGGTCGGTCCACCCGGCCGACGCTGCTGCTTCATCAAGGTATCCAGGCGGAGCAGCACTCTTCGAGGCCTGTACGCCGCGCAGAGTGCACCGCCGCCTACATATCTTGATGAAGCCGAGGCGCCCGGGACCGGCGCGCCGCAGCCACCGGAACTGGTGGCCATATGGCAAGGCCGCCGCGCAACTGGTCTCAGATGCCAGGCGTACTCGCCGGTAACCTGTCATCTAAGACCAGTTCCGCGAGCGGGGTGGC
>JBDHZS010000010.1:0-36816 GCA_039812025.1 Nocardioides sp. | reverse complement strand
TAGACCAGCCACAGCTGCTCCGTGGCGATCCCGGCGGCGCCGATGAAGAAGCCGGCCGACCAGCAACAGGCGGCGGTGAACATCGTCCGGCGCGGTCCGACCCGGTCGACCCAGGTCCCGAAGACCGCTGCCGAGGCCCCCAGCATGACGATCGCGATCGAGAAGATGACCCCGATGGCGGTGAGGCTGGTGTCGAAGTGTTCGACGAGGGCGTCCTTGTAGACGCTGGTGGCATAGGCCTGGCCGATGCACAGGTGTACGGCGAGCGCGGCCGGTGGGATCAGCCACCGGCTGTAGCCCGGTGGGGCGATCGTGTGCTGCCTATCCAGAAATGAGAGCACCGCCATGCGAACCTCCAGAGGCCGAGATGGGGACTCGGCGTTTCAGGATGTGGGACTGTAGCCATCATGGCGAACCGGTGGACGATCCGGAAGCATCTGCGGCTGCGTGTGGCGTAGGCTCGGCGCACATCGATACGCCAGCCCCGCAGGAGTCCGACCAGATGGCGCACCTCACCCTCGCCGGGATCAGCGAGGACAAGGCGCGCCTGCTGCTGGTGGACGACTCGGGTGCGGAGTTCACCCTCGACGTCGACCATGCCCTGCGGGCCGCCCTCCGGGGTGAGGCGGCCGCCCTCGGACAGTTGGAGATCCACATGGAAAGCGCCCTGCGTCCCCGCGAGATCCAGAGCCGCATCCGCGCCGGCGAGAGCCCGGAGGAGGTCGCCCAGGCTGCCCAGACGACGGTGGACAAGATCATGCCGTTCGCCGGGCCGGTGCTCGCCGAGCGGGCCCACATCGCCGACCGCGCGCAGCGAGCCACCCTGCGGCACAAGTCCGGCGAGGCGGGCGGCCGGACCCTCGGCGACGCGGTGGCGGCTCAGCTGCGGCCGCTCAACGCGGCCGAGGACGCCGTCGAGTGGGACGCGTCCCGCCGGGAGGACGGCCGCTGGGAGCTCACCGGCTCCTTCAAGCTCGGGAAGCGCAAGGGGCCGGCCGTCTTCACCTTCGATCTGCGCGGCAACTTCGTGCTGACCGAGAACGACGCCGCCCACTGGCTCGTCGGCAAGATCCCCGACACCTCCGAGCCCGCCAGCCACCCCCGCACCCGAGCCCGGCGGCTCTCCGCCGTCGAGAGTGACGAGCTGCCGCTCGGCGAGGACGCGCTCGAGCTGGTCGCCGGGGAGGCCGCCGTCGTCGACCTGGACGACACGACCGACCTGACGGGGACCGTGGCGCAGATTCGGGAGCCGGAGCCCGAGGCCGTCGTGGAGGCGGAACCGGAGCCCGAGCCCGAGGCGGTGGAGGCACCCGAGCCCGATACAGAGCCCGCGGCCGAGGAGCCCGCGCCCAAGAAGGCGCCGCGCCGTCGCGGCCGCGCCTCGGTGCCGTCCTGGGATGAGATCATGTTCGGCGGCAAGACGGACTGACCGGACCGGGGCGGGGACCGGGTCAGGCCGCGCCCGTGGCGACCGGCCGCGAGGGGTCGGTGATCCAGCCGGACCAGCTGCCCGGGTAGAGCGCCGCCGAGATCCCCGCGAGCTCCATGGCGAGGACGTCGTGGGCGGCCGTGACGCCGGAGCCGCAGTACGCCGCGACGACCGCCCCGGGCACGGCACCGGCCGCGCCGTAGACCCCGGCCAGCTCGGCCGGGTCGCGGAAGCGGCCCGAGGCGTCGACGTTCGCCGAGGTCGGCACGTTGACCGCGCCGGGGATGTGCCCGGCGACGGGGTCCACAGGCTCGACGTCGCCCCGGAAGCGCTCCGGCGCGCGGGCGTCGACGAGGACCGCGACCGCGGTGATCCCGGCCGCGTCGACCACGGGCATCACGCCGGGGCCTGCGGTGAAGTCGCCGGGCGCGACCGGGGTGTTCCCGGTCTCCACGATGTCGCCCGCGGCGCGCCACGCCGCCCAGCCGCCGTCCAGCACCCGCACGGACTGGTGCCCGTGATGGCGCAGCAGCCACCAGGCCCGGGCCGCCGCGTGGGCCGACCAGTCGTCGTACACGACCACCGGGCGGTCGTTGCTCACCCCGACGCGCCGCATCGCGGCCGCGAACCGCTCGGGATCGGGCAGCGGATGCCGCCCGCCGGCGCCCGGCGGATCGGCGAGGTCGGCGTCGAGGTCGACGTACGCCGCCCCCGGGATGTGCCCGTCCGCGAACTCCTCCGCGCCCGGCGGGCCGCCGAGCCGCCACCGGACGTCGAGCAGGGTCACGTCGCCGAGTCGCGGCTCGAGCTCGGCCACGGAGATCAGCGGGGAGATCACGGGCGAGGTCATGGCACCATCATGCCTGTCGAGTCGGCGTCACACCGCGGCTGATCTAGGCTGGCGAGGCAAGGGGCCCCGCGAGACGAAGGATTGGACCGTGCCGGAGACCACGACGCGCTCCGATCGCGTGTGGACAGTGCCCAACCTGCTCAGCTTCGTGCGGCTGTTGGGGGTGCCGGTCTTCCTGTGGCTCGTGCTCGCGCTGGAGGCCGACTGGTGGGCGCTCGGGCTGCTGATGGCCATGGGCGTGACGGACTACCTGGACGGCTACCTGGCGCGGAAGCTGGACCAGTATTCGACGCTCGGCGCGATCCTCGACCCGGTCGCCGACCGGCTCTACATCCTGGCGGTCGTCATCGCGCTGGCGCTGCGCGACATCGTGCCGTGGTGGATCGCCGTGGCGCTGCCGCTGCGCGACGTGTGCCTGTGGGGCCTGGTCCCGTTCCTGCGCAGGAAGGGCTACAGCTCGCTGCCGGTCCACTTCCTCGGCAAGGCGGCGACCTTCAACCTCCTGTACGCCTTCCCGCTGCTGCTCCTCGGCGACGGCACGGGGATGGTGGCGGCGCTGGCGCTCACCCTGGGCTGGGCGTTCGCGATCTGGGGGATCGGCCTGTACTGGTGGGCCGGCGTCCTCTACGCCTACCAGGTCTACAAGCTCTTCCACGCAGACAGCGCGGTGCCGAGCGCTGGGCCCGATCCTGGGCCCGATCCTGGGCGGAGCCATGACGAGTGACGAGCGGCCGCTGCCGGCGCACGTCACGATGCCGCTCCTGGAGCTGGTGACACGCTCGTCGCTGGACCAGGACTACGCCGCCGCGGCCGCCCGCAAGCGCTCCCGCACGACGCCGGAGGGCCCGCGCAGGTTCAGGACCGGCCCGGCGATCGCCGTGCTCGCCGCGTTCGGGCTGCTGGTCGGGATCGCGTTCGTGCAGACCCGCAGCAGCGAGGGCGACCGGCTGGCGACTCGTAACTCCCTGATCCAGCAGATCGAGGACCGCCGCGCCGCGATCGCCGCGCACCAGGACCGGATCGGCCGGCTGCGGGTGGCCACGGCCCGGCTGGCGCGGCAGTACGTCGCCCTCGACGCCGATGCCGAGGCCGCGGAGGCCCGCCTGGACCGGCTGCGGGTCCGGACCGGGTCGGGCGCGGTGCAGGGGCCGGGGGTGCGGATCGTGATCCAGAACCCGCTCGGCGGCCTGCCCACCGACGCGGTGCGCGACAGCGACCTGGCGCTGCTGGTCGACGGGCTGTGGAACGCCGGCGCCGAGGCGATCGCGATCAACGGGCGCCGGCTCTCCGCGCAGACGGCGATCCGCAACAGTGCGGCCGCGATCCACGTGGGCGGACAGCCGCTGTCCCCGCCGTACCTCGTCGAGGCCATCGGCGACCCGCGGACGCTGCAGGCGAACCTCATCAACGGCGATCAGGGCATCGAGTTCTTCAACCTGGCCAGGTCGCTGGGCTTCGGGGTCGACAGGGACAATGTGAGAGGGTTGCGGCTGCCCGCGGCCGAGATCCGGCCGCTGCGCTATGCGCACGCGACGACCCAGCCGGGGAGGGACGAGCAATGATCGCAATCCTGGGACTCGTCCTGGGGGTGGTCCTGGGACTCATCTTCCAGCCCGACGTGCCGGTGGGGCTCGAGCCCTACCTGCCGATCGCCGTGGTCGCCGCGCTCGACGCCGTCCTCGGCGGGCTCCGGGCCCAGCTCGACGGGATCTTCGACGACAAGGTCTTCGTGGTGTCGTTCCTGAGCAACGTGGTGATCGCGGCGCTGATCGTGTGGGTGGGCGACCTGCTCGGCGTCGGCGGCCAGCTCTCGACCGCGGTGATCGTCGTGCTCGGCATCCGGATCTTCTCCAACGTCGCGGCCATCCGGAGGCATCTCTTCCATGCCTGACCTGCCGAAGCCGGAGCTGCCGAAGCCCGAGCTGACGGGCTCGGGCTCGCGCGACGCCGAGGGGGAGTACGACGCGCTCCCGGGCGGCGTCTGGCGCCCGCCCCCGCCGCCGGACAGCGCGGTGGCCCGCGAGCGGTTGCGGCAGTCCTTCCTGCGGCCCGGGCGGGGCCAGGTCGTGGTGGCGGTGCTGCTGGCGCTGGTCGGCTTCGCGGCGGTCACGCAGATGCGGGCCACCGACCTCGACGCGACCTACACCGGCATGCGCGACCGCGAGCTGGTCGAGCTGCTCGACAGCCTGACCGAGGCCGAGCAGCGCGCCCGCCGGGAGCTGGCCGAGCTGGAGACCACCCGCGCCGACCTGCGCGACGACACCAGCCGACGCGAGGCCGCGCTGGCGCAGGCGCAGCAGGAGGCCGAGAGCCTCGACCTGCTGGCCGGCCTGGTCCCGGCGGCCGGGCCGGGGATCCGGATCACGATCACCGAGGAGACCGGGACCGTCCGGCTCGGCACCCTGCTCGACACGATCCAGGAGTTGCGCAGCGCCGACGCCGAGGCGATCGAGTTCAACGACGAGGTGCGCGTGATCGCCCAGACGGCCTTCGACGTCTCGCCCTCCGGGATCAGCGTGGGGGGCGTCGAGCTCGCCTCGCCGTACGTCATCGACGTCATCGGGAACCCCCGCAACCTCAGCGACGCGATGACCTTCCCGAGCGGGCCGCAGGAGCAGGTCGAGGACGACGGCGGCACGCTCGAGATCCTCGAGTCCGAGGAGATCCGCATCGAGTCGGTGCGCGATCCCGAGCAGCCGCAGTACGCAGAGCCGGCGGATCCCCGTTAGGGTGGTCGTCGTGTATCCAGACGACGTGAAGTACACCGCCGAGCACGAGTGGGTCCGCGACCCGGGGGAGGCCGACGGCTCCGTGCGCATCGGCATCACCCACTACGCTCAGGAGGCGCTCGGCGACATCGTCTACGTGTCGCTTCCCGCCGTCGGTGACGTGGTGGTCGCGGGGGAGACCTGCGGCGAGCTCGAGTCGACCAAGTCCGTGAGCGACGTCTACGCGCCCGTCAGCGGCGAGGTCGTCGCCTGCAATGAGGCGCTGGACGCCACCCCCGAGGCGGTCAACGACGACCCCTACGGCGCAGGCTGGCTCTTCGAGGTGGTCCCCGACACAGGCACCGAAGGCGTGTCGGCCCTGCTGGATTCGCTCATGGACGCCGCCGCCTACGAGGCATCGCTCGACGGCTGAGCGTACGGCGGCCACGCCCGCTCGACTGGTAGTTTCGAACCATTCACCGGCACATCCAAACGGCCGCCCGAGGAGTGACCCCGATGCCCTTCTGCACCGCGTGTGGCAAGCAGAGCCCGGACGACGCACGCTTCTGCTCGCAGTGCGGCGCGCGCCTGGTGGCGCCCCAGCCGCCGGCGGAGCCGGCCGCACCCCCATCGGTCCCCTCGGAGACGACCGCGACCATCGCGGCGGTCTCGGGGGGCGTCGGTGCGGACACCTCCTCCGACCGGGCGCTGAGCCCCGTCGACGCCGCGGCGGTCGACGGGCTGCCGTCGGGGCACGCGCTGCTGATCGTGCAGCGGGGGCCCGGCGCGGGCAGCCGGTTCCTGCTCGACACCGACCTGGTGACCGCCGGCCGGCACCCCGAGAGCGAGATCTTCCTCGACGACGTGACCGTCTCCCGCAGGCACGCCGAGTTCCACCGCGCGGGCGACGACTTCTCCGTGCGCGACGTGGGGAGCCTCAACGGCACCTATCTCAACCGCGACCGGATCGACCAGGTGGCCCTCACCGACGGCGACGAGGTCCAGATCGGAAAATACCGCCTCGTCTTCTTCGCCGGGCACGGGGTGGCGTGATGTCGACGGCTGCCGCATCGGCCGCGGGACCGCGGATGAACATCGGGCAGGTGCTCGAGGTCCTGCGTCCTGATTTCCCGGGCATCACGATCCCGAAGATCCGGTTCCTGGAGGACAAGGGCCTGATCAAGCCGGAGCGCACCCCGGCGGGCTACCGCAAGTTCTCCGACGCCGACGTCGAGCGGCTGCGCTACATCCTGACGATGCAGCGCGATCACTACCTGCCGTTGAAGGTGATCGGCGAGCACCTCGACGCCATCGACCGCGGGATGGAGCCGCCGCCGATCGAGAGCACCGTGCCGACCGTGCCGAAGGTGGCCCTGGCCCGCGACGGCCTGCCCAGCGCCGAGTCGTTCCGTCGCCACAGCGAGGTGCGGGTCTCGCGGCGCGAGCTGCTGAAGATCGCCGAGATCTCCGAGGACCTGCTCCAGCAGCTCGAGCAGTTCCATCTGCTGGCGCCCGTGGCCGGGACGTCGACCTACGACAGCGACGCGCTGGTGATCGCCCAGACCGCCCGCGAGCTCGCCGACTACGGCTTCGAGCCGCGGCACCTGCGCGCCTACAAGACCGCCGCCGACCGCGAGGTCGGGCTGGTCGAGCAGGTCGTGGCGCCGTACAAGGGCGTCCGGCACGCCGGCGCCCGCGCCCAGGCCGAGGAGACGGTCAGCGAGATCGCCGCGCTGTCGGTGCGCCTCCACGCGACGCTGGTCAAGCGGGGTCTGTCCCGAGGTTGAGGCCCGCGCTGACTCGTTGTGCTTTGTTCTTGGTGAGGCCTCCCTCGGGCGTGCGAGTACGCTTGAGGCGTGCGCGAAGTCGACGTCATCGGTGTCCGAGTCGAGGTGCCGTCCAACAACCCGATCGTGCTGTTGCGCGAGGCGGACGGCGCCCGCTACCTGCCCATCTGGATCGGCGCGGTCGAGGCGACCGCGATCGCCTTCGCCCAGCAGGGCGTCGTACCGCCCCGGCCGCTGACCCACGACCTGCTCAAGGACGTGCTCGAGGCCACGGGCAACGAACTGAGCGAGGTCCGGATCACCGGCGTCCAGGACGGGGTCTTCTATGCACTGCTCGTGCTGGGCTCCGGGGTGGAGGTGAGCGCGCGGCCGTCGGACTCGATCGCGTTGGCGCTGCGCACCGGGTCCCGGATCGTGTGTGCCGAGGAGGTGCTGGCCGAGGCCGGTCTGGCGGCCGCGGACGAGCAGGAGGACGAGGTCGAGAAGTTCCGCGAGTTCCTCGATCACGTGTCTCCCGAGGACTTCGAGGCGCCCTCCGAAGACTCCTAGGCTCCCATAAGTCTCACCTTCAAGTTGAGCCTGAGGGTTTCAAATCGCGTCCGACACGCCGGAACGCGACGTTGACCTATCCGGTCCGCGCCCCTTACCTTGAACTGTCTTCGCTGTAACTCCACGGTTGTGGTTGCCCGGCCTCCACGATCGATTCCCCCGGGAGTTACGCACAGCGGAGGAGACGACGAAAGGGTCGACGTGGGCGGTAACGAGTACGACAAGACGGTCTCGGCGGACGAGGTGCGCGAGCACGACGAGGCTGCGGGTCTCGCCGAGGAGCAGGGTCTGCTCTTCACCGACGACGTGTCCCCGCTGCCCAGCGACGCCGGCTACCGCGGTCCGACGGCCTGCAACGCGGCCGGCATCACCTACCGGCAGCTCGACTACTGGGCCCGCACCGGGCTGGTCGAGCCCACCGTGCGCGGCGCCCGGGGCTCCGGCTCCCAGCGGCTCTACTCCTTCCGCGACATCCTGCTCCTCAAGGTGATCAAGCGGCTGCTCGACGCCGGCATCTCGCTGCAGCAGATCCGCACCGCGGTGCAGTTCCTGCGCGAGCGCGGCACCGACGACCTCACGCGCGTGACGCTGATGAGCGACGGCGCGTCGGTGTATGAGTGCACCTCCAACGACGAGGTCATCGACCTGCTCCAGGGTGGACAGGGCGTCTTCGGCATCGCGATCGGCGGCGTCTGGCGCGAGATCGAGGGGACGCTCGCCGAGCTGCCCTCCGAGCGGACCGGCGACGAGGCCGCCTCCGAGCCGAGCCTCTCCGACGAGCTCGCCGCCCGGCGGGCCGCCCGCAAGATCAGCTGACGTCCGTCGTGCGGGCGGGTCTATCCCGGCCCACCTGCCGCAGCTTGATCACCCGGCCCACCCGCCACAGCTTCATCACCCGGCCCACCCGCCGCAGCTTCATCAAGTTATGCAGGCGGGGCGGCACTCTTCGGGGCGTATGCACCGGGCGAAGTGCGACGCCGCCTAGATAACTTGATGAAGGAGTGACCGCACCCGAGGGCCAGCGCCGGATTGCGCGTTGCGGAAGCCGGGTCTGGTAGGCCTCGGTGGTAGGTTCGAAGACGCCGACGATCTCGCGCGGGAGAGTTCCTGACCGTAGCGACCGGGTCAGGGCGCCGAAGGGGCAATTCCTCCCCGGAACCTCTCAGGCCGCCGGACCGCGCGGAGGAGGCGACTCTGGAGGCGACGCCGACAGAGGGGGAGGCGACCGACCTTTCGAGGAGCGCCCCCAGATGACCGACCCCACGTCGCCCACCTCCGCCACCTTCGTCGACCGGCACATCGGCCTGCGCGATGGTGACATCGCCGCCATGCTCGCGGCGCTCGGCTACGGCTCCAACGAGGAGCTGATGGCGGCCGCGGTGCCCGCCTCGATCGCGCTCAGTGAGCTCTCGCTCCCGGACCCGGTCGGGGAGGAGGCCGCCGCGCTCGCGTTGCGGGAGCTGGCCGAGGAGAACCGCCCCGGCGAGCCGATGATCGGGCTCGGTTACCACGGCACCATCACCCCGGCGGTGATCCGGCGCAATGTGCTGGAGGACCCGAGTTGGTACACCGCCTACACGCCGTACCAGCCGGAGATCTCCCAGGGCCGGCTCGAGGCGCTGATCAACTTCCAGACGCTGGTGGCCGACCTGACGGGCCTCCCGATCGCCAACTCCTCGCTCCTCGACGAGCCGACCGCCGCGGCCGAGGCGATGACGCTGGTACGACGTGCACGCCGCGGACCTGCCGGCCCGTTCGTCGTGGACGCGGATGCGCTCCCGCAGACCATCGATGTGGTGCGGACTCGCGCCGAGGCGATGGGCATCGAGGTGATCGTGGTCGCCCTGGATAACCCTCTACCTGAGGGTGAGATTTCCGGGGTGCTGATCCAGTACCCCGGCGCCTCCGGACAGATCCGTGACCCCCGCCCGATCGTCGAGGCGGTCCACGAGCGGGGAGGGCTCGCGGTGGTGGAGGCTGATCCGCTCGCGCTGACGCTCCTGGAGTCGCCCGGCGAGCTGGGGGCCGACGTCGTGATCGGTTCGACGCAGCGCCTCGGAGTGCCGCTCTTCTACGGCGGTCCGCACGCCGCGTTCATGTCCGTGCGCGCCGGGCTCGAGCGCCACTTGCCCGGGCGGCTGGTCGGGGTCTCGATCGACGCCGAGGGCCGGCCCGCCTACCGGCTGGCGCTGCAGACCCGCGAGCAGCACATCCGCCGGGATCGGGCGACCTCCAACATCTGCACCGCGCAGGTGCTGCTGGCGGTCGTCGCCTCGATGTACGCCGTCTACCACGGACCCGAGGGCCTCACCGCGATCGCGCGGCGCGCCCACCGGTACGCCGCCCAGATCGCCCGCGCGCTAGGCGAGGGCGGGGTCGAGATGGCGAACGACACCTTCTTTGACACCCTGACCGCCGTCGTACCAGGCCGCGCCGCCGAGGTGGTCGCGGCCGCGCGGCAGCTCGGACTGCACCTGCGCGAGGTCGACGCCGACCGGGTGGCCCTGTCCACCTCGGAGGTCACGACCCAGGCCACGGTCGAGGGCGTGCTCAAGGCGTTCGGGGTCGCAATCAGCGTCGACGGGCTTAACAGTGACCCTCAAGCTGAGGGTGAGGGTTTGCCGCCCGAGCTTCGTCGATCCACCGACTTCCTCACCCACGAGGTCTTCCACAGCCACCGGAGCGAGACGCAGATGCTGCGCTACCTGCGGCGGCTCTCGGGGCGCGACTACGCGCTCGACCGGGGGATGATCCCGCTCGGCAGCTGCACGATGAAGCTCAACGCCACGACCGAGATGGAGCCGGTGAGCCTGCCCGGCTTCGCTGAGCTGCACCCCTTCGTGCCTGCGGAGGACGCGGAGGGCTACCACAGGCTGATCACCGAGCTCGAGGGCTGGCTGGCGGAGGTCACCGGCTACGACCGGGTCTCGATCCAGCCCAACGCCGGCTCCCAGGGCGAGCTCTCGGGGCTGCTCGCGATCCGCGCCTACCACCTGGCCAACGGCGACGACCAGCGCGACGTCTGCCTGATCCCGTCCTCGGCGCACGGCACCAATGCCGCCTCGGCGGTGATGGCCGGGATGCGCGTGGTCGTCGTCAAGGCGAGTGCCGACGGGTCGGTCGACCTCGATGACCTGCGCGCCAAGTGCGAGCAGCACGGCGAGCGGATCGCCGCGGTGATGGTGACCTACCCGTCCACGCACGGCGTCTACGAGGACACGATCTCCGAGCTGTGCGAGATCGTCCACGACGCTGGCGGGCAGGTGTACGTCGACGGCGCCAACCTCAACGCGCTCCTCGGCTACGCGAAGCCGGGCAAGTTCGGGGGAGACGTCTCTCACCTGAACCTGCACAAGACCTTCTGCATCCCCCACGGGGGCGGCGGCCCGGGGGTCGGACCGGTCGCCGTACGCGAGCATCTGGCGCGCTACCTGCCCTCGCACCCGCTCCACCCCGAGGAGCGCAAGCGCAGCGGCATCGGCGCGGTGTCCGCGGCGCCGTACGGCTCGGCGGGGATCCTGCCGATCACGTGGGCCTACATCCGGATGATGGGCGCGGAGGGGCTGACCCGCGCGACGGCGGCCGCCGTGCTGTCGGCGAACTACGTCGCGCACCGCCTCGACGAGCACTTCCCGGTGCTCTACCGCGGCGAGAACGGCCTGGTCGCGCACGAGTGCATCCTGGATCTCCGCGAGGTGACGAAGGCGTCCGGGATCACGGTGGACGACGTGGCGAAGCGGCTGGTCGACTACGGCTTCCACGCGCCGACGATGTCGTTCCCCGTCGCGGGCACGCTGATGGTGGAGCCGACCGAGTCCGAGGATCTGGGCGAGATCGACCGGTTCTGCGATGCGATGATCGCAATCCGCGGCGAGATCGACGACGTGGTCGCCGGGCGCTGGGAGGCTGCCGAGAGCCCGCTGCGCCACGCGCCGCACACCGCCCGCGCGCTCGTCGGGGAGTGGGACCGCTCCTACGACCGAGCCACCGGCGTCTTCCCGACCGGCGTGGACCCGGACAAGTACTGGCCGCCCGTCGCCCGCATCGACCAGGCCTACGGCGACCGCAACCTCGCCTGCTCCTGCCCGCCCCCGGACGCCTTCGCCGACTGAAACTCCGAATCGGAGTGGGGGGTCAGGCGAGGTAGCGGTTCAGGAGGAGCGCGAGGGCGGTGCGGTCGCGCTGGCCGAGCTTGCGCAGCAGGCTGGAGACGCGGTTCTTGACCGTGCCCTCGGCGAGCACCAGCTCGGCGGCGACCTCGGAGTTCGTGGCGCCGGTGGCGACCAGGACGGCGACCTGCCGCTCGGCCCGGGTGAGCAGCGCCAGCGGGGAGTCGGGCTCGGATCCGCCTGCGTCGGTCGGCGAGGCGGGGGCAGGCGGGCGCATCGCCGCCCGCGCCACCCGGGGGTCGATCACCAGGCCGCCCTCGGCGACGGCGCGGATCGCGACCACGAGCTCGTCGGTGGAGGCGTCCTTGAGCAGGAATCCGGCGGCGCCGGCGTCGAGCGCGCGTCGTACCAGCGCCTCGTCGTCGAACGTGGTCAGCATGATCACGGGCGGCGCATCCGGCTGCTCAGCGAGTGCCGCGACGAGGCCGACGCCGTCGAGGACGGGCATGTTCGCGTCGGTGAGTACGACGTCAGGCACGGTGGACGCGATCACGGCCAGCGCCTCCCGGCCGTTGGGGGCCTCGCCGATCACGTCCACATCGTCGGTGGTCTCCAGCAGGAGCCGCAGCCCGCGACGGATCAGTTCCTGGTCGTCGACGACCACCACGCGCATCCTCATGCTCCCTTCTCGGCCGGCTCGAGTGGCAGGATCGCGGTGAGCTCGAACCCGCCGAGCGCCGACCGACCGGCACCGACCGTGCCGCCGAGCAGCTCGGCGCGCTCCCGCAGCGACCGCAGCCCGAAGCCCTCGCAGGACGCGCCCCCGCCGGAGGTGCCCTCGCCGGACGCGCCCTCGCCGGAGGTGCCCTCGCCAGGCGCCCCCTCACCGGAGGCGCCGTTGCCCCGGCCGTCGTCGCCGATCGCCAGCCGCAGCTGCTGGGGGCTCTGCTGGACGTCGATCTCGACGACGCCGGCCTCGGCGTGGCGCAGCACGTTGGTCAACCCCTCCTGCAGGAACCGGGTCGCGAAGAGCGACGCGTCGGCAGGCAGCGGTTCCTGCTCCCCGCGGTGGCGCACGTGGACGTCGAGCCCGGTGCCGCGGAAGGACTCCGCGATCGCCTCGAACGTGTCGCGGCCGCCGAGCGTGTCGGCGGCGCCGGGCGGGTCGAGCGCCCGGACCCACCGGCGCATCGTCTCCAGCGCCTCGGCGTTGGTGCGGGCGGCCGCGTCGATCTCCTCCCAGGCGCGCTCGGCGTCGCGATCGCGGAGCCGCTGCCCGAGCTGGAGCGCCATCCCGACCAGCGTCAGGCTGTGGCCGAGCCCGTCGTGGAGCTCGCGGGCCGACCGCGCCCGCTCCTGGGCGAGGACGAGCTCGCCCTCGACCAGCAGCGCGCGGCGGAGCCGGACGTTGGCCCGCGCCAGCTCGCTGCGCGCCGTCTCCACGTTGCGGATCAGGTGGCCGACGGCGGCGACCAGGAGCAGCATCACCAGGATCCCGCCGGACTGCGGGATGATGTCGACCGCGCCGCCGCCGTACACGACAGCGATCTCCAGCCCGAGCAGGATCGCATAGCCCACGCCGGCGATCGCGCCCGCCCAGAAGCCGATGTCGACGCCGAGCACGAGCGCTCCCATGAGCGACAGCAGGAGTGCACCCGGCCCGGCGCCCGGCAGCAGGCTCGCCATCATCGCGGTCGTCGCCAGGGCGACGGACCAGCGCCACACCTTGACGTTCGAGTCGCCGGCCGTCCGGCGGGCGGCGGCGCGTCGCCGGCCGAGCCACAGCGGGATCGTCACGAGCGCCAGCACCAGCGAGAAGGCCGCCGGCCCTCGGAATTCGGAGGTGAACGCGGCCGGGACCCCCAGCAGCAGCGTGGCGGCCAACGCCACGCCGTACCCGATATCGAGGCCCCGGGAGACGTGCGAGAGTCCGTCGGTCTGCTGCGCGCGCACGCCTCGCACCCTAGATGCGGCCCGCGGTCGCCTCGGCTGACACGCCGCGCGGTCTCGGATGTCGGCCCAACTCGTGACCGTGGTCATGGGTCGGGCCGGATTTCCGTGACCGTACGACGCCCGGTCCGTGACTCCAGCGCGACGCGCGGGGCCGGACTTCTCCCTAGCGTTCTGGGCATGACGACGACACAGACACTCAACACCGCCGAGGCCGGCCCGGTGACGCCGGCCGCGATGGTCACCGCCACCGATGTCACCAAGGCCTATCGGGCGGGCAACCGCACGATCGAGATCCTGCACGGCATCTCCCTCGAGGTCCGGCCACAGGAGATGTGCGCGGTGATGGGCCCGTCCGGCTCCGGCAAGTCCACGCTCCTCTACTGCCTCGCCGGGCTGGAGCAGCCGACCACCGGCGAGGTGGGCCTGCTCGGCCGTCCGACCAGCAAGCTCTCGCGGACCGCGTCGGCCAAGATGCGCCGGGCCGAGGTGGGCTTCGTCTTCCAGTCCTACAACCTGGTGCCCTCGCTGACGGCGTTCGAGAACGTCGCCCTCCCGATGCGGCTGCGCGGAGAGAAGCCCGACGCCGCCGCCATCGAAGAGGCGCTCGCGACCGTCGGGCTCGCCGACCACCTCGGCTCCCGGCCCGCCGTGATGTCCGGCGGCGAGCAGCAGCGGGTCGCGCTCGCCCGGGTGCTCGCTCAGCGGCCGAAGCTGATCTTCGCCGACGAGCCCACCGGGGCGCTCGACACCACCAGCGGCGACGTGGTGCTCGGCGAGCTGCGCCGCATCGCCCACCGGCCCGGCCAGAGCGTGCTGACCGTCACTCACGACCCGCACGTCGCCGCCCGGTGCGACCGGGTGCTCTTCCTGCGCGACGGCTACCTGGTGCGCGAGCTCGCGACGCCCTCCGCGGAGCAGGTTGCGGACACGCTGACCGAGATCACCGAGGGGGTGCGGTGATGACCGCCGTACGGCTCGCGATCGCCGACCTGCGCGACTCCTGGTCCGCCTGGCTGGCGGTCAGCCTGACCTTCGTCGCGACCAGCGCCGCCGTCGCGCTGTGCGCGCTGAGCCTCACCTCGACGCTCGCCGACCCGGCGCTGACCAGCGCCACCGCGGACGAGAACGTGCGGATGCTCTTCATCGTCTCCTCGGCGTACAACCTGATCGTCACCGGGTGCGTCGGGCTGGTGGTCATCGGGTCGTCGGTCGGGCTCGTGGTCGCCGCCCGCCGCGCGGCCTTCGCCCGACTGCTGCTGGCGGGCGCCTCGCCGGGCCAGCTGGTGCGCACGCTGTGCGTCCAGCTCGCCGTCGTGACCGTGGCCTGCTCGATCGTCGGCAGCGTGGTCGCCGTACTCCTGCAGCCGGCGGTGCTCCGGGCGATCGCCGAGGACCGGGGCTTCCCGACGCCCGAGGCCGTCGTCTCGCCGTCGGCCCTGGTCACCAGCAGCGTGTGCTGCGTCGGTCTCGCGATCGCCGGCGGGCTGCGCCAGAGCCTGCGCGCCACGCGGATCCCCCCGGTGGAGAGCCTGAGGGCCGCCCAGGGAGTCGTTGCTCGTCGTACCCCCGTCTGGCATCACGCGTTGCGGGTCGGCTTCTTGGTCGCCTGCCTCGGCGCGGTCGCGATCGCGGTGCGTGCCTTCCTCATGATGGCCGCCGACATGGAGGGCCAGGCTCAGCAGACGCTGATGCAGATCTCGTTCTATTCGCTGCCGATCGCAGGCCTGGGCCTCGGCGTCGCTGCCCAGTCGATCGCCGGCCCGATCACCCGGGCCTGGACGCGACTGCTGCCGATCCCCGGCGCCGCCTGGCACCTGTCCCGCCACACGGTGGCGGCTCGCGCCGACCGGCTGGTGAAGTCGGTGGTGCCGGTGATGTTCTCGGTCGGCCTGGTCTTCGGGATGATGATGCTGACCGAGACGATGGTCCGCACGATGGAGCTGAACGGCGGTGTGGAGCTGGACGGTACGTCGACCACGTCTCTGCTCACGCTCATCGGACTGCCGCTCGTGGTCGCGGTGGCCGGCTCTGTCGGGAACCTGGTCATGATGTCGCGCCAGCGCGACGCCGAGCTGGCTCTCAACGGCGTCATCGGGGCGACCCCGCTGCAGCAGCGGCTGCTGCCGACGCTGGAGGGGACGATCGTGATCGGTACGGCGGCCCTGCTCGGCCTCGCCATGGCCGCGGTGCCCGCGCTGGTGATGCTGATCGGGATGGGCCACGCCTTCGAGGAGACGGCGTTCGGGTTCCCGGCGGGGTCGTTGCTCGTCGTACTCGCGCTGACGTGGGTGGTCACCGTCGCCGCCATGCTGCTGCCCAGCCTGCCGGCGCTGCGGCGTCCCGCGCCCAAGGTGATCGCCCGGCTCGTCGCCAGCTGACCTGCTTCCCGGGCCTTGGGGTGACTGGCTCACGTCGCGTCGCCCTCCGCCTTCGCGGTGAGGCGGAGTTCTGGCCCCGAGAGTTGTGTCCAATTTGGGGTCAGGTCCGATCACGCGGGCGGCGCCGTGAACGATCTGGGCGAACCCGGCCCAAGCGTAGAACCTGCCTGGCAGCCAGTGCCGGCCAGAAGAGCGTCTGAACCTCGATAGAAGTCTCACTACTTGGGACGTTCGTGCACGGGAGGCGCATACGACTTCGACCAGCCGACCACAACGCGCTGACCAGCAGATACTGCTCCCGCGTGCTGCCACGCGGCCCATCCATACGGTCAGAATTGAAGTGTGATCCAGGTAAGATTTCGTGAAGCAGCTTGACCGATTTCGGCAGGGAGTCCATGATCGCAGGCAGGCGGGAACGGTGTCCGGTCATCGTCGCTGTTGCACAGCGTGGCCCGACCAGATCAAGATAATGGCGCCACACCTTCAGGAAGCCTCACACCTACTCGGGGGAATTCATGAGAAGACAAGTCAGAGCTGCTGACTCGGCGATGGCATTGACGGCCAACCTGGTTAGGCTGACGTCTATGATTTGCTACTCTACGTTGAGAGGTGGCTCATGAATGTCAGGCGCGCGGCGATACTTGTCGCCACCCTCCTAATAGTTCCACTGGTCGCCCCCTCAGGATCTGCATACGCGACTGTTTCTCCGACGTTAGAAGCAACGGGCGAATGGACTGGACCGGATCCACGCCTGGGCCCAGGGCCGGGATCAGTGCCTGGCCAAACGTATCCCGATGATCTGCTGTGGATTGACGACTCCCAGCCTGACGATATATCGGTCGGTACCGACGGTGCTGGCCCCTGCAAAGACAAGGCCAAGGGGCATAAGGTCAAGACGTATAAGTACGTGCAAACAGAGGGGAAGGTTCCTTTGCGATGCGGACGATACAGCGCTGGTAGCGGGTGGGGTTGGCGGAAGCTCAAGGCGAAGGACCGCTGGAACGTGTGGTGGGACGGAATGATCGGGGCCACCATGCAAAGCCCTTTGAGCTTCGTCGAGCAGCAAGGAACTGCAAAAGTATTCAAGACCGAATGGTTCGAAGAGTGTGACCCTGTTTATCGATTCGTAGTCGTGGTGGAGACTTCTCGTCGTGGTAACGGAAAGATGGGTATCATTACCGCGTATCAGCAATGGCAATAGTCATGGAGTCTTCTGACGTCGTACTGGCGAGCGAGGTCGCCTCGCGCCTGGAGCGGCTTCTTGTCGGCAGCCACATCTACTCTGACGACCGTCCGGCCGAGATCCGCCAGGCCGACGTGCGACCGGGTCGTCGGGGCTTCCTGATCGACATCGGGGTGACCTACGAGTTCGATGGGCGACTCGCGTCCATCACGTACGTCGCCGACGACTGGAGTGAGCATGCGACGGAACGTGAGCCCGCTGCTATCGCGGCCGGGATCGCCTCGCTGATCCTCATCTTCGTGCTGGAGCATGTAGAGACTGGGGACTACTAGCGTTCAGCAGCAGGCGCGGATCTCGTCTTGCCCGCGGCGCTCGGCGTGCTGCAGCGGCGTCGCGGGTGTGGACCTCGGCTCCGGCGCGCGCTCAGGACTGATTCGGCATTCCCCGCCTGGGCGATGCACAGCAGCACGGCGTTCGCCTTGGCCGCGCGATCGGTGGTGGTCATGGGCTCCAGATCATCGCGAACTGTCGTACCCACACTGGCGCGATCTCCAGCGGCGTAAGCCCGGCCGGCGGTGAGCACCGTGACAGCGGACGCCCGCGCTGGTGATGCTGGTCGGGATGGGCCACGCACTCATCGCTCGGCTCGTCGCCAGCTGATCGGCATGCGGCCGATCCGGCCCGGCCGACCGCTTCGGGGGTGCGGTCGTCCGGGCTCATCTGTCACTCTCGGCGAGGGCGGTGTCGGTGCTCGCGTTGTCCGCTGCCCGACGTTCCTTCCACCCTTCGTAGTCCCAGTCCTGGGATCGTCGGATGTAGTCGTCGAACTCGGCAGAACGGCGGAGCTTGGCGGCGTAGTAGCGCAGCGCGTCGTTGACGGCGTCACTCGTCGAGCGCAGACCTGCCAATCGGAGGACTTCCGCCAGCGCCTCGTCGTCCAGGTCGATCTGTGTGACTGCCACGGATCCTCCCGGTGGTGATCGGCCAACACGATCACGGTACCTGGCGCCGGCGCCCTCGATCTTCCTGACTTGCCGTTTCTGCAAGGAAGCTTGCTGATTAGGCTCCGGCGACGCAGGGTTGGTGTCGTGGATGAGAGAGCTTGGGATGTAGTCATCGTCGGAGGCGGGCCAGCGGGGTTGAGCGCGGCGCTCATGCTCGGGAGGTCACGGCGTCGTGTGCTCGTGATCGACGCGGGTGAGCCGCGCAACCGGTTCGCGAGTCACATGCACGGCGTGCTCGGGAACGAGGGTGTGCCGCCGTCCGACCTGATCGCCCGGGGTCGGGCGGAGGCCTCGTCGTACGGCGTGGAGTTCCGGGAGGGCGCCGTGGAGACCGTCCGGCCGATCGGCCGCGGCATCGTGGTGGTCGCCGACGGCCTGGGCGAGATCCCGGCGCGTGCCCTGGTCGTCGCGTCGGGGATGACCGACGTGCTGCCGGACGTCCCCGGGCTGGCCGAGCATTGGGGCACGAAGGTGCTGCACTGCCCCTACTGCCACGGGTGGGAGGTCCGGGACAGCCGGATCGGCGTCCTCACGACCTCCCCGCTCAGCATCCACCACGCCGAGATGCTCCGCCAGTGGACCGACGACCTGACGGTCTTCACCGCAGGACTGGGAGGGCTGAGCGAGTCGGCCGAGAGCCGGCTGCTCGCGCGGGGAATCACGTTGGTGCCGGGGGAGGTGCGGGAGGTCTCGGAGCGGGACCAGGCACTCTTCGTACGCACCGATGACAGCGCGGTCGAACTGGACGCGGTCTTCACGATGGGTACGCCGCGGACACACGAGAGCTTCCTCGACCAGCTCCGGCTGGTGCGCAGCGAGACCCCGTTCGGCAGCTACCTGGCCGTCGACCAGACGGGGAAGACCAGCGACGGACGCGTGTGGGCGGTCGGCAACGTCGTCAACCCGATGCTGAACGTGCCGATGTCGATCGGCGCCGGCGCCCAGGTCGGCGGCGCCGCGAACGGCGCGCTGGTCACCGAGGACTTCGACAACGCCGTGGCGGCGGGGACCGAGTGGCCGCTGATCGCGCCGGACGGCTTCTGGGAGCAGCGGTACGCCGGATTGGCCTCGACCTGGTCCGGCCGGCCCAACCAGGCACTGGTGGACGTCGTCTCCGACTTGGCTGCGGGTAGTGCGCTGGACGTCGGCTGCGGTGAGGGCGGGGACGTCATCTGGCTGGCTCAGCAGGGTTGGCGCACCACCGGCATCGATGTGGCGCCGAGCGCAATCGCGCGGGCTGAGGCCGCCGCCCGTGCCGCCGGTGTGCCGGCCGATCGGGCCCGTTTCGTCGCGGCCGACGGGTCCTCGTGGGCGATCGAGGAGGAGTTCGACCTCGTGGTCACCAGCTTCCTGCACGGATCGTCCGGCGGGTCGCGCCAGCAGATCATGCGGCGGGCCGCCGCGGCCGTGGCTCCCGGCGGTCACCTGCTCGTGATCTCGCACGCTCCGATGCCGTGGATGGCCGACTCCGGTGCCGACGACTCGGCAGACGGGCATGACCACGAGGCCTCGAGTCATCGTCACTCACACGGGTCCCACTTCCTGACCCCTGCCGAGGAGATCGAGGCCCTCGGGCTCGACGCCGAGAGCTGGACAACCCGGCTTGCCGAGTCGCGCACGCGCCAAAGCCTCGGGCCGGACGGCCACGTGTTCGACATCGACGACACGGTGGTCCTCCTGCAACGTGCCTGAGCATCACCCTGCGCGATTGCCGTGCTCATCGATGAAGTGACCGTCCTCGTCCAGTGTGTGCGGTTCTCCATCGATCCATGCGTCGATTAGCTCCTTGTGGTCCTCGCTGCCCTGCCAGACGTAGACCAGGCCGTCGACGAAGGTTCCGTCACACAGTTTCGGGACCCTCGACTCGCGCGATTCGATGTAGAGATCCTTGGATACCTCGACGAATGCGCCACCCCGTCCGAGACATCTCACGAGGTCGGGCACGGCCGCTCGATCGAAGGTCCCATCGTCGCGACGCCACTCCGCTTCCTTCTTTGCCCTGGCCAGCACGGCAGTCGAAGCAACCTCCTCGTGGACGGATTCCCACGGACTGTCCGATGCCTGTGCGGCAATCCAGATCCCCGACCCTGCGGCCAGGCCAGCTGCGCAGCCGATGGCCGTGACTGCTATTCGCCTCATCATCGCTGTTGTCACCTTCCGCTGTGGGTGTTCGGCAGCTGTTCTTGCTGGCTCTGGCGGCGGCAGAGGGCCACGACAACTCAACCATCTCAATCGGTGAGCGGTTGGGGAGCGTCATCGACGAGCCGCACGGTGACGGGAACGCGGGCAACGTTCTCTACCTCCACCGTCGATCCGTGCCAGGGTCTCAGGATCTCGACGACCAGGCCCGATCGGTCAGCATTGGGCATGGCTGCGGCGATATTGGCGCCGTCGACCTGGTCGTTCGGCGCATCAACAACTTGACGGGCTGCTGCTGCCAGCTGTGCTTCGCTGTATGCCGATTGCCGCAGGATCACAGTGACGCCATTGGGCCGTGGTCCCTCGAGCGCGGTCACGCCGGCAGGTGGCTGGCCACTCCACAGCACCGTCACGGTGGCGCGGTCGTAGTCGACTTCGACCTTGCCGTATCCAGGCGCATCGTAGTGGGCGGTGAGCCGGGCGGCGGTCCGGTTGACTGCATCGATAGAGCCCGCCGCGGGGTCAGATTTCCCGGTCACCGGCGGGGTGCCACCAGGCTCGGCGAAACCGTTCGCTACTGGGTCCTCCTCGGGGTCGGCCGTGCCGTTGAGCTGACTGGCGATGGCGGCTCCCAGCCCGCCCACAACGGCCACAACCGCGGCGGCCGCGGCGGCCGGCCTCAGCCATCCGGGTGAGCGGCCGCGGTCGGCGGTCAACTGGTCTCGAATTGCCCCTCGCCCGGGAGATGAGGCTGACGCGTGCTGCGCGATCTCCCGCAGGGCTCCACCCACTCGGGCTTCCAGGTCGCTGATCTTGTCGCTCACGATGATGCACCTCGCTCGGTGAGTTCCGTCCTCAACTTTTTCAAGGCACGGGAGATCAGGCTGCGCACTGTGGCCGGGGCGCAGTTGAGCGTCTCGGCGATGGCGGCGTCATCCCATCCCAGGTAGTACCGCAGCACCACCGCAGCCCGTTGCCGGGACGACAGGGTGGTCATGGCCGAGAGGACTTCGATCCGGCCGAAAGGGTCGGGCTGAGTACTCAGGACGCGGTCCCATTCGGAGCGCAGTTGTCTGGAACGTCTCGCGTTCCGGGTCAGACGCCGCCCCCACGAGGCGCACTCGTTCGTGACTGCGCGCCGCGCATAGGACCTCAGATCCGCCACACCGGCCAGATCGATCCGCAGCAGCCGAACGAAGACGTCGTGCACGACATCCTGAGCCTCCTCCTGGCTCCCGGTCAGGACATAGGCGAGCGCAACGAGATCTTCCCGCGCATTGCGCAGGAACTCGGTGACCTCAACCGCATCGTCCCCACGTGACGATGCGGACGCTTCCTTGCCGCCCATCACACACCCTAGACGTTTGCGCAGACACGATTGTGCCGTCCACGCTCGGAGAAGTTTCGATCACACAGACGCGACCGGGGACACCCGGGTACGTTCACTCGCCTGCGACCGGCCAGAGAGTGCGAGTCAGCCGGCGAGGACGGCGAGGGTGGAGCCGGTGCGGTGTTTGCTGACCTGGAGTCGGGTGGTGATCCGGTCGCGCATCTCGGCGACGTGGCTGACGACGCCGACGACCCGGCCGCCGTCGCGGAGGGAGTCGAGCGTGTCCATGACATCGTCGAGCACGTCGGCGTCCAGGGAGCCGAAGCCCTCGTCGACGAAGAGGGTGTCCAGGTCGGCGCCGCCGGCCTCCTCGGAGATGACGTCCGCCAGGCCGAGCGCCAGCGCCAGCGACACCACGAACGTCTCCCCGCCCGACAGGGTCGCCGGGTCCCGTGCCTCGCCCGACCAGTCATCGCGGACGAGCAGACTCAGGCCCCCGCGGGTCTCCCCGGCGCCGCGCTGGGCGGTGTGCTCCAGGCTGTAGCGCCGATCGCTCATCCCCGCCAGCCGCTCGTTGGCCGCGGCGACCACCTGGCTTAGCCGGTAGCCGAGCACGAAACCCGACAACCGCATCCGCAGCTCGTTGTCGGCCGAGGTGCCGTCGACCAGCGCCGTTACCCGGGACACCACCTCGAACTCCTCGCGGACCGGCCGCCAGTCCGACTCGGCCGCGGTGAGCTCGGTGGCGAGCTGCTCCAGCCGGTCACGGCGATCGCGGTCCCGGACCGCCAGGGCGTGCGCGGCCGTGCTGGCCCGCTCCGTGTCGGCCGCGGCGTCGGCGAGCCCGGTGAGGTCTTGGGCAGGCAGGGCAGCCGCGCGCTGCAGTTCATCGTCGGCGAGCACGGCCTCGGCAGCCTTGAGCGAGGACTCGTGCGCGTCGATGCGCCCCTCCAGCGCCTCCAGCTGACCAGCGGGGAGCGCTGCGTCTAGGGCCGCGGCGAGGTCCGGGAACCCGGCGTCCGCAGCAGCCCCTTCGGCGCGTCGCACGGCGTCCTCGACTGCCTGCCGCGCGTCGGCGTCGGCGCGGTGCGCGTCCAGCGCACGGTCGCACGCGTCGATCCGGCGCGTGCACCGGTCCGCGAGGCTCGCGAGGTCGGGCGAGTGGTGCTGGGCCAGGAGTTCGGCGAGCTCCGTCTCGATCCGGTCGATGGTTTCGCGACCTGCGTCGCGCGTGGCGGTGAGCCGAGCTCGGGTCTCCGAAGCCTGCTGGCGCTCGGCCTCAAGCCGCTCCGACTCGGAGGCCAGGCGATCTGCCTCGGCGGCGTGGGCGTCGTACCCGGCGGCAAGCGCCTGCGCCGCGGCCAGCGACGCCTCGGCCTCGGCCGTCGCGGCGTCGCATTCGTCAGTGCTGCGGCCGCCGCTGCGGTCCTCGGCCAGCCGCAGCTCGGTCGTGAGATCGCGGATGCGCCCCTCGCGAGCGTGTCGATCGGCGGCCGCGTCCTCGACGGCCCTGCGGGCGCTCCGTTCGACGCTGGCGTCGGGTGCCCCGGGGCGTCGGGCCGCGGGGTGAGGGTGATCGCCCGACCCGCAGACCGGGCAGGAGTCGCCGACGGCCAACGCGGAGGCGAGCTCGCTCGCCATCCCCGTGATCCGCTCCTCCTGGATCTGGTGCAGTCGATCCCGGAGCTCCTGGGCGCGGTCGATCGATGCACGCAGCTCGTCCCGCGCGGCCACCAGGTCGCCGGCGAGCGACACGGCTGCAGCAGCCGCGGTGCCCGCGGCTCGAGCCAGGTCGACGGCGGCGCTGAGCGCCGGGATCTGCTCGGCGGCGCGTCTCGCTGACTCGCGCGCCGAGACCGCGACTGAAAGGAGCTCCGGGAGCGTGGACAGACGCTCGTCACGCTCGGCGGCGGCCCGGGCGAGATCGCCCAGCTCGGCGTTGAGGGCGGCCGCGTCCACCCGCAACGTGGCGAGCTCGGTCTCGCGGGGGAGCAGCGCGGTCGCTTGGGCGCCCGTGCGGTGAGCGGCCTCGCGCTCCGTGGCGAGCACGGCGTCGGTCAGCGTCTCCGCGGGGACGCCGAGCAGAGCGGTTGCCTCGCTGCGTGCGCGGCCCCAGGCGCCGCTCGCTTCCGACGCGCGCCGCTCGGCGGAGCGGACGATGTGGTGGAGCGGCACCACGGCGGTCGCTCGGCGGGCGGCATCGCGGCGGGCCTGGTCGGCCCGGTGCTCCTTGGCGCGGGCGTGGAGTCCGTCGCGCTCCTCGGCCGCCCGGCGGTGCCGCTCCTGCTGCTCAGCCAATCGCCGCCCGTCGTCAAGCGCCTCCCGCGCGGCGGAGTGCTCGACCGCACATGCCTCCGCGTCGGAGGAGGACCGGGACGCGGCAGCCGCGGCCTCGCGTCGTACGTCGGACGCCCAGGCCGCCAGCTCACCATCCCGGCTGGGGGCGTCCAAGTCGTGGAGATCCCAGCCGTCGGGAACGGCCGCGGACGCGGCCTCGCTGATCCGGCTGATGAGGCGGGCGACGATGTCGCGATGACGAGCAGAGAGGCTGCGCAGCGCGGCGCGCCGGTCCTTGAGCCACCGCTCCACGCGCTCGAAGCGGTCGGTGGCGAAGAGCCGCTGCAGCAGCCGCTGGCGCTCCTCGGACTTCGCGCGTAGGAACCGCTGGAACTGGCCCTGGGGCAGCATCGCGACCTGGACGAACTGGGTCAGGTTCATCCCGAGCAACTCGGTGATCAGGTGACCTGCCTCGTCCAGCCGCGAGGAGCGGGGCACCCACTCTCCGTCGATCCGTTCGGTGACGGTCACCGACGCCTGCTGCTGCGTGGTGCCCGCGCCGCGCTTCTTGGGCCGCCGCCACGCGGGGGAGCGGACGACTCGGAACCGCCGCCCGGCCAGCGTGCAGTCGAGCGTCACCCGGGGGGCGAGCGAGAGGTCGGCCTGGTCGCAGCGGAGCCGCTTGGCGCTCGCACGGTCGCCGGGCACATCGCCGTACAGCGCGAAGCAGACCGCGTCCAACACGCTGGTCTTGCCGCTCCCGGTCGGGCCGGTGAGCAGGAAGAGGCCGGCGTCGGAGAGCTGGTCGAAGTCGACCTCCACGCAGTCCGGGAACGGACCGAACGCGGTGATCTCAAGGTGGTGGAGACGCATCTCAGCCTGCCTCCTCGGTGAGGAGCGTGTCGGCCTCGGGGTCGCCACAGCACGCCTCGACGGCGTCGCGGAGCAGGGCGGACTCGGCGTCGGTGGCGGCGACGCCCCGGACGCCTGCCACGAAGTCGAGCGCGATCTCGTGGTCGGAGCGGCCCTGCAGCCGTGCCCGCGGCACGGCGGACGGCACCGCGGACGAGGGGTCGAAGGACAGCACGATCGCGTGCGGGAAGCGACGGCGCAGCCGCTCCATCGCGCGCTCCGGCCGCAGGTCGTCGGTCAGGGTCGCCTCGACCCAGCAGTCCTCGGAGTCGGCCAAGGCCGGGTCGGTGAGAAGCTCCTCGATGCCGCCGCGGAGCCGGGCGAGCCGCCGCGGGACCGGCGCCTCCAGGAACTCGCACCGAGCGACCCCATCGGCGTCGAGGTCGACGAGCCAGGAGCCCTTGACCTGCCCGGCCTCGGAGAAGGAGTAGGCGAGGGGGGAGCCGCTGTAGCGGATCGTGTCGGTGACCCGCTGCGGCCGGTGCAGGTGCCCGAGCGCGGTGTAGTCGATGCCGTCGAAGAGGCTCGCCGACACCATGGACACCCCGCCGACGGAGATGTCCCGCTCGGAGTCGCTGGGATCGCACCCCGCGACGAACGCGTGGGCCATCACGACCGAACGCGCGCGCCGGCCAGACCGGTCGACGTCGATCCGCCGCATCGCCTCCGCCACCGCGGCCTCGTGAGACCGCCCGGGCAGCGACCACGGCTCGCGGAGCGCGTCGGGGTCGAGGTAGGGGATGCCGTAGACCGCCACCTCGCCATACCGATCCTCGAGCAGCACCGGCTTTCCCACGGTGCCGGCGTCGGTGCGCAGGTAGACCCCCGCGGCGTCGATCAGCCGTGAGCCGAAACCGAGCCGGCGCGCGGAGTCGTGGTTGCCGGAGGTGACGACGACCTGGGCGCGGCTGGCGGCGAGCCGGGCGAGCGTGTCGTCGGCGAGCTGCACGGCGTCCACCGGCGGCAACGCCCGGTCGTAGACGTCGCCGGCGACGACGACCAGATCGACCGCCTCGGATTCGACGACCTCGAGGAGATGGTCGAGGTACGCAGCCTGACACGACAGCATGCCCTGGCGGTGGAAGGACCGCCCCAGGTGCCAGTCGGAGGTGTGAAGGATGCGCACAACCCGAAACCTAGATGTGACCACCGACAGTCTCGGGAACACACGCCGCCGCCCCCGGCGATCGACGCTGCGAGGATGCCCGTGGAGGGACCCAGCGAAGGGAACGATCATGGATCTGACGAAGTGGAACGGCGTACCCGTGCCTCGGCGCGAGACCCTGACGGGCCGGTACGTCCGGCTGGAGCCGCTCGACGCGGCCGCCCACGCCGAGGCGCTGTACGACGCCGCGGTCGCGCCCGGGGCCGACGAGCGGTTCCGCTACCTGCCCGAGCCCGTCCCGACGGGTCGGCACGAGGTGGATTCGTGGGTACGACGCGCGGCGGCCGGCACCGACCCGCTCTTCTTCGCCGTCGTAGACCAGGACACAGGACGGGCCGAGGGCAGGCAGGCGCTGATGCGCGTCGACGCCGGCAACGGGGTCATCGAGATCGGGAACATCCTGTGGGGTCCCCGGCTGACCCGGACCCGCGGCGCGACCGAGGCGCTCTTCCTCTTCGCCGACCACGTCTTCGGCCTCGGCTACCGGCGCTTCGAGTGGAAGTGCAACGACCTCAACGCACCGTCCAAACGGGCCGCGGAGCGCTTCGGATTCACCTTCGAGGGGGTCTTCCGGCAGCACATGATCGTCAAGGGACTCAACCGCGACACCGCCTGGTTCTCGATCATCGACACGGAGTGGCCCAGGCTCCGCGACGCCTACCTCGCCTGGCTGGCGCCGGACAACTTCGACGCCGACGGCAGGCAGCGCGCCCGGCTCGCCACCCGCTGACGGTCTACGGGCCGGTGTATCTACAGGCCCGTGTACTGCACGCAGCGGTTGGGTGAGGTGAAGCCGTAGAGCACCAGCCCGGCCTCCTGCGCCAGGCTGGCGGCGAGGCTCGACGGCGCGCCGACGGCGACGAGGGAGCCGATGCCCGCGGCGACCGCCTTCTGCACGATCTCGAACCCGGCCCGGCCGCTGGTGACCAGGCAGGCCTCGGCGGTCGGCTGCTGGGCGAGCACCCGGGCGCCGGAGACCTTGTCGACGGCGTTGTGGCGGCCGATGTCCTCGCGAACGGTCAGCAGCTTGCCCTCGGCGGTCGCGAGGCCGGCGCCGTGCACCCCGCCGGTCGTGTCGAAGATCCGCTGGCCGCCGCGGAGGGCGTCCGGGAGGCGCCGTACCACCTCGGGCGTGGGCAGCGGGCCCGTCCACGGCGCGCCGTGCGCGGCCGCGAGCACCTCGCCCACGCTGTCCTTGCCGCACACCCCGCAGGCCGCCGAGCCGGCGCTCACCGCATGCGAGCGATCAGGAATGTCGGCGGCGTGCGCAAGGGTGAGCGTCACGACGTTGAACTCCTGCTCCGGCGTGAGGTCCACGTCGGTGCAGTAGGCGATCCGATCGATCCCGGAAGGCGTGGTGATGCCCTCATGTACGACGAAACCCGCGGCGAGCTCGAAGTCGTTGCCCGGGGTCCGCATGGTCACCCAGAGCCTGCGCGGGCTCGCGCCCGGCCACGCGACCCGGATCTCGAGCGGCTCCTCGGCGGCGAGCCGGTCCTCACGGGTACGACGCCCCTCGGGGGTCTCGACCCGGACCCGACGGCGGACGGTCGGGCCCGGTCGTCGCGCGAGGCCGGTCATCGGCGGTATCTCTCCACGACGGCAATTCTGCGCGCAAGGGTGTCGAGGCTGTCGCTCAGGCCCCTGCGGACCGCCTGCGCGAGGTCCCCACCAAGCACTCGCCGGCCCTCGGCGACCACCCGCTCATCGAGCAGCGTGATGGGCGCGAACGCGGTGACGGCCGTGCCGAGGACCCAGCCCTCGTGGCGGTCCTGGAGTGTCGGCAGCGCCTGGAGCCAAGCCTCGGCATAGGGCGTGGTGAGCGCTGCGTGGTCAGGGTGGCCGCGTCGCCACATGCCGGTCCCGGCGGCTTGGATGTGGTAGTTCGAGGCCGGGACGGCGCCGGTGAAGCGCTCCCACGCCCAGGCCTTCGCCTCCTTGTCGGGGAGCGAGGCGACGGCGCACGTGTGGGCGACGGACGCCTTCGTGGTGGGCTCGGCGGCGAGCTGCTCGTGGAGTTCGTCGCGGGTCGTGGCGCCGAGCCGGGCGAGACGGACGAGGAGCGACCACCGCAGGTCGAGGTCCACGATGACGCCCTCGGGGACGCCGTCGGCCAGCCAGCCGCGGAGCACATGGGGGTCCGCGGCGGAGCCGATCGCGCCCCGGAAGGCGGCCAACTGCACGGTGGACCCTGGCTCGGCGGAGGTCGCGCGCGCCAGCGAGGCCTCGTGGAGCCGACGCTCGGACACGTCGGGGTCGCTGCTGAGAGGCGCCACCTCGCCGATCCCCCAGGGGAGGATCGCGGCCAGCGCGTCGTCGTTGTCCTCGGCGGCGATCACCGGCACCAGGACGTCCAGAGCGTCCGCTGGGTCGAGCCGGGCGTTGTGGAAGGCGGTGGCCAGGTTGCTCCAGGCGCCCGCCCGCAGGTTCGCGTCCTGCGCGCGCGGGAGCGCCCGGGCGAGGACCGGCAGGGTGGCGTCGTCGGGCATCGTGAGCGCCCAGGTGTCCTGCCCAGGGTCGAGCACCACGGCTCGGCCGGCGGGCGCGTAGTACTCCGTCTCGTCTGCGTCGAGCAGCAGCCGGCCTACCAACCAGGCCCCGTCGGCGCCGGCCGTCGCCACCGAGAGGGCGTGCGTCCGCACGGACTCCCGCCCGGAGGGGCGTCTCCGGCGGACCACCCCGGCGGCGCGGTCGAGCTCGATCGTGTCGGCGCCGCTGGTGCGCAGCCAGGAGGCGACGAACGTGGACAGGTCGCCCGCCCCGGCCCGCTCCCAGCTCGCGACCAGGTCGTGCATCGTGGCGTTGCCGAACCGGTGGCTCTCGATGTGGTCGATCGTGCCGGCGAGGAAGGCGGCGTCGCCGATCGTCGCGTTGAGCTGCTTGAGGATCGCGGAGCCCTTGGCGTAGGAGATCCCGTCGAAGTCGCCCAGCGCGGCGGCCGCGTCGGCGGCACCGTTCCCGGCCACCGGGTGAGTGCTGGGCCGCTGGTCGGCGATGAGCCCCCACTGGCGGCGGGAGTAGGCGTTGTGGGTCCACGCGTCGGCGTACCGGGTGACATCCGCGGTGACGCGGTTGCCCAAGTATTCGGCGAACGACTCGTTGAGCCACAGGTCGTCCCACCACACCGGCGTGACGATGTCGCCGAACCACTGGTGAGCCATCTCGTGGGCGATCGTCGTGGCCCGGCCGATGCGCTGGCCGCGGGTGACCCGGGAGCTGAAGAGGAGCGGGTCGCGGAAGGTGACGCACCCCGGGTTCTCCATCGCGCCCGCGTTGAACTCCGGCACGAACGCCTGGTGGTAGTCGCCGAACGGATACCGGATGCCGAAGAGCCGATGGAACTCGTCGAAGCACGCCCGGGTGAGCTCGAAGAGCTCGTCGGCCTCCCGGTCCAGGTCCGCGGCGAGGCTCGCCCGCGCCGACAGGCCGAGCGGGATCTCGTCGTGCTCGTCGCGCAGCACGTGGTAGGGGCCGGCGACGAGCGTCACGAAGTACGTCGACAGCGGCGGCGTCGTGTCGAACTCCCAGACGCCCGGCTCGACCTCGGAGCCGGGCGCGTTGCCGATCACGACCCAGTCCCGCGGCGCGCGCACGTGGAAGGTCCACGGCGCCTTCAGGTCCGGCTGGTCGAAGCACGCGAAGATGCTCGGCGCGGCCTCCATGAAGGACATCCCGTAGACGTAGTGGCGCCCGTCGGCCGGGTCGACGCTGCGGTGCAGCCCCTCGCCGTCGTTGCGGAAGGCCATGGTCGCCTCGACCACCAGCTCGTTGACCCCCGCGAGGGTGCGCAGGGGGTACCGGCCCTCGGCGAGCGCGTCGGGGTCGAGCCGAGAGCCGTTGAAGGCGATGCGGTGCAACCGGCTGGGTCGCAGGTCGACCCAGGTGGCGCCGCCGGAGGAGGTGAAGGAGATCTCGGTGCGGGAGGTGAACGTCGCGTCGTCGCCCGCGAGGTCGAGCGACACGTCGTACGACTCCACCTGCAGCAGGCGCCGGCGCGCGGCCGCCTCGTCCTGTCGCAGGCTGCGGTAAGTCACCGGAGCAGTCTAGGTGGGTGCTCAGCCGCCGGAGGGGATGGTGACGGCGCCGTGGTCGACGTCGTCGAAGACCAGGCAAGCCACCGCGTGGAGGACCAGCTCGTCGATGTCGGGATCGCGGACGGCGACGTACGCCGCGAGGCGCCGTCGCATCGCCGGGCTCCAGAACTTCTCCATGTGGGTCGCGATCGTCTGGGCCGCCTCGGCGGTCGGCACGTGGCCGAACTGGCGCGCGATCTCCTGCGCCATCCGGATCTCGGGAGGGGGTCCGCTCATGCGCGCCCCGCCAGCTCGTGCCCGGCCGTGATGCCCGCGGCCGCCTCCTCCTGGTCGCGCCCGGCGTTGGAGACCGCGACCTGGACCGCCGTCACCTTGTATTCGGGGCAGTTCGTGGCCCAGTCGGAGTTCTCCGTGGTCACCACGTTGGCGCCGGTCGAGGGGTGGTGGAAGGTCGTGTACACCACGCCCGCGGGCATCCGCTCGGAGACGACGGCGGTGAGGGTTGTCGTACCGACCCGGGAGGCCAGCTCGACCCGGTCCCCGCTGGAGATGCCCCGCATCTCCGCGTCGGAGGGGTGGATCTCCAAGACGTCCTCGGGGTGCCAGGTCTGGTTGGCGGTACGACGGGTCTGCGCCCCGACGTTGTACTGGCTCAGGATCCGGCCGGTCGTCAGGATCAGCGGGAACCGCCGGTTGGCGCGCTCGGTGGTGGGCACGTAGTGCGTCTGCATCAGCCGGCCCTTGCCGCGGACGAACTGCCCGACGTGCATGATCGGCGTGCCGTTCGGGGCCTTGTCGTTCACCGGCCACTGCATCGACCCCTCGGCGTCGAGGCGGGCGAACGAGATCCCGGAGAACGTCGGGGTGGTCGAGGCGATCTCGTCCATGATCTGCGAGGGCTGGTCATACGACATCGGGTAGCCCATGGCGGTGGCCAGGTCGCAGACCACCTCCCACTCGTCCTTGCCGACCTTGCTGTCGAAGATCGGCCGCACTCGGCCGAGGCGCCGCTCGGCGTTGATGAACGTGCCGTCCTTCTCCAGGAAGGACGTGCCGGGCAGGAAGACGTGCGCGAACCGCGCGGTCTCGTTGAGGAACAGGTCCTGCACGACGACCATGTCCATCGACCGGAGCGCGGCCTCGACGTGCTGCGTGTTCGGGTCGGACTGGGCGATGTCCTCGCCCTGCACGTAGAGCCCGCGGAAGGTCCCGCCGATCGCGGAGTCGAACATGTTCGGGATCCGCAGGCCCGGCTCGGCGTCGAGCTTGCGGCCCCACAGCTCCTCGTAGATGCCGCGCACGTCGTCGATCGACACGTGGCGGTAGCCGGGGAACTCGTGCGGGAAGGAGCCCATGTCGCAGGAGCCCTGGACGTTGTTCTGCCCGCGCAGCGGGTTGACGCCGACGCCGTCGCGCCCGATGTTGCCGGTGAGCATGGCCAGGTTGGCCAGGCCCATCACCATGGTCGACCCCTGCGAGTGCTCGGTGACGCCGAGACCGTAGTAGATCGCCCCGTTGGGTGCCGTGGCGTAGAGCCGGGCCGCGGCCCGCAGGGCCACCGGGTCGATGCCCGTCGACTCCGCGGTCGCCTCGGGGGAGTTCTCCTCGGAGGTGATGAAGTCGAGGTAGCCCTCGACGTCCTCGCAGCGCTCGGCGAGGAAGGCCTCGTCGTGCAGCCCCTCGGTCACGATCGTGTGCGCCATCGCGTTGATGAAGGCGACGTTGGAGCCGGGCAGCACCGGCAGGTGGTACGACGACTCGACGTGCGGGCTCCGGGTGAGCGAGATGCGCCGCGGGTCGGCGACGATGAGCTTGGCGCCCTCGCGCAGCCGCTTCTTCATCCGCGACCCGAAGACCGGGTGTGCGTCGGTCGGGTTCGCGCCGATCAGCAGGATCACATCGGCCTTGTCGACCGACTTGAAGTCCTGGGTGCCGGCGGAGGTGCCGAAGGTCTGGCTGAGGCCGTAGCCCGTGGGGGAGTGGCACACGCGGGCGCAGGTGTCCACGTTGTTGTTGCCGAACGCGGCCCGCACCATCTTCTGGACGACGTACACCTCCTCGTTGGTGCACCGCGACGACGAGATGCCGCCGATCGCGCCGACGCCGTGCTCGGACTGGATCGCCTTGAAGCCGGACGCGGCCTTGGCGATCGCTTCCTCCCAGCTCACCGGCTGCCACGGGTCGTCGATCGAGTCGCGGATCATCGGCCGCAGCTGCCGGTCGTCGTGGGTGGCGTAGCCGTAGGCGAAGCGGCCCTTGACGCACGAGTGGCCCTCGTTGGCCTTGCCGGACTTCGCGGGGATCATCCGCACGACCTTGGTGTCCTCGCCCGTGCCCTGCACCTCGGCGCGGAACGTGCAGCCGACCCCGCAGTAGGCGCAGGTGGTCTCCACCGAGCGGGTCGGCATCCCGAGCTCCACGAGCGACTTCTCGGTGAGCGCGTCGGTCGGGCAGGCCTGGACGCAGGCGCCGCACGAGACGCACTCGCTGGCGAGGAAGTCCGTGCCGCCGGGGCTGATCGTCGACCAGATGCCGCGGCCGTCGACGGTCAGCGCGAAGGTGCCCTGGATGTCACCGCAGGCGCGCACGCAACGCGAGCAGACGATGCAGCTCGACGGGTCGTAGTCGAAGTACGGGTTGGTGTCGTCGTACGACGCGACGCGGCCCACCTCGCCCTTGTCGCCGCCGCCGCGCCCGTAGCGGACCTCGGCGGCGCCGACGCGGACCGCCATCGCCTGGATCTCGCAGTTGCCCCGCTCGCAGCCCGCGCAGTCGCTCGGGTGGTCGGAGAGGTAGAGCTCCATGACGTTGCGGCGCAGCGCGGCGACCTGCTCGGTGTTGGTGGCGACGCTCATGCCGTCGCTGCACAGCGTCGTACAGCTGGCGGGCGTCCCGCGGCCGCCCTCGACCTCGACCAGGCACATCCGGCACGAGCCGAAGGCGCACAGCGAGTCCGTGGCGCACAGCTTGGGGATGTCGATGCCGGCCTCGGCGGCGGCGCGCATCACCGAGGTCCCCGCAGGCACCTCGACCTCGCGGCCGTCGATGGCGACCGAGACCGTCTCGGTCGCATTGACCGAGGGCGTCCCGAAGTCGGGTTCGGCTAACAGGGTCATGTCCGTGCCTCCTTCACCGACGAGGTCGTGAAGTCCTCGCCGAAGTGTCTCAATGCGCTCATCACAGGCATGGGCGTCAGGCCGCCCATCGCGCACAGGGATCCCTTGGTCATCGTCTCGCATAGGTCGTCGAGCAGCACCAGGTTGGCCTTGACGTCGCGACCCTCGATGATCCGGTCCATCACCTCGACGCCTCGGGTCGAGCCGACCCGGCACGGGGTGCACTTGCCGCACGACTCCGCGGCGCAGAACTCCATCGCGAAGCGGGCCATGCGCGCCATGTCGACGGTGTCGTCCCACACGACGATGCCGCCGTGGCCGACCATCGCGTCGGCGGCGGCGAACGCCTCGTAGTCCATCGGCAGCCCGAACTGCTCCGGCGGCAGGTAGGCGCCGAGCGGGCCGCCGACCTGGACCGTCCGCACCGGCCGGCCCGAGCGGGTGCCGCCGCCGTAGTCGTGGATCAGGTCGTCGAGGGTGATCCCGAACGGCGCCTCGACGATGCCGCCGCGCGCGATGTTGCCCGCGAGCTGGAAGACCTGCGTGCCCCGGGAGCGGCCGACGCCCAGCTCGGCGTACGCCTCGCCGCCGTCGGCCAGGATCATCGGGACCGTGGCGAGCGTGAGCACGTTGTTGACCACGGTCGGCTTGCCGAAGAGCCCGGCGATGGCCGGGATCGGCGGCTTGGCGCGGACCTCGCCGCGCTTGCCCTCCAGGCTGTCGAGCATGGAGGACTCCTCGCCGCAGATGTAGGCGCCCGCGCCGATCCGGATGTGGAGGTCGAAGGTGAAGTCCTCGCCCTGGATGCGGTGGCCGAGCCAGCCGTTGGTGTACGTCGCCTCGATCGCGCTGCGCAGGGCGGCGACCGCGTGGGGGTATTCCGAACGGATGTAGATGTAGCCCTCGGTCGCGCCGACGGCGTACGCCGCGATCGTCATCCCCTCGATCAGCGTGAACGGGTCGCCCTCGGCGAGCATCCGGTCTGCGAATGTGCCGGAGTCGCCCTCGTCGAAGTTGCAGCAGACGAACTTCTGGTCCGAGTCCAGGTCGTGCACGGTCTTCCACTTGATGCCGGCCGGGAAGCCCGCGCCGCCGCGGCCGCGCAGCCCGGAGGCGGTGACCTCCGCGACGACCTCCTCCGGCGTGAGCGTCAGCGCCCGGCGCAGGCCCGCCCAGCCGCCGTGCTCGGCGTACGACGTGGGGGAGGTGGGGTCGACGACCCCGACCCGCGCGAAGGTGACGCGTCGCTGGGAGGCCAGCCAGGGGTGCTCGTCGACCACGCCGATCGACTCCGCGGTGCCGTAGGCGATCGCGTCGACGTCCTCGGGGCGGGCGTTCGGATAGCCGATGCGCTTGCCATCGACCTCGACCTCGACGAGCGGCTCGAGCCAGAGCATGCCCCGCGAACCGTTGCGCCGGACTGGGAGGCCCGCGGCGGTGAAGGCCGCCGCCACCTCGTCCGCGCCGACCGACACCGCGGCGGCATCTTTAGGGATCCAGACGGTGGTGGTCATGCGCGCCACCCCGCGGTCAGCTCGAGCAGTCGGTCGTTGGTGAGCCGCCCGTGCAGCGTGCCGTCGACCATGCCCGACGGGCCCAGGGCGCAGTTGCCCAGGCAGAAGACGTGCTCGTGCTCGATGTCCCCGCCGGAGGTCAGCGCGGCGACCGCGTCGGGGGTGAAGAACTCCTCGGCGCCCACCGACTGACACGCCTCGCCGCGGCACAGCCGCAGCTGGTGGGCGGGCGGGGGGCTGGTGCGGAAGTCCTCGTAGAAGGAGACGACGCCGTGCACCTCGGCCACGGAGAGGTTCAGGACGTCGGCGATGACGGTCACGTCGTCGCGGCTGATCCAGCCGAGCTCGTCCATGACGCCGTGGAGGATCGGCATCAGTGCGCCGCGGTCCTCGAGGTGGCTGCGGGCGATCACGCGGACGATGTCAGCGCGGGGGGTATGGGGCATAGGGGCTGCTTTCGATCACTGTGATGTCGCTCTCAGCATAGTCCGTCTACGAGGTGCCGACAGCAGCCTCGCGGCGTGCATCTCCGGCTGCCGCGACCTCTCCGTCCGCAAATCGATAGGCGGCGCCGACGCCCCCGAAATACATATGAGGTTCGGCGTACTCGTGGCTGCGGAGGCCCGACGCGGCCACTGCTCCGCGAATGCGGCTATCTGCCTCATATTCGACCGTGAATGCGCCATCGGCTCCGAGTCGCAGGTGGAGCCTGGGGTTGTCGATCGCGGTCTGGAGGTCGGCGCCGTGCAGGCAGCCCTGGCCGAGCACCAGCATCAGCGCGGAGGTGATCCGGTCCGCTCCGGGGGAGCCGATCGCCAGCGCGCGGGCGTCCTGGGTGCGCGCGGTGGTGGGCGCCATGTTGGACGCCAGCCGGGTGCCGGGCGGGGTCGCGTGGAGGCCGAGCCGGTTGAGCTCGACCTCGCCGAGCGCGTTGTTGAGCAGGATGCCGGTGCCGGGGATCGTTGTACCGGAGCCGTAGCCGCTGCTCATCGTGATCGCGCACGCGGTGCCGTCGGAGTCGATCGCCGAGACATGTGCGGTCGAGGAGGAGCCGCGCAGCGCGGTGAGCCCCCGCTCGGCCACGCTCGCGAGCAGCCGGTGGCCGTCGGTCTCCAGGTCGGCGGAGAAGTCGTGGACGCCCGCGCGATAGCCGAAGGCCGCCCGCTGGATCTCGATGGCCTGCTCCCAGGTCCAGTCACCGCAACGGGCCAGCTCGCCGAGCATCACCGCGAGCATCGGGCCGCCGATCGCCGGGGGCGGATTGGTGGCGATGCTCCAGTCGCCGGCCTGGATCACGTGCGCGGGCCGGACGACGGGCCGGTACGACGCCAGGTCGTCCGCCGTCACCAGGCCGCCGGTCTTTGCGAGATCCTCCACCAGGGCCCGGCCCACGTCGCCGGTGGTGAAGAGGGTCGGTCCCTCGGTGGCGAGGAGGTCCAGTACGTCGGCCAGCATCGGGTTGCTCGTGTGTTCGCCGCCGTCCATCAGGCCGCCGTCGGGGCGGGTGACCAGGCCGTACGCCTCGGCGTCCTCGGCGAAGAGGCTGTCGGCGGTGAAGGTCAGGTAGCGCGCCGCCGCGCTGCTCATCGGGTAGCTGCGCGCCGCCTGTGCCGCCGGCTCGACCAGCCTGCGCCAGGGGAGCTTGGCGTACCGCTCCTGCGCGACCCCGAAGGCCGGCACGATCCCCGGGGTCGCGACCGCCCCGGCGCCGACGTGCATGGTCACGCCGCCGCCGTACGTCGAGGTGATCTCGCGCAGCCCGTGGCCGAACTTCTCCGGGTCCGCGCCCCGGCCCGGCATCTCGACGTTGCCGTCGATCACCACCGGGTCGCCGTCCGCCGGCCAGATCGACACGAACCCGCCGCCCGCGATCGACACCATGCCGGGCTCCGTCGCCAGCGCCACCAGCGCCGCGGCCATCGCCGCGTCGACCGCGTTGCCGCCGTCCTCTGCGACCGCCAGACCTGCGAGGAGTGCCTGGTCGCCCGTTGCCGCCACCGCGATCCGGGAAGTCATGGCTCCATGATTCACCAGCGGCGCCGTTTCTCCCGCCTCGGGAGGCTCCCGCTCACCGCTGCTGCTGCCCCGCGGCCCCCAGGTCGGCCGGAGCTGCTGAGCATCTGGCCCCGAATCCGGCGATCGGAGGCGAGATTCTCAGCAGTTGCGGGCAGGCCCTGCCCGGTCAGCGGGTGATGTCGTCCAGCGTCAGCGTCCCGTCGATAAGTCGGGTGCTCCAGGTGGTGATCTGCTCGGTTGATGCGGAGCGGACGGCGGCCCGGACGCCTTCGTCGAGGTCGCCGAACTTGAACGCCAGCAACCCTGCGAACAGCTCAGCCCGTCCCTCGGCCCTGCCCTCGGTGCGTCCTTCGGCAACCAGCC
>JBDHZS010000009.1:0-36887 GCA_039812025.1 Nocardioides sp. | reverse complement strand
GTGGCCGGCGCCGGCCGCCTCACCGACGTCATCGACGCCTGGGCACCCCGGTGGCAGGTCGCCGCCGAGCCGCGGCCGGGGACCGACCGCGCCGAGCTGCTCGCGCGCTACCGCGCCACCGCCGCCTGGGACGCCCTCGAGGCCCCTCGGCCGTAGCGGCGCACCCCCCACCCCCGAACCAGCACGAATTCACACCAAGGAGCCGACCAACCATGCAGGCTGTCATCTACGACACCCCGGGCGTCATGCACGTCGCCGAGGCCCCCGACCCCACCCCCGGACCGGGCGAGGTGGTCGTCAAGGTGGGCGCGGTCGGGATCTGCGGATCCGACCTCAACATCGCCGCGGGGCTCTTCCCGCCCACGCCGTTCCCGATCATCCCCGGCCACGAGTTCGCCGGCGAGATCGTCGCCGTCGCGCCTGGCGTCGACTTCCTCGCCGAGGGCGACCGGGTCGGCGTCGACCCGTCGCTCTTCTGCGGGCACTGCCAGTGGTGCCGCGTCGGCCGCGGCAACCTCTGCGACAACTGGGGCGCCATCGGCGACACGGTCAACGGCGCGGCAGCGCAGTACGTCGCCGTACCGGCCGTCAACTGCCACCAGATCCCCGACGCGATGAGCTTCGCCGAGGCCGCCGCGATCGAACCGCTCTCCTGCGCGGTGCACGCCATCCACATGTGCCCGCCGCGCGTCGGCGAGTCGGTGCTGGTGGTCGGCGGCGGGACCATGGGGCTGTTCACCGGGCAGCTGCTCGCCCGCGGCGGCGCCTCGGTGCTGGCGCTGGTCGAGCGCAAGCCCGACCGGCTGCCGATCGGCGCGGCCGTCGGCTTCGGCCCGAGCTATGGCGACGTCGCCGACGCGCTGGCCGACCGGCCGCAGGGCTACGACCTCGTGGTCGACGCCACCGGCGTGCCCGCCGCGATCGAGGCCGCCTTCGGCGCGGTCGCCAAGGGCGGCCGCTTCCTCCAGGTCGGCGTCGCGCCGCCGGAGGCGCGGCTGCCGATCTCGCCGTTCCGCATCTACAACGAGGAGATCACGGTCTACGGGTCGATGGCCGTGCTCGACTCCTACGCCCCGGCGCTGCGGCTGATCGCCGAGGGGACGGTCGACGTCGCCCCGCTGCTCACCCACAACCTCCCGCTCGCCGACTACCCCGACGCCTTCGCCGCGCTGGGCCGCGGGGACGGACTCAAGATCCAGCTCTCGCCCAACGCCTGACCCCACCCCGTCCTGGTCGATCCCAAGGAGGACTCCATCGATGACCACGAACACCCACACTGACGAGACGACCGACACCAGACAGGTCGCGTTCAAGGCCGTCGGCGTCAAGAAGCACTACCCGGGCGTCAAGGCGCTCGACGGTGTCGACCTCGAGGGCTACGCCGGCAGCGTCCTGGGCGTCTGCGGCGCCAACGGCGCCGGCAAGTCGACCTTCGCGAAGCTGCTGGCCGGCGTCGAGACGCCCACCGACGGCGTGATCAACGTGACCGGCTACCCGCACCCGGTGCGCAACGCCGCCGAGGCAGAGCAGGCCGGCGTGCTGATGATGCACCAGGAGCCGCTGATCATCGACGACTTCACCGTCGGGGAGAACGTCTGGCTCTACAAGCTCCGGGCGGGCAAGGACATCAGGCCCTGGGCGCCGAAGACCACGACCAACGACCAGCGCACCCGCGACGTGCTGCGCGGGGTCGGCCTCGGCAACCTCGACACCCACGACCTGGCCAAGGACCTCGGCCCGGGCCAGCGGCAGATGCTCTCGCTGAGCCGGGCGGCGGTCACCACCCACAAGATCATGATCCTCGACGAGACGACCGCCTCGACGAGCGAGGAGCACTTCAACGACATCCTCGACCTGGTCGCGCGCGAGAAGAAGGCGGGTACGTCGATCCTCTTCGTCTCCCACCGCCTCAACGAGGTCTTCGCGATGTGCGACCGGATCGCGGTGCTCCGCGCGGGCAAGCTGGTCAAGGTCCTCGAGGCCGCCGAGACCGACGCCGACGAGATCACCACCCTGATGATCGGCCAGGCGCTCAAGGCGCTCGACCGGCCGGCGCCGGTCCAAGACGCCGAGGGCGCGCCGGTGCTCGAGGTGCGCGACCTGTACGGCGGCACCGCGGCCGGCGTCTCCTTCGACGTCGGCCAGGGCGAGATCCTCGGCCTCTACGGGCTGGTCGGCAGCGGCCGCTCGTCGGTGGCGCGGACCATCACCGGGCAGCGCAGGGCCGCGAGCGGCTCGATCAAGCTCCGCGGCGCCGAGGTCAACCTGCCGACGCCGACCGCCGCGGTCGCCCAGGGCATCGCCTACCTGACCGAGGACCGCCGGCTGGAGGGCTTCGTCAAGGACTTCGACAACGGCCAGAACATGAGCCTCGTCGCGCTGCCCCGGATGGCCAACAGCGGCGTGATCCGGGTCGCGGAGGAGAAGGAGCGGGTCCGCGAGCTGATCGGCGAATACCAGGTCAAGGGCGGCACCAAGACCTACACCAGCACCCTCAGCGGCGGCAACCAGCAGAAGGTCGTCGTGGCCAAGTGGCTGGAGACCGACCCGGAGTTCGTCGTCCTCGACGAGCCGACCAAGGGCATCGACGTCGGCGCCCGCGCCAACATCTACGAGATCATCCACCGGCTGGCCGCCCGCGGGAAGGGCGTCTTGGTGGTCTCCAGCGAAGCAGAGGAACTGCTCTCGCTCTGTCATCGAATCCTGGTGATGCGCAACGGCGAGGTCGTCGCCGAGTTCGACCCCGAGCAGGCCGACACCGACGACCTGATCCGCACCGCGCTGACCCACGTCGACTGACGTCCCGGACAAGACACGTCGACTGACGCCGCGACAAGACGTCGCACGCAAGTTAGAGCCCAGAAAGAGGCAAGGAGCAGTAACCCATGAGCACCACCACCACGCCACCACCCGTCCATCACTACGAGGAGGACTTCTCCCGCGGCAACGCGATCATGAGCTGGCTCAAGGGCCAGTACGCGCTCGGGATCCTCGCCGCCCTGCTCCTCATCGCGACCGTCACCCGCGGCACGATCTTCTGGGGCGCCACCAACATGACCAACCTGCTGCTCCAGATGTCGATCATCGGGGTGGTCGTGCTGGCCCAGCTCATCGTCGTACTCACCGGCGGGATCGACATCAGCGTCGGCTCCGCGCTCGGCCTCGGCCGTCGTCGCCGCGGGCCTCTTCGGCGGGCCGTCGGTCTTCCTGGGGCTGCTGGTCGCGCTCGTGGTCGGCGGCATCATCGGCGCCACGAACGGCTGGCTGGTCGCCTTCCGAGGACTCGAACCCTTCATCGTGACGCTCGGCATGCTCGCGCTCGCCCGCGGCCTGGTCTACGCCTACGGCAGCGGCATCCCGATCACCCCCGGCGCCGCGGCGACCTACGCCGACCTCGGCCAGGCCACCCTCGTCGGCATCCCGCTGCTGGCCTTCATCTGGCTCGCGGCCGTCGGGCTCATCGCCTTCCTGCTCTACCGCACGGTCTGGGGCCGCCGGGTCTACGCGATCGGCTCCAACAAGGAGGCCGCGCGCAGCTCGGGCATCCCGGTGACCGCGACCCTGTGGTCGGTCTACATCCTCGCGGGCCTGCTCGTCGGCCTCGGCGGCTGGATGTTCCTGTGCCGCTTCGCCAGCGGCACCCCGACCGCCGGCAACCTGATGGAGCTCGAGGCCATCGCCGCGGTCGTCATCGGCGGCGCCCGGCTGGCGGGCGGCTACGGCAAGGTCTTCGGCGCGGTCGTCGGCACGATCATCTTCGCGGTGATCGCCAACCTGCTGTCGCTGCTGAACATCTCGACCTTCCTGCAGGACGCCTTCCGCGGCGCCCTCATCCTCGTCGCGGTCACGCTCGCCACGGTGCAGTTCACCCGCAGCAAGTCCGCGGCCAAGACCGCCAAGTGAGCGCGAGGCCGAGGAGCGAGGAGCATCAGATGAAGCAGAACCCTCACATCACGACCGGTCGCCGCCGGCGCCTGATCGCGGCGGCGGGGATCACGGCAGTCGTGGCCACCACCGCGGCATGCGGCCAGATCTATCCCTCCAGCAAGCCCGCCCAGGGCCCCGCCGGCGGGGTGCAGGACAAGAGCGACGTCGTCATCGGCTTCGCCCAGCAGCAGCTGCAGGCGCCGTACTTCTCCGCCATGCAGGTGCAGGCCCAGGACATCGCCAACGCGGAGGGCGTCAAGCTGCTCTTCCAGGCGGCGAACAAGGATCCGGTGATCCAGTCCAACCAGATGCAGGCCATGATCGCCCAGGGCGCCAACGTCCTGATCGTCAACGCCACCAGCCCCAAGGGGCAGAAGGAGACGATGACGCAGATCTCGTCCAAGATCCCGGTGATCTACATCGACACCAGCGTCCCCGGCACGGGTACGACGAGCGTGCAGTCCGACAACAAGGCCATCGGCCGGGAGTCGGGCAAGCTGACCGCCGAGCGCTTCAAGAAGCTCGGCAAGGACTCGATCAACATGGTGATCATCACCGGGCCCGCCACCGACGAGGTCGTCGGCCCGAACCGCCGGCAGGGCTTCCTCGACGGCCTGGAGGAGGGCGGGATCGAGTACACGATCAAGAGCGAGCAGAACGGCGAGTACCAGCAGGACAAGGGCCAGGTGGCCTCGGAGAACATGCTCGCCGCCAACCCCGACACCGACCTCGTGCTGGGCCTCAACGACGCCATGGCGCTCGGCGCGTACAACGTGATCCGCGGCAAGAAGAAGTACGAGGACGTCTACATCGCCGCCTCCGCCGACGGCCAGCGCGAGGCGCTCGAGCTGATCAAGCGGGACGGCTGCGACGGCCAGTACATCTCCACGGGCCTCAACTCCCCGGACCTGGCGACCGAGGACGCCATGGGGATCGCCATCGACATCGCGACCGGGGCGAAGCAGCCGTCGGACTTCCCGCCGGAGTCCTTCACCCTCGCGGTGGGGATCGGGTGCGAGAACGTCGAGGAGTTCTACGACCCCAAGAGCATCTTCTGACCCGTCCGATGACTCCCCGAGCCACCGCCGGGGCGCCGGTGAGACCGGCGCCCCGGCGGCTCTACGATGGGCGCCATGAGTTCCCCCGCTTCCTCTGCCTCCCCCAGCGACGGCCGGGTCTCCCCCCGCGACCGCCGGGTCTCCCGCCGTGTCGGCGCGATCGCCGAGTCCGCGACACTCAAGGTCGACGCCAAGGCCAAGGCGCTCAAGGCGCAGGGCCGGCCGGTGATCGGCTTCGGCGCGGGCGAGCCCGACTTCCCGACGCCGGACTACATCGTGGCCGCGGCCGTCGAGGCCTGCTCGGACCCGAAGAACCACCGCTACACCCCGGCCGGCGGGCTGCCCGAGCTGAAGCAGGCGATCGCCGAGAAGACCCTGCGCGACTCCGGCTTCGAGGTCGCCGCCTCGCAGGTGCTGGTCACCAACGGCGGCAAGCAGGCGATCTACGAGGCGTTCGCGGCGATGCTCGACCCGGGCGACGAGGTGCTGGTCCCCGCGCCGTACTGGACGACCTACCCCGAGGCGATCGCGCTCGCCGGCGGCGTGGCCGTCCCGGTGCTCGCAGACGAGACCCAGGACTACAAGGTCACCGTCGACCAGCTCGAGGCGGCGCGCACCGAGCGCACCAAGGTGCTGCTCTTCGTCTCCCCCTCCAACCCGACCGGCTCGGTCTACACCGCCGACGAGATCCGCGCGATCGGCGCCTGGGTCGCCGAGCACGGCCTGTGGGTGCTGACCGACGAGATCTACGAGCACCTGACCTACGACGGCGCCGAGACCGGGTCGCTGCCGGTGCTGTGCCCCGAGCTCGCCGACCAGACCGTGATCGTCAACGGGGTCGCGAAGACGTACGCGATGACCGGCTGGCGGGTCGGCTGGCTGATCGGCCCGGCCGACATCGTCAAGGCCGCGACCAACCTCCAGTCCCACGCGACCTCCAACGTCTCCAACGTCGCGCAGCGGGCGGCGCTCGCCGCGGTGGCGGGCGACCTGTCGGCGGTGGAGGAGATGAAGACCGCCTTCGACCGGCGGCGCCGCACGATCGTCGCGATGCTCAACGAGATCGACGGCGTGCTCTGCCCGACGCCGCTGGGCGCGTTCTACGCCTACCCGTCGGTCAAGGGGCTGCTCGGCAAGACGTACGGCGGCCGGCTGATCGAGACCTCCGCCGACCTGGCCGAATACATCCTCGAGCAGGCCGAGGTCGCCGTCGTGCCGGGCGAGGCGTTCGGCAGCCCCGGCTACCTGCGCCTGTCCTACGCCCTGGGCGACGACGACATCGTCGAGGGCGTCGGCCGGCTGCAGAAGCTCTTCGCCTGACGTGACGGCCCCCCGCGGGCCCCGGCGCGACCTCTCCCGGCTGCCGAAGGCGCACCTGCACCTGCACTTCACCGGCTCGATGCGGCACGAGACGCTGCTCGAGCTGGCGGCGCGCGACGGCATCAGCCTGCCCGACTCGCTGGTCGACGACTGGCCGCCGGTGCTGTCGGCCGCCGACGAGAAGGGCTGGTTCCGGTTCCAGCGGCTCTACGACGTGGCGCGCTCGGTGCTGCGGACCACCGACGACGTCCGCCGGCTGGTGCTGGAGGCCGCCGAGGACGACGTCCGCGACGGCGGGCGCTGGCTGGAGATCCAGGTGGACCCGTCGGGGTACGGCGCCCGGTTCGGCGGGATCACCGCCTTCACCGACCTGGTCCTCGACGCGGTGCGGGACGCCTCGGCGCGCACCGGGCTGGGCATGGCGGTGGTGATCGCCGCCAACCGGACCCGGCACCCGCTGGACGCCCGGACGCTGGCCCGGCTCGCGGGGCAGTACGCCGGGCGCGGGGTCGTCGGCTTCGGGCTGTCGAACGACGAGCGGCGCGGCAACACCCCCGACTTCGCGCGGGCCTTCCGGATCGCCGACCGGGCCGGGCTGGTGCTCGCCCCGCACGGCGGCGAGCTGCTCGGGCCCGAGCACGCGCGGGTCTGCCTCGACGAGCTGCGGGCCCACCGGCTCGGGCACGGCGTCCGGGTCACCGAGGATCCGGAGCTGCTCGACCGGGTCGTCGCCGACGGCGTCACGCTGGAGGTCTGCCCGGTCTCCAACGTCGCGCTCGGGGTCTACCCCAGCCTGGGCCTGGTGCCGCTGCCCCAGCTGCTGGAGGCCGGCGCGACCGTCGCCCTCGGCGCCGACGACCCGCTGCTCTTCGGGTCCCGGCTCACCTCGCAGTACGCCACCATGCGCGCCGCCCACGACCTGACCGACGCCCAGCTCGCCGAGCTGGCCCGGATGTCGTTCCGGGCCTCCCGCGCGCCGTCCGACCTCGTCTCCGCCGCCCTCTCCGACATCGACACCTGGCTCGCCGACTCGGCTTAAAAGTGCACGAGAATCCCCCCGAGTCGGCGCATCTGTGCACGAGAAACACGCCCAGTCGGCTCAAAAGTGCACGCAAAACACGCCCAGTCGGCGCATCTGTGCACGCTGGCCGGGCGCGCTGGGATCGTCCCTCTTGCCCCCGCTTCATCAAGGTATCCAGGCGGAGACGCACTCTTCGAGGCCTGTACGCCGCGCAGAGTGCTACCGCGCCTGCATAACTTGATGAAGCTGCGACGGGTGGGACGAGCGGCAGCTCAGAGCTCGCAGCCGACGAGGACCGGCTCGTTGACCAGCCGCACGCCGTAGGCAGCGGCAACCCCGCCCCGCACCTCGCGCGCCAAACGCAGCAGTTCCTCGGTGCTGGCCCCACCCCGATTGGTGAGCGCGAGCGTGTGCTTGGTCGACAGGCTGACGGCGCCGGCGCCGTACCCCTTGCCGAAGCCCGCGTGCTCGATCAGCCAGGCGGCGCTGGTCTTGACCAGTCCATCGGCGGTCTCCCAGCGCGGTGCGGCCGCGGGCAGCGAGGCGGCCTCGGCGGTGCCCAGCACGGGATTGGTGAAGAACGAGCCGGCGCTCCACGTGTCGTGATCGGCCGGGTCGAGCACCATCCCCTTGCCACGCCGCAGCCCGAGCACGGCGGAGCGCACGTCGGCGAGCGGCGCCCGCTCCCCCGGCGCGACCCCGAGCGTGCGGGCCAGCTCGGCGTAGGCGACCGGCGCGGAGAGCGTGCCCTGCTTGAAGAGGAAGGTCACCTCGAGGACGACGTACCGCCCGGGCTCGGCCTTGAAGCGGCTGTGCCGATACCCGAAGCCGCAGTCGGCCGCGGCGAAGGTGCGCTGCGCCCGGCCGACCCGGTCCCAGGTCCGCACGCTCGCGATGGTCTGGGCGACCTCCTGGCCGTAGGCGCCGACGTTCTGGATCGGCGTCGCGCCGACGGCTCCGGGGATCCCCGACAGTGCCTCAATGCCCACCCAGCCGGACGAGCACGCGCGCGCGACGAAGGCGTCCCAGTCCTCACCGGCCTGCGCCCGCACCGTCGTCGCGCCCAGGCAGGCGAGGTCGTCGGGCGAGTCCGCGTCGGCGGCGATCCCGCGCGTGGCGACCTCGATCACGGTGCCGTCGAAGCCGGCATCGGCCACCACGAGGTTGCTGCCGCCGCCCAGGATCAGCACGGGTTCGCCAGCCTCGTCGCAGCGTCGTACGGCGGCCACCAACTCGGCCTCGTCCCCGGCGCGAACCCAGTCGCGGGCGGGTCCGCCGAGCCGCAGCGTGGTGTGCTCGGCCAGCCTGGGGGAAGCCTCAGGCACGCACGACCGCCTTGGGGCGGCCGAGGACCTTCCGCCCCTCGCAGAGCACGTCGAGCGCGATCGTCTGCAGCCCGTCGACCGGGTCTGCGAAGGTGCCTGTGACAACCACCTCGACGCCCTCGTCGCCCGCCGGGACCACGACGGGCGCCGTGAACTTGGCGTTCAGCGAGACGACCTCGGCGCCGTCGGTCCACTCGGCGACGGCGCGGGCGGCGAGCGCCATCGTGTACATCCCGTGCGCGATCACGCCGGGGAGCCCGACCGAGCGCGCGACCTCCTCATCCTGGTGGATCGGGTTCTGGTCGCCGCTGGCGTTGGCGTAGGCGACCAGGTCGGCGCGGGTGACGCGGTAGGTGCTGGCGTGGGTCATCTCAGGCCCCTCCTCGGTGGACGAGCGTGGCGGTCGTCGTACACACCAGGGCGCCGTCAGCGTCGCGGATCTCGCTGCGGGTGCCGATGATGTCGTTGCCGCCGATCGAGCGGACCGACTTCACGCCGAGCGTGGCCGAGAGCGTGTCACCCGGCACGATGGGGCGCTCGTAGGCGAACGACTGGTCGCCGTGGACGATCCGGTGCAGCTCGATGCCCTCGGCGTCGAGGAAGGCGAACATCGCGTCGAAGGAGAGCACGATCGGGTACGTCGCGGGGGCCGCGCCGCCGGAGTAGTCGGCTCCGGCCGCGGCGGCGAAGGCCGCGACGTGCTCGGCGGTCACGACGTGGGGTCGCGTGGGCGGGAACTCCCGGCCCACCAGGGACTGGTCGACTGGCATGGGCTTGAACCTACCGTGGGCCGCGGCACGCCGAACGACCCGCCCGGGCGAACCGGACGGGTCGTGGAGCGTGCGGCGCGGCGCCGGGGCCGCCCCGGCTCAGCGGGTCTCGCGGTGCGGCTGGTGCGTGCGGCAGCGCGGGCAGAACTTCGACAGCTCCATGCGGTCGGGGTCGTTGCGCCGGTTCTTCTTCGTGATGTAGTTGCGCTCCTTGCACTCGGTGCACGCGAGCGTGATCTTCGGGCGAACGTCGGAGCTCTTGCTGGCCACGGGAAGTCCTCTGGGATGTCTGTGCTGGTCGTCGTACTTGAGTAGCGGGGGCGGGACTCGAACCCGCGACACCACGATTATGAGCCGTGTGCTCTAACCACCTGAGCTACCCCGCCGCCGGAGCCTCCGGATCCGCCCGCTGGCGGCCTGGCGCTCCCCGAGCCCCTTTACGGAATCGAACCGTAGACCTACTCCTTACCATGGAGTCGCTCTGCCGACTGAGCTAAAGGGGCAACGTCGCAGAACGGTACACGGTCCTGCGCTCGCGCGAGAAATCGGGCGGCACCCCAGGTCAGGTCGCCCGTCCGGGGCACCCCGCGAGGTGGTCCGCGACGCGCCGGAGCACCCTCACGGACGGTACGCCGCGACGGACCGCCAGTGCCGTGGACCCCGCGACCCTGTCGCTAGGCCGATGTTTGCAGGACTCCTATGCCGAGGATTGCAGACGTGGTCACCGAGGACGGCCACGTACCAGTTCCGTTGAGGTCATCGGCCGGTCACTGCGCCCACCTCTGATAGCACATGACATCAAGCACGCGAGGTAGTTAGGCTGCGCGCCGGTGGCAGCCGGCGAGGTGGTCGTCGACGTGCCCGAGCGCCTGCAGCAGAGCGTGCATCGTGGTCGGCCCGACGAACCGGAAGCCCTCCTTCTTCAGCCCCTTCGCGAGGTCCACCGACGCCTGGGAGACGCCGACCAGGTCCTCGGTCGTCACCGGCACGGGCCAGACCGGGGGCGCGTACGACGCCACCAGCGCCGCGAGCCCGCGCGGCGTGTCGGAGTCCTCGCCCGCGGCCGGTTCCGCGTCGCGCAGCCGGACCGTCGCCTGGGCGTTGGCGATCGCCGCCTCGATCTTGAGCCGGTTGCGGACGATGCCCGCGTCGGCGAGCAGCCGAGCCCGGTCCTCGTCGTCGAACTCCGCGACCTTGTCGGGGTCGAAGCCCGCGAACGCCTCCCGGAACGCCTCGCGTTTGCGCAGCACGGTCAACCACGAGAGCCCACTCTGGAATGCCTCCAGGGTGAGCCGCTCGTAGTAGGCCGCGTCGCCCTCCACGGGCACGCCCCACTCGGTGTCGTGGTACGTCAACAGCAGCTCATCGCCGTACGCCCACGGGCATCTCGCCACGCCGTCCTTGCCAGTCACAGGTCCCATCGCCCCATCAAAGCCGAGCGATGCCCCGCAGCCAACCGCCTTCAAGCCAGCCTGTGGATAACTCTGTCCCGGCCGGCTCCCACGGCCACCGGGAGAGCCCTGGTGCAGGTATCCTCGACACATGTCGCGTCTGGAGCGCATTGTCATCGACCCGGAGATCGTCCACGGACGGCCGACCGTGCGCGGCACCCGTATGCGTGTCAGCGATGTCCTCGCCCTCCTCGCATCCGGCGCCGACGAAGCCGAGATCCTCGAGGACTACCCCTATCTGGCGGCCGATGACATCAAGGCCTGCCTCGAGTACGCCGCAGCTCAGGCCGACCACCCGATCCTCTCTGCCTCCTAGACCTTGCGGTTCCTCATCGACGCTCAGCTACCCCCGGCACTGGCACGCCTTCTGCACGAGCGCGGCCACGTAGCCGAGCACGTCACCGACATTGGTCCCGGCGACGCCCCCGACCGCGATCTGTGGCAGTACGCCCTCGACAACGGCGCGGTTATTGTGACCAAGGACGAGGACTTCTCGAACATGAGCGCGCGCGGCGACGAAGCGCCGCCCGTGGTGTGGATTCGCATCGGAAACACCCGGCGCGCCGCGCTACTGGCCTGGTTCGCGCCAGTGATCGACGACATCGTCCGCCTCGTAGATGAAGGTCAACGGCTCATCGAGCTGCGTTGACCGCCCGTCGCGGCCGCGCCGCCCACAAGGTCATACGAACCGTGGCTGATTGCCTCCGACTCGTATGACGTCCCAGGCCCGACAGCCGCAACGTCATACGAACCGTGGGCGACAACCCTCGGTTCGTATGACGTCGCGGCGCGGGTACGACGTGTGGCCGGCCCGACGGAAAGATCAGCTGCAGCCGCTGGTGCTGCCGCAACCCTCGCAAACGAAGCAGGAGCCGGCGGGCCGCATCTTGGTGCCGCAGGTGAAGCAGAGCGGCGAGTCGACGGCGTGGCCGGTGATCTTCTCCAGGAGCTCGGCGGAGGTGTGGGCGGTCTCGACGCGCTCGCTAAGCGTCTCGACGACCTCGGCGGCGGGCGCCGCCGAGACATCGACGCTGACCCCGGCCCCGCGCGCGCCGTCGGCGGGCGCGGAGATCAGCTCCTCGGCGGAGCCGGTCTCCTCGACGACGGGCTCATACGAGCCGGTCTCCAGGTGCCGCTGCCGCTCGTCGGCGGAGTAGATCCCGAGCGCGGACCGCTTCTCGAAGGACAGGTAGTCCAGCGCCAGCCGGCGGAAGATGTAGTCCATGATCGACTGCGCCATCCGCACGTCGGGGTCGTCGGTCAGCCCGGCCGGCTCGAACCGCAGGTTGCTGAACTTCGAGACGTAGGTCTCCAGCGGGACGCCGTACTGCAGCCCGATGCTCACCGCGATCGAGAAGGCATCCATAACACCGGCGAGCGTCGAGCCCTGCTTGCCCAGCTTGAGGAAGACCTCGCCGAGCTCGCCGTCGTCGTGCGCGCCGGAGGTCATGTAGCCCTCGGCGCCCCCGACCGTGAACGACGTGGTGCGCGAGGTGCGCGACTTCGGCAGCCGCTTGCGGGTCGGGGCGTAGACGACCTTCTCCACGACCTTCTCGACCACCTCTGCGGCGGCTGCCGCGTCGGCGGCGTCCTTCTTGGCCTTGCCGCCGCCGTCGGCCAGGGGCTGCCCGACCTTGCAGTTGTCGCGGTAGACCGCGGTCGCCTTGAGCCCGAGCTTCCAGGACTGCAGGTAGACGTCCTCGATCTCCTCCACGGTCGCGGTCTCGGGGAGGTTGACCGTCTTGGAGATCGCCCCGGACAGGAACGGCTGGCAGGCCGCCATCATCCGCACGTGACCCATCGGCTTGAGCGCCCGGGCGCCCATCGCGGTGTCGAAGACCTCGTAGTGCTCGGTCTTCAGCCCTGGCGCGTCGATGACGTGGCCGTGCTCAGCGATGTAGTCGATGATCGCCTCGACCTTCTCCGCGTCGTACCCGAGCTTGGCCAGCGCGCGCGGGATGGTCTGGTTGACGATCTGCATCGACCCGCCGCCGACCAGCTTCTTGAACTTGACCAGCGAGAAGTCCGGCTCGATGCCGGTGGTGTCGCAGTCCATCATGAAGCCGATGGTCCCGGTCGGCGCGAGCACGGAGGCCTGCGCGTTGCGGAAGCCGTTGCTCTCGCCGAGCCGGATCACCTCGGCCCACGCCGCGGTGGCCGCCTTGTGCACTGCTGCGTCGGCCACGTGCAGCGTGCGGACGGTGTCGTTGGCCGCCTGGTGCTTGCGCATCACCCGCTTGTGGGCCTCGGCGTTGCGCTGGTAGCCGGCGTACGGGCCAACGATCGCGGCGAGCTCGGCGGAGCGCTTGTACGACGTGCCCGTCATCAGCGAGGTGATGGTGGCCGCCATGGCGCGGCCGCCGTCGGAGTCGTAACCCAGGCCCATCGCCATCAGCAGGGCGCCGAGGTTGGCGTAGCCGATGCCGAGCTGCCGGTAGTCGCGCGTGGTCGCCCCGATAGACTCGGTCGGGAAGTCGGCGAAGCAGATCGAGATGTCCATCGCGGTGATGATGAACTCGACCGCCTTGGCGAACAGCTCGGCGTCGAACGTGCCGTCGTCCTTCAGGAACTTCAGGAGGTTCAGCGAGGCGAGGTTGCAGGAGGAGTTGTCGAGCGACATGTACTCCGAGCAGGGGTTGGACGCGGTGATCCGGCCGGTCTCGGGGTTGGTGTGCCAGTCGTTGATCGTGTCGTCGTACTGCAGACCCGGGTCCGCGCACTCCCACGCGGCCTGGCTGATCTTGCGGAAGAGGTCGCGGGCGTCGACGGTGTCGATGACCTCGCCGGTCTTGCGCGCCCGCAGCCCGAACGAGGTGCCCTCCTCGACCGCCCGCATGAACTCGTCGGAGACGCGGACGGAGTTGTTGGCGTTCTGGTACTGCACGCTGGTGATGTCGGCGCCGCCGAGGTCCATGTCGAAGCCGGCGTCGCGCAGCGCGCGGATCTTGTCCTCCTCGCGCGCCTTGGTCGCCACGAACTCCTCGATGTCGGGGTGGTCGACGTCGAGCACGACCATCTTGGCCGCCCGACGGGTCGCGCCGCCGGACTTGATGGTGCCGGCCGACGCGTCCGCGCCGCGCATGAAGGAGACCGGGCCGGACGCCGTGCCGCCGGAGGAGAGCAGTTCCTTCGACGACCGGATCCGCGACAGGTTGAGGCCCGCGCCCGAGCCGCCCTTGAAGATGAAGCCCTCTTCCTTGTACCAGTTCAGGATCGAGTCCATCGAGTCGTCGACGCTGAGGATGAAGCAGGCGGAGACCTGCTGCGGCGACGGCGTGCCGACGTTGAACCAGACCGGGGAGTTGAAGGAGAAGTACTGGTTGAGCAGCAGCCAGGTCAGCTCGTCGCCGAAGATCTCCGCGTCGGCCGCGGTGGCGAAGTAGCCGTGCTCCTCGCCGGCGGCCCGGTAGGAGCCGACCACCCGGTCGATGAGCTGCCGCAGGCTCCACTCGCGGGCGTCGGTGCCGACCGCGCCGCGGAAGTACTTCGTGGTGACGATCGTCGAGGCGTTGACGCTCCAGAAGTCCGGGAACTCCGCGCCGCGCTGCTCGAAGACGGTCTCGCCGGTCTTCCAGTTGGTCTGGACGACGTCGCGCCGCTCCCAGGTCACCTCGTCGTAGGGATGCTTGCCGGCCGTCGAGAAGACTCGCTCCAGCGTGAGGCCCCCGCCAACGGCGGTCGACGTCGGGTGGATGGTCTCGGTCATGTCTGCTCCTGGTGCTGTGGTGCGCGTGGCGTCGGGTGGTTCAGGGGTACGACGACCGGCCGGGTGTGCGTCGCCGCAGCGACGCGACCCGTCTCGGCCCACGGGGAGGTGGGGTGGTGCGCCCGGGCACGCAGCTTCCCCACTACGCGCCCGGGCAGTCTGTGTTCAATTCAGGTGGTGGTCTCGAGCTTCCGCTCGTGGCGCAGCATCGCGATCTCGGCCTCGAAGTCCTCCGCGGAGCTGAACGCCCGGTAGACGCTCGCGAACCGCAGGTAGGCGACCTCGTCGAGTTGCCGGAGCGGCCCCAGGATCGCCATGCCGATCTCGTGGGCGGGCATCTCGGCCCAGCCCGCGCCGCGCAGGCTGTCCTCGACGCGCTGGCCGAGCAGTGCGAGCTGGTCCTCGGTGACGGGCCGGCCCTTGCACGCCTTGCGGACTCCCGCGATCGCCTTCTCCCTGACGAAGGGCTCCGTCGCGCCCGACCGCTTCACCACGGTGAGCTGCATCTGCTCGACCGTGGTGAACCGCTTGCCGCAGCCGCCGGAATCCGCAGGGCAGGTCCGGCGGCGGCGGATCGAGCCACCGTCGTCCGCGACCCGAGAGTCCAGGACCCGCGTGTCCGCGTGCCGGCAGTAGGGGCAGTGCATGTGCAGGCCTCCTCTCGCGCCTGTGGACGGTGACCCGCTCGGGAGTCGCCAGCCTGTGGATAGTCGGTGTTTGCTGTGGAGATCCAGTCGTTTCCTGTGTACATCTCCGGTCCTGATGTGGACTAGATGTGGATAACTACACCGGTGTAACTACTAGATGTAGTGGTAACCGTACGTCGGCACCCCAGGGCCGCGCAAGAGGGTGACGCGAGAGAAATCCGTCGATCCTTACTCCGAGCGCATCTGCGCAGGTCAGCACGGTCGCCGACCTTCCTCGCCCGGCGTGTCGGGCGTCCGGGCCCGCGACTACCCCGCCGAGGGCACCAGCAGTCGCTCACCGGCGCGCAGCGAGCTCGAGTCCAGGCCGTTGAGCTCCTGGATGTGGGCGACCACATCGCGCACGTCCGAGCCCGGGAGCTCGGCGGACGCCTCGGCGGCGATCCCCCACAGCGTGTCACCTGCGCCGATCGTGACCACGCGCGTCGCCTCTGGCTCGTCGGTCGCCACCGAGCTCGCCCCCAGGAAGACCGCGGCGGTCAGCAGCAGCGCCAGGGCGCCGAGCAGGACGACGGCCCGGCCGCGGGCGGTGAGGCGGAGCTGGGCGGCCGGCGGAAGGTCGGCGACCCTCCGGGCCGGCACATCGGCGCGCGCGACGACCGGCCGCGCCGCCACCGGGGTGATGACGATGGTGCTCATAGGGACCTCCTGGGAACGTGGCCGCGAGACGGCCTGCGGTCTGCTGGGAGCGGTTCGCTCCCGCCTGATCGATGTCTACCGGTCACCACCGACAGTTTCGGCCGGTCCCGGTCGGCGACCCCCGGCCATCGGGCGCCGGGAGGCGTCGAGCAGACGTTCGATCGAACATGTGTTTGATGTTAGATCAGATGTTCGAACACCGCAAGGTCCCGACTCGACCGCTTGGCGCGACACGCGTGTTCGAACAGATGTTTGAAGTCGGATCGCCGCTCGCGTAACGTCGTACTCACCGCGACCGGCACGATCGATCAGCTCGACCGATCCAGTCCGGTCGATCCACCCCCGCACGGCACCGAGGAGCGTTCCCCATGTCCGACAACGTCACCGAGCTCCCCGACCCTCCCGGCGACGCCACCGACCTCACCCCCCGCCAGCAGCGAATCCTGGCCCACATCAAGGCCTCGATCGACGCCCACGGCTACCCGCCCAGCATGCGCGAGATCGGCCGTGGCGTCGGCCTGACCAGCTCCTCCAGCGTCGCCCACCAGCTCCGTGCCCTGGAGTCCAAGGGCTACCTGCGCCGCGACCCCAACCGGCCCCGGGCGCTGCAGGTCCACATGCCCTCGGAGGAGGTCTACGACCCCACCGCCGAGGACGGGCAGCGGCTGCCCGCCGCCAGCTACGTCCCGGTCATCGGCCGGATCGCCGCCGGCGGCCCGATCCTCGCCGAGGAGCGGGTCGAGGACGTGTTCCCGCTGCCCAAGCAGCTCGTCGGGGACGGCACCCTCTTCCTCCTCCAGGTCTCGGGCGACTCGATGGTCGAGGCGGCGATCTGCGACGGCGACTTCGTGGTGATCCGGCAGCAGCCGGTCGCCGACAACGGGGACATCGTCGCGGCCATGATCGACGGCGAGGCGACGGTCAAGACCTATCGCAACCAGAACGGCGAGGTCCTGCTCATCCCGCACAACCCGGCGTACGAGCCGATCGACGGCACCCACGCCACCATCCTCGGCAAGGTCACCGCGGTCCTTCGCCGCGTCTGAGCGCTGCCCGAGTCCCCGGGCTGCGGCTCGGGGGCCGGTCAGCCCGCCGCGAGGCGTTTGAGCGCCGCGCGAACGACGGCAGGGTCGGTGGTCTGCCACATCGGGGGCAGCGAGGCCTGCAGGAACGACGCGTAGCGGGCGGTGGCCAGCCGGGGATCGAGGATGGCCACCACGCCCCGGTCGCCGGTGGTGCGGATCAGCCTCCCTGTGCCCTGGGCCAGCAGCAGCGCGGCGTGCGAGGCGGAGACCTCCATGAAGCCGTTGCGGCCCGCCGCGTCGGCGGCTCGTGCCCGGGCGGACATCAGCGGGTCGTCGGGCCGCGGGAAGGGGATCCGGTCGATGATCACGAGCTGGCAGGTGTCGCCGGGAACGTCGAGCCCCTGCCACAGCGACAGCGTCCCGAAGAGGCAGGTGTGCGGGTCCTGGGTGAACTGCCGCGCCAGCTCGGGGAGCTGCGCGTCGCCCTGGGCGAGCGTGGTCAGGTGCGGCAGCCGCTCGCGCAGATGCTCCGCGGCGGTCTCGGCCGCCCTGCGCGAGGAGAAGAGACCCAGCGTCCGGCCGTCCAGCGCGTCGACCAGGTCGACGATCTCCTCCAGCTGCCGCGGCCCGAGCCCGTCGCGGCCGGGCGGCGGGAGCCGCCACGCGACGTAGAGGATCGCCTGACGCCGGTAGTCGAACGGCGACCCGGCATCCAGCCCGCGCCACACCAACGGCGGCCGCTCGCCACCGCCGCCAGGCCCCGCGCCGGACGAACCAGACGCCGAGGAGCCAGACTCGGAGGAGCCAGACTCGGGGGCCGAGGGAGCGTCCACCCGCTCGGAGGCCCGCAGCCCGACGGAGGCGGCGACGGCGGTGAAGTCCCCACCCAGCTTGAGCGTCGCGGAGGTCAGCACGGTCGGGGTCTCCCGCAGCAGCCCCTCGCGCAGCAGCCCGGTGACCTGCAGCGGCGCGACGTACAGCCGAGGGGGCAGCCGTTCGGTCCCGGCGGAGAGCCAGCACACGTCCGCCTGGGAGCCCTCGGCGATCCGCTTGGCGACGTCGAAGACGTCCTCCACCGAGGCTCGCGCCTGCTTGCGGCCGGGATCCGGGCCGGTCTCCCCCGCCTCCTTGGGGTACGACGACAGGCACGCCCGCGAGGCGTCCCGGACGAGCACCAGCGCATCGCTCAGCAACTCCGGCAGCCGATCGAACCGGCCCGGCGAGGACTCGTCCAGCGCCGCGCGCAGCACCTCGGCGGCGTCGGCGAGCTCGTCGGCGCTGGCGTCCTCGACGTACCGCTGCGAGCGCCGCGCCGCCCGCTCCACGTCGCCCACGCCGAGCTCGGCGGTCGCGGCCCGGGTCACGCTGTCGACCAGCTCGTGCGCCTCGTCGATGACGACGGCGTCGTAGTCGCCGATCACCGGCGCGGTGCCGACCGAGTCGATGGCCAGCAGCGCGTGGTTGGTGACGATCAGGCTCGAGCGCTGCGCCCGCTCCCGGGCGAGCTCGGCGAAGCATTCGGTGCCGAAGGGGCACTTCGCCGCGCCCAGGCAGTCGCGGTGGCCGACGGCCACCTGCCGCCACTCGCGGTCGGTGTGGCGCGGCGCCCGATCGCGCTCGCCCGTCCCGCCGGATCTGGCCTCCGTCTCCGCCCACGACCGCAGCTCGAGGACCTTGGCCGCCATCGATCCGGTGGGTACGTCGACCAGGACGCCCTGCTCGTCGGGCACGCCCTCCCGGATCCGGTGCAGGCAGGCGTAGTTGGCCCGGCCCTTGAGCACCGCGTAGCTGGTGTCGAGGCCCTTGACCGAGGACAACGCGGACACCAGGCGCGGCACGTCGCGCTCGACCAGCTGGTGCTGGAGGGCGAGGGTCGCGGTCGCCACGACGACCCGCCCGGGGTGGCGCAGCGCGGGCACCAGGTAGCCCAGCGACTTGCCGGTGCCGGTCCCCGCCTGCACCAGGAGGTGCTCGCCGGCGCTCAGCGACTCCGCGACCGCCTCGGCCATCGCCACCTGGCCGGGCCGGTGCTGCCCGCCGAGCTCGGCCACCGCCGTACCGAGCAGGTCGGCCACCGGCGGCAGCGCCGGACGCTCCGCGGCACCCGAGGGCCCCGCGGCACCCGAGGGCCCCGCGGCACCCGAGGGCTCAGCGGCACCCGGAGTCTCGGCGGCGGTGGTCATGGAGCGGGATGCTAACGGCACGCGCCGACAGAAGCAGGCGCCTCAGACCACGGCACCCGTGTCGTTGGGGTCGCGCACCTTGCGCACCCTGGGCGCGCGCAGCATCGGCCACCGGGGCTGCAGGTAGGTGACGAGGGGCGTGGCGGCGAAGACCGAGGAGTAGGTGCCGACCACGAGGCCGATCAGTAGCGCCATCGCGAAGTCGCGCAACGAGTCCCCGCCGAGCACGGCGAGCGCGGCCAGGATGAACATGGCGCCGAGGCCGGTGTTCACGGTCCGGGGCACGGTCTCCAGACACGCGCGGTTGGCGATGTCGTTGAACTCCTCGGTCGTCGAGTGCTGCCAGCGCCATCGCACCCGGTCGAAGACGACGACCGTGTCGTTGATGCTCAGACCGATGATGGTCAGCGCAGCGGCGAGGAAGACCCCGTCGATGGGTCTGCCGAGCCACGCGAAGATGCCGACCGCGATCAGCACGTCGTGGAACATCGCCAGCACCGCGGCGAGGCCGAACGTCCATTTGAACCGCACGGCCATGTAGGCCATCTGCACCAGCAGCGCGAGCCCGAAGGCGATCAACGCCTTGTCGCGCAGTTCCCTGCCGAGCGACGGCGCGATCGTCTGGTCGTCCTCTTCGTTCACGTCCCCGCCGACCGAGGCGACGGCCTCCTCGATCGCCTCGGCCTCCTCGGCGGTGAGCTGGCCGACGCGCACGGTGACGTTCCCGGCGTCCGAGGTCTGCACGGTCGCCTCGGGGAAGCCCGCCTCGCTGATGGCCTCGCGCGCCTGGTCGGCGGTCACGGTCTGGGAGGTCGAATACTCCAGCACCCGCCCGCCGGTGAACTCCAGGCCGAGGTTGAGGCCCTTGATGAAGATGCCGCCGAGCGCCAGCAGCAGAGTGACCGCGGAGATCGTCAGCCACAGCTTGCGCCGCTTCATCAGGTCGAGGTCGGTGTTGTTGATCCACTCCCGCACCCGGCCGACGTGGGCGATGCCGGAGACCGCCGGCTTGCGCTTGACGAAGGGGATCGAGACGCCCAGCTCGGTGAGCACCCGCGCGATGATCAGCGCGGAGACCATCGACGCGACGACACCGATGACCAGCGTGACCCCGAAGCCCTTGATCGGGCCGGTGCCGAACCAGAAGAGCAGCGCGGCCGCCAGCAGCGTCGTGACGTTGGAGTCGATGATGGCCGTCCAGGCGCGGTTGAAGCCCTTCATCAGGGCCGCGCGCAGGCCGGCGCCCTTGTTGAGGGCGTACTCCTCCCGCGCGGCCTCGAAGACGAGCACGTTCGCATCGATCGCGAGTCCGATCGCGAGCACGAAACCGGCGAGGCCGGGCAGTGTCAGCGTCGCTTCGAGCGCGACCAGGGCGGCATAGGCCAGGAGCGCGTACGACGCCAACGCCATCGTCGCCAGGGCGCCGACCAGGCGATACACCGCGATGATGAAGAGGCCGGTCAGGATCAGGCCGATGACGCCGGCCTGGAAGGAGGCCTCGATCGCCTGGGCGCCGAGCGTCGGGCCGATCTCGCGGACGTCGATCGGCGTGACGGGCAGCGGCAGCGCGCCGCCCTGGATCAGGACGGCGAGCTGGTTGGCCTCGTCGACGGTGAAGTTGCCGCTGATCTCGGTGGACCCGAAGATCCCCTGCCCGCACGGCACGGTGACGCCGGGGCTGGTGATGACCTCCTTGTCGAGCAGGATCGCGATCCGGTTGGCCGCGCCGGTCTCGCACGCCGCCGTCTTGGACAGCTCGCCGAAGGCCTTCGAGCCCTTGGAGCTGAAGTCGACGTTGACCTTCCAGTCCAGCCCCTGGGTCGGATCCTGGGTGGCCGTGGCCTTGCGGATGTCGCTGCCGCGCAGCGCGACCGGACCCATCTCGATGACGTCGCCGACGTCGCTGGGGGTGACGATGTTCTTCTTGTTCTCCGGCTTGGCGTCCGGGCTGTCGACGACGCGTACGACGGGGCGCACGGTGAGCTCCGCCGTACGCCCGAGGACCTCCTGGGCCTCCTCGGCGTTGTGGACGTCGGGAAGCTCGACCAGGATCCGGTCCTCGCCGACCCGCACCAGCGTCGGCTCGCTCACGCCCAGCGCGTTGACGCGGCCGGAGAGCACCTCGATCGCGAGGTCGGTGTTCTCGGCGTTGGCCTCGGCGAACTCCGTCGACTCCGCCTGGAGCATGATCTGCGTGCCGCCCCGCAGGTCGAGGCCCAGCACGGGCTCCTTCTTCACGGCGATCCAGCCGCATCCGACCAGGAGCCCGATCACCAGCAGGAAGCGCACCCACACACCGCGTGACATGAGGGCCATCTTCTCTCAGGCACACAAGCGGCCCCAATCGAGGCCACCCCGTGATCACCGCGCCCGCCACCCGCCAAGGGGAGGGAGGGCCGGACCCGACGTCAGGCCACGGCGTACGCCGCGAGCTCGGCCGCCAGCGCCGCGCCCACGCGGCCGGTGATCCGGGTGCCCTCCCCGGTGTGCTCGAGGAGCTCGATCTCGCCGGACTGGTGCACCTTGTTGACCAGGTCGCCGCGCTCGTAGGGCACCAGGACGTCGACCTCGACCGCGGGCCGGGGCAGCTCGGTCTCGATCGCCGCCAGCACCTCGCCGATGCCCTCGCCGGTGCGCGCGCTGACGACGATGCTATGCGGCTCGCGGGCGGCGAGCGCCTGGAGCGTCAGCGGGTCGGCGGCGTCGGCCTTGTTGATGACGACGATCTCGGGGACCTTGTCCGCGCCGATCTCGGCGAAGACCTCGCGGACGGCGGCGAGCTGTCCCTGCGGGTCTGGGTGGGAGCCGTCGACGACGTGGAGGATCAGGTCGGACTCGGCGACCTCCTCCAGCGTGGAGCGGAAGGCCTCGATCAGCTGGTGTGGCAGGTGCCGGACGAAGCCGACCGTGTCGCTGAGGGTGTAGACGCGGCCGTCGGAGGTGGTCGCCCGCCGCGTGGTCGGGTCGAGGGTCGCGAAGAGGGCGTCCTCGACGAGCACCCCGGCGCCGGTGAGCCGGTTGAGCAGGGAGGACTTGCCGGCGTTGGTGTAGCCGGCGATCGAGACGCTCGGGATGGCGTTGCGGCGGCGCTCGGAGCGCATGGTCTCGCGGGTGCCGCGGGTCTCGGCCAGTTCGCGGCGGAGCTTGGCGATCTTGGTGTTGATCCGGCGCCGGTCGGTCTCGATCTTGGTCTCGCCGGGGCCACGGCCGCCGATGCCGACGCCGCCCGCACCGGCGCGGCCGCCCACCTGGCGCGACAGGTTGCCGCCCCAGCCGCGCAGCCGCTGCTTGAGGTAGTTGAGCTGGGCGAGCTCCACCTGTGCCTTACCCTCGCGGCTCTTCGCGTGCTGGGCGAAGATGTCCAGGATCAGCGCGGTCCGGTCGACGACCTTGACCTTGAGCCGGTCCTCCAGGTTGCGCAGCTGGCTGGGCGCGAGCTCGCCGTCGCAGATCACCGTGTCGGCGCCGGTGGCCCGCACGATCTCGCCGACCGCCTCGACCTTGCCGCGGCCGATGTAGGTGGCCGGGTCGGGTTTGGTACGACGCTGGTAGAGCGCGTCCAGGATCTCCGAGCCCGCGGTCTCGGCGAGCGCCGCCAGCTCGGAGAGCGAGTTCTCGGCGTCCTCGACGGTGCCGTCGGTCCACACGCCGACGAGCACGACCCGCTCCAGGCGGAGCTGGCGGTACTCGACCTCGGTGATGTCCTCGAGCTCGGTGGACAGGCCGGCCACCCGCCGCAGCGCGTGGCGGGCGGCAAGGTCCTGCTGGCCGGTCGTCGGTTCATCGTGATCCGTGGCGTCGGTGGGTCCAGCACTCTCGTCGTACGCGTCGAGATCCCAGCCGGCGGTCTCCTCCAGCTCCTCGTCGAGGCTGAAGTCGCCCGCGGACTGGGGCGTGGTCGTGGTCTTCGTCGTGTTCCTCATACGGCTTCCAGCCTACGGGGACGCCGGCCGGGCGGCCAGCGAGTTTCCACAGGCGCGCTGCCCCCAACGCCCTGGCTCGCTTCCTGGCCCGCTTCCTGGTTTGGCGCGTTGTCGGCGGCGGGCGCTAGCCTCGCGGCCGTGTCAGACAAAGCAACCTCGTCAGGATCGAGCCTGCCCGCCCGGGCTCGTGTGGTGATCATCGGCGGCGGCGTGATCGGCTGTTCGATCGCCTACCACCTCGCCCATGAGGGCTGGACCGACGTCGTACTGCTCGAGCGAGATCGCCTGACCAGCGGCACCACCTGGCACGCCGCGGGCCTGATGACCTGCTTCGGCTCCTTCAGCGAGACCTCCACCGGGATCCGGCTCTACTCGCGCGACCTCTACGCGCGGCTGGAGGCCGAGACCGGGCAGGCGACCGGCTTCAAGCCGGTCGGGCTGATCGAGGCCGCCGCCGACACCGACCGGCTGGAGGAGTACCGCCGCGTGGCGGCGTTCCAGCGCCGGCTCGGGCTGGAGGTCGAGGAGATCTCGCCGTCCGAGATGTCCGCGCTCTTCCCGTGGGCGCGCACCGAGGACCTGGTCGCCGGCTTCCACGTGCCCGGCGACGGCCGCGTCAACCCGGTCGACCTCACCCTCGCGCTCGCGAAGGGCGCCCGCCAGCTCGGCGTGCGGATCATCGAGTCGACCGCGGTCGACGAGGTCGTCACCGCCCCGGCCGGCCAGGTCGACGCCGTGCGCGGCGTGCGCGTCGGGGAGGAGGTCATCGAGTGCGAGTACGTCGTCAACGCCGCCGGCATGTGGGCCCGCGAGCTGGGGCAGCGCAACGGCCTCGTGATCCCCAACCAGGCCGCCGAGCACTACTACCTGATCACCGACACGATCGAGGGGATCGACCCCAACGGCCCGATCTTCGAGGACCCGTCCTCCTACGGCTACTACCGCGAGGAGGGCGGCGGCATGATGGTCGGCCTCTTCGAGCCGCACGCGGCCGCGTGGGCGCTGGGCGGGATCCCCACGAGCGCCAGCTTCACCACGCTCAAGCCCGACTGGGACCGGATGCTGCCGTTCCTGGAGAAGGCGATGGACCGGGTGCCGATCACCCAGGAGGTCGGCGTGCGGACCTTCTTCTGCGGGCCGGAGTCGTTCACCCCCGACCTCTCCCCCGCGGTCGGCGAGGCGCCGGGGATCCGCAACTACTTCGTCGCCGCCGGCATGAACTCCGTCGGCGTGCTCTCCGGCGGCGGCCTCGGCCGGGTGCTCGCCCACTGGATCGTCGACGGCCGCCCCGACGTGGACGTGACCGGCTTCGACGTGGCGCGCTTCCACCCGTGGCAGCTCGACGCGTCGTACCGCTCCCAGCGCATCACCGAGATCCTCGGCACCGTCTACGCGCCGCACACGCCGGGCAAGCAGCTGCGCACCGCCCGCGAGCAGCTGCTCTCGCCGGTCCACGACCGGCTGGTGGCCGCAGGCGCGCACCTGCGCGAGGTCTCCGGCTGGGAGTCCGCCGACTTCTACGACGACGGGTCGCACCCGTCCACCGAGCCGACCTGGGGCCACGCCGAATGGTTCGCGCAGTGGCAGGCCGAGCACCGGGCGATCCGCGAGACGGTCGGGCTGATGGACATGTCGTTCATGGCCAAGTTCGCGGTCACCGGGCCCGGCGCGGGCGAGGCGCTCGACCGGATCAGCGTCGGCCGCGTCGACGGCGACGCCGAGGAGATCACCTACACCCAGTGGCTCAACGAGGACGGCCGGATCGTGGCCGACCTGACGGTCACCAAGCTCGGCGAGGACGACTTCCTGGTCATCGCCTCCGACACCGCGCACGGCTCGGCGCTCGCGTGGCTGCGGCGGCACCTCCCCTCCTCCGTGGAGATCCGCGACGTCACCGCCGAGCTCGCACAGCTCAACGTGCAGGGGCCGAACTCGCGCGAGCTGCTGGCCGGGCTGGTCGACTCTGATCTCTCCACCGCGTCCTTTGGGTTCCGGACCGCCCGGCGCGTCTCACTGGCCGGCGTGGACGTCGTCCTCGTGCGGATCACCTACCTCGGCGAGCTCGGCTACGAGATCTACGTGCCCGCCGCGTCGGCGACCGCCGTCTGGGACGCGATCGTGGCGGCGGGCGAGCCGCACGGGCTGCGGCTGGCCGGGCTGCGGGCGCTCTCGTCGCTGCGGTTGGAGAAGGCCTACCGCGATTTCGGGCACGACATCGACAACACCGACTGCCCGCTCTCGGTCGGGCTCGGCTTCGCGATCGACTGGGACACCGACTTCATCGGCAAGGACGCGGTCGCCGCCCGCCGTGCCGAGGGCATCGCGTCGTCCCGGCTGGTGCAGGTGCTGGTCGGCGACCCGGAGCCGCTGCTCTACCACGCGGAGGTCGTGCACCGCGACGGCGTGCCGGTCGGCGACGTCAGGGCCGGCTCCTACGGCTGGACGCTCGGCGGCGCCGTCGGTCTCGCCTTCGTCAGCACCCCCGACGGCTCACCCGCCAACAAGGAATGGCTCGACTCCGGCGAGTGGACGGTCGACATCGCCGGCGAGACCTACCCGCTCACCGTCTCCCTGCGGCCGCTCTACGACCCGACCAGCTCGCGCGTCCTCGTCTGAGGTCACCCCCGCCGACTCGGCGCAAACGTGCACGCAAATCACGCCGAGTCGGCGCTAAGGTGCACGCTCAGAACGCCGAGTCGGCGCAAACGTGCACGCCTGTCCACAGGCCAGCGCCCTGCCTGTGGACAGGCGTGCACTTAAGCGCCGACTCGGCGTGTTTCAGATGCACTTTCAAGCCGACTCGGCGTGTTTCTCGTGCACTTTCAAGCCGACTCGCTACTTGGGGGGCATCCGGATCCCGCCGTCGACGCGGACGATCTCGGCGTTCATGTAGGGGTTGGTGAGGCACTCGAGCACCATCGACGCGAGCTCGTCGGGCGTGCCGAGCCGCTTGGGGAAGAGCACGGACTGGCCGAGGTGGCCCTTGAACTCCTCGGCCAGCTCCCCCTCGCCGTAGATCGGCGTGTCGATCAGCCCGGGCGCGACGGCGTTGACCCGGATCCCGACCGCGGACAGGTCGCGCGCGACCGGCAGCGTCATGCCGACGATGCCGCCCTTGGAGGAGGCGTACGCCGCCTGCCCGATCTGGCCGTCGAAGGCGGCGGCAGAGGCCAGGTTGACGATCGAGCCCTTCTCGCCGTCCTCGTTGGGCTCGTTGTGGCTCATCGCGGTCGCGGCCAGCCGGATCGCGTCGAAGGTGCCGACCAGGTTGATCGCGATCACCTTCTTGTACATGTCGAGGTCGTGCGCGGACTCATACGTGCCCTCGCGCCCGGTGGTCCGCGCCGGCCACGCGACGCCGGCCGAGTTGACCAGGAAGCGCAGCGGCGCGAGGCCCCGCGCGGTCTCGACCGCCTCCCTGAGCTGCTCGGTGTCGGTGACGTCGACGTGGCAGAAGACGCCGCCGATCTCCTCGGCCAACGCCAGACCCCGCGCGTCCTGCACGTCCGCGACGACAACCGTGGCGCCGCGGGCGGCCAGCTGCCGGGCGACGGCGGCGCCGATGCCCGAGGCGGCGCCGGTGACGAGGGCTGATGCTCCGGTGATCTCCATGGGCCGGAGCATAGGGCTTTACAACGCGGTCTCGCCGTACGCGACCATCACCGCGGGGCCGGTCATCAGGACCCGGCCCTCGGGGGTCCATTCGATCCGCAGCCGACCGCCGGGCACGTCGACGGTGTACGACGTCCCGGGGCCGCGCCCGTCGGCGAGCGCGGTCGCGACCATCACCGCGCACGCGCCGGTGCCGCACGAGCGGGTCTCGCCGCTGCCGCGCTCGTGCACCCGCATCGCGACGTGCCCATCGGCGACCCGGGCGACGAACTCGACGTTCACGCCCTCGGGGTAGACCTCGCGGTCGTAGCCGGGCTCCTCGGTGAGCGGCCCGGCCTCGGCCAGGTCGTCGACGAACGCCACCGCGTGCGGGTTGCCCGTGCTGACCCGTCGCGCGCTCCACACCGCTTCGCCCACCGTGACGTCCGAGTGGCCGCCGACCTCGGGGACTCCCATGTCGACCGTGACCGCCTCGCCGTCCACCCGCACCTCCTTGATGCCGTCCCGGGTCTGGATCCACATCGGGGACGACTCCAGCCCCTCGTCGAACAGGTAGCGCGCGAGGACCCGGATCCCGTTGCCGCACATCTCCGAGAGCGAGCCGTCGGCGTTGCGGTAGTCCATGAACCAGTTCGCACCCGCGATCGCGGCGTCGATCTCCTCGTCGCCCGAGAGCCTGCCGTACAGGACCTGTACGGCGCGCAGCACGCCGTCCCCGCCGATCCCGGCGCGCCGGTCGCAGAGCGCCCGGACCCGCTCGGCGCTGAGGTCGCAGTGGACGGCCCCGTCCTCGTCCGGCAGCACCACGAAGTCGTTCTCGGTGCCGTGCCCCTTCGCGAACCGGTAGCTCCTCACGGCCCCATTATCGCGCCCGCGGACACTCGCCCCGCCCGCCGGGGTAGTCCCCAACGTTTCGCAGAGGTTACGCACCAGTAACTCCTGCAGAACGTTCGGGACTACCGCAAGTGGGCGGCGGCGAGGGCGCGGGCGATCCGGTCGGGGGCGTCCCAGCCGACCCACGTGATCCGGGGATCCTTGCGGAACCAGCTGTCCTGCCGCCGCGCAAACCGCCGGGTTGCCCGCACGGTCTGCGCCTTCGCCTCGGCGAGGTCGATCTCACCGTCCAGGTGCGCGACGACCTGGCGGTAGCCGATGGCCGCGTACGCCGTCCGGCCCTCGCGCAACCCGCGGTCGAGGAGGCGACGTACCTCCTCGACGAGGCCGTCGGCGAACATCCGCTCCACGCGCAGCTCGATCCTCCCGTCCAGGCTCTCGCGGTCGATGTCGACCCCGAGCTGGACGGCGGGCGCGGCGTACTCGAGCCGCGGCAGGCTCGCCGCGAAGGGCTTCCCGGTCAGCTCGATCACCTCCAGCGCGCGGACGATACGCCGGCCGTTGTCGGGGAGGATCTGCCCGGCGGCGGCGGGGTCCACCGCGGCGAGCCGGGCGTGGAGCACGGGCGCCCCGACCGCGGCCAGCTCGGCCTCCCACCGGGCCCGCACCGCCTCGTCGGTGCCCGGGAAGTCGAAGCGGTCCAGCACCGCGCGGACGTAGAGCGCCGACCCGCCGACCAGCACCGGGGTCAGGCCGCGGCCCTGGATGTCGGCGATCGCGGCCCTGGCACGGGCCTGGAAGTCGGCGACGCTGAGCGGCTCGGTGACCTCGAGCAGGTCGAGCAGGTGGTGCGGGATGCCGCGGCGTTCGGCGGCCGGGAGCTTCGCCGTACCGATGTCCATGCCGCGGTAGACCTGCATCGCGTCGGTGTTGACGACCTCGCCGTCCAGCGCCTCGGCGAGGTCGAGCGAGAGGTCGGTCTTGCCCGCCGCCGTCGCGCCCACCACGGCGACGGTCGGCCGAGTCTCAGCAGCCGCCATGCGCCCAAGTATCCAGACGACCCGGGCCGAGTGCGGGATTTTGTGTCGCTATCGGCACTCAGAACGACATGAATCCCGCATTCGGCAAGACTCGCGGCGCGCCGTAGGCTGGTGCGGCTATGAGCACCGCCCGCACCTACGAGGTCCGCACCTACGGGTGCCAGATGAACGTCCACGACTCCGAGCGGCTGACGGGGCTGCTGGAGGAGGCGGGGTACGTCGCGGCGCCGGCCGAGGAGCAGGCGGACGTGGTGGTCTTCAACACCTGCGCGGTCCGGGAGAACGCGGACAACCGGCTCTACGGCAACCTCGGCCACCTCGCGCCGGTCAAGGCCAAGCGGCCGGGGATGCAGATCGCGGTCGGCGGCTGCATGGCCCAGAAGGACCGCGACCAGGTGGTCAAGCGCGCGCCCTGGGTGGACGTGGTCTTCGGCACCCACAACATCGGCTCGCTTCCGGCCCTGCTCGAGCGGGCCCGGGTCGCCGAGGAGGCCCAGGTCGAGATCCTGGAGTCGCTCGAGGTCTTCCCCTCCACGCTGCCGACGCGGCGGGAGTCGGCGTACGCCGCGTGGGTCTCGGTCTCGGTCGGCTGCAACAACACCTGCACCTTCTGCATCGTGCCGTCGCTGCGGGGCAAGGAGAAGGACCGCCGCCCCGGCGACATCCTCGCCGAGATCCACGCGCTCGTCGACGACGGCGTCACCGAGATCACGCTGCTCGGCCAGAACGTCAACTCCTACGGCGTCGGCTTCGGCGACCGGCTGGCCTTCGGCAAGCTGCTGCGCGCCTGCGGCGAGGTCGAGGGGCTGGAGCGAGTCCGGTTCACGAGCCCGCATCCGGCGGAGTTCACCGACGACGTGATCGCGGCGATGGCCGAGACGCGCAACGTGATGCCGCAGCTGCACATGCCGCTGCAGTCGGGATCGGACCGGGTGCTGCGGGCGATGCGGCGCTCCTACCGCCGGCGCCGGTTCCTCGGGATCCTCGAGCGGGTCCGCGGCGCGATGCCCGACGCCGCGATCTCCACCGACATCATCGTCGGCTTCCCCGGCGAGACCGAGGAGGACCTCGTCGAGACGCTCGAGGTGGTCCAGGAGGCCCGGTTCGCTCAGGCGTTCACCTTCCAGTACTCGCCCCGCCCCGGCACGCCCGCCGCAACCATGGCCGGCCAGGTGCCGCCCGGGGTGGTCAAGGACCGGTACGGGCGGCTCATCGAGGTCGTCGAGCGGGTCGCCTGGGAGGAGAACAAGCGGCTCGTCGGCTCCGTCGTGGAGCTGATGGTCGCCGAGGGCGAGGGCCGCAAGGACTCCGCGACCAGCCGGCTCTCCGGCCGCGGCCCCGACAACCGGCTCGTCCACTTCAACCCCGCCGGCGCCGAGGGCGTCCGCCCGGGTGACATGGTCACGGTCCAGGTCACCTACGCCGCGCCGCACCACCTGGTCGCCGACTCGCCGGTGCTGTCGGTACGCCGCACCCGCGCCGGGGACGCCTGGGAACGACGCCAAGGCGCACCCGCGGAGGACGGGCCCCGCGCTGTCGGGCTCGGCATGCCCTCGATCGGCGTACCTGCCCCACTGCCCGCCGCCCCCGTCTGCGGCTGACGGTTTCGTCCCGCGAACCCGGCCGTCCCGGACGTTTGCTCCCTTTTGGATAGTCTGCACCCCTTCGTAGGGGGAGCAAACTGTTCGAAAGGGAGCAGACTCCGGCGGCCCGTCAGAAGCCGCAGGTCGTGTACGGCGGCAGTCCGCCGAGCAGGTGCTCGAGGACGTACCGCTCGTGCGGCACCGTCGGCTCGGGCAGGGCGTCGAGCGCGAACCACCCGAGCGCCGCGACCTTGCGCGGTTCGACGATCCGGGGCTCCCCCGACCACCGGCGCGCGGCGAAGAAGAAGTCCACCCGCTCGTCGATGGCCTCGCCGCGCCCCGTCCGCTGCATCGTCGTGACGAACTCCAGCTCCAGCCCCGTGACGCCGATCTCCTCGGCGGCCTCGCGGTGCGCGGCGTCGTACGCCGTCTCGCCCCGCTCCACATGACCCGCGGCGCCGGCCCAGTGGCCGTCGCGGAAGCCGGTGTTCTGGCGCAGTTGCAACAGCACCTCGGGCGCGGCGCCCGCGCCTGCGGGCTGCCGCAGGAGATAGACGTACGACGCCGGCACCACCACGAAGCGACCCGTCACCCGCCGGACCCTACGCGGCGGCCGGGCCGCCGACGCCGCCGGTCCGCGGCGGGCCGATCCGCCGCGGTCGACCGCCCGCCGGGACTAGTCATTCGGACCTAACCGACTAGTCAATTCGGGCCATCCGAGCCCGCCGAGTGCACGAGTGTCGGCCGGAGCCTCTAGCCTCGTGCACTGACGGGCGAGTGATCTCGGGGGCGAAGTGGCCCGTCCCGGAGTTCAACGAGGTCGGCATGGGGATGCGGAGCCGCACGCGCGTGCGTGCCTTCAGCGCGCCCAGAAGTGCCCCCGGACGTATCCCCCGAGGCGCCCCCGGCGAGGCTGCCCGCCGCTCGAGTGATGACGAGCGCGGCGCGGCTGCGGTCGAGTTCGCGCTGGTCTCGCTGCTGCTCATCGGCCTGCTGCTGGGCATCGTGCAGGTGTCGATCCTGATGTGGGCCTTCCAGGCCGGCGCGCACGGCGCGCGGGAGGGCGCGCGCGAGTGGGCCGTCGACCCGTGCAACGCCAAGGGGATGGACAACGCGGCGCTCACCCGCAACCGGATCGGTGGCGCCGCGGTCGGCGGCGTGAGCATCACCCCCTCCTTCAGCGCCGGCTCGCCGCCAGAAGCCGGCGACACGGTCACCGTCGTGGTGGAGTTCGACACCCACGACGCCACCGGGGGCTTCCTGCCCAGCCTCACCCACGTCGCCCGCGGGGCTTCGGCCCGGGTCGAGGACGTGGAGGAGTGCGGATGATCGCGCCACCCCGACGAGCCGACGACAAGCCCAAGGACGAGCACGGCGCGGTCGCCGTCATGGTCGCCCTGCTCGCGGTGGTGCTGCTCGGGGTGGGCGCGCTGGCGGTCGACCTGGGCCAGATCTTCGCGACCCGGGCCGCGCTGCAGTCCGACACCGACCTCGCCGCGCTGGCGGCCGCCGCCGAGCTCGACGGCTCGACCACCTGCACCGCGGCCGCACTGGACGCCGCCCGGGAACGGCTCGAGGACCCGCAGCTCGACGCTCCGATCAACCTGGCCGACGGCGACCGCAGCAACGGCGAGTTGGTCTGCAACCGCTGGCTGGCCGAGCTGTGGGGCCCCGAGGTCTCGGTCGATCCCGGCCTGGCGCGGGCCGTGGGCGCGACGGGCGAGGTCGACGTGCCGGCGTACGCCGCCGCCAAGGTCTACTCCCCCGAGGGCGCCGGCGTCTTCCCGGCGTTCGCCTCCTCCGGTGGCACCCGGGACTGCAGTTGGGGCCCCCAGTTCCTGATCGACGACGCGCTGGCCACCGACGTCCCGGGCCTGCCCGACGACGCGGACCCGCTCCCGTCCAACGGTACGACGCCCGAGCCGACCGCGATCGAGGAGCCGAACGAGCCGATCGACGTCGGGTTCACCGCGGCTCGGACGGTCCTCGGCGCGCGCCTGGCGGCGGCCACCCACATCGCCTTCTCCACGGCCGAGGGCTCCCACGTCGTGCTGCCCACGAGCGACCCGTCGGTCGTCGTCGAGGAGGGCCGGCTGACGGTCGACCCGCTGCCGGCCGAGGTCGTCTCCACCGAGGGGACCTGGTGGGTCCGGCTGAGCGACCAGGAGTCGGCGCCGACCCGTTGGACCGCGCCGCGGGCGGAGCTGACGATCACGGTCGGCGAGCAGCTGCTGGCCTGCCGAGGCGAGGGGATGGAGGGCGCCTTCGGCACCCTCACGCTCCCGCCGCGCAGCGTCGTGGAGAACGTCCGCCGCGGCCCGGCGAACCCCCTGAGCATCCACCCGTCCGCCACCGGCCCGTGCGCGGCCGGCGTGGGCGGCTCGATCGTGCCGCCCGCGCGCGGCGCCAACTGCGTGTCGGCGACGCCGGGCTTCAGCGCCGTCAACGCCACCCGCGGCCTGATCACCGAGGCCGGCGCCCGGCTCGACCAGCAGACCCACCCGGGCTGCTCGCCGTCGCAGACCTCGGGGAGCTTCCACACCCCGACGATCAACGGGCGCCGCTACTGGATCAACGACGACGTCCTGACCTGCTACCTCACCGACGCCGGCACCCGGGTCGCGGACGTCGCGCGCCCGTCGTACTCCGGCGGCCGCAAGGTCTCGGCCGACATCTTCGACAGCCCCCGGTTCTTCTGGGTGCCCGTCATCGGGACCCGGGCGGCCGAGGGCACCAACCGGTACGCGATCACCGACTTCCGCCCCGCCTTCCTCACCGGGCAGACGGGCAACGCGACGCCGGTCAGCCCGGGCGTGATGCAGCCCGGCATGGACAACGGCATCGAGTTCGGGAGCGCCGGGATCGACCGGCTGCACGTCGTCTACCTGCACCCCGACGCGCTCCCGGAGTCGATCAGCGACGGCCCCGTGACCGACTACCTCGGAGTCGGCACCAGAGTCGTCCGGCTCGTCGAGTAGCACCCCCACCCAGACCACAAGACACAAGAACCGACAAAGGAGACCGGCCCATGGCGAGACGCACCGTGTTGCTGCTGGTCGCCGTCCTGATCGCGACGCTCGGGACAGCGATGGTGTTCATGTACGTGCGAGGCATCGAGGCCCGGGTCCAGGAGGGCCAGGACCCGGTCAAGGTCATCGTCGCGACCGAGCACATCGCCGCCGGCGAGTCGATCACCGAGGCCCAGGCCGCCGGGAAGATCGACCAGAAGGTGCTGCGCTACGCGGACGTGCCCGAGGGCGCGATCGGGACCATCGAGCCGCTCGCCGGGCTGGTCGCCCTCGACAACATCTACCCAGGGGAGCCCCTGCTGCCGCAGAACTTCGGCGACCCCGGCGCGGGCGCGGCGCTCCCGATCCCGACGGGCAGCATCGCGGTCAGCGTCGAGCTGGCCGACCCGCACCGCGTGGCCGGCTTCGTCCACGCGGGCTCCGAGGTCGCGGTCTTCGTCTCCGCGGACCCGGTCGCGGTCGAGGCCACCGGCAAGCGAGAGCTCGCGTCGCGCACCGCCCTGCTGCTGGAGCGCGCCCCCGTGCTGGCCATCGGCGACACCACGCTGCGGCAACGCACGACCACCGACGACGGCGAGCAGACCCAGGAGGAGATCCCGCACACGATCGTCACCCTCGCGGTCGACCAGGCCTCCGCCGAGAAGCTGATCTACGGCGACCGCAACGGCGAGCTCACCATGGGCCTGCTCAACGACGACTCCGTCGTCCGGATCGACGAGGGCGTCACCGTCACCGACATCTTCCCCGGGGCGTTCTAGGGCTGGAGTGCTATGACCATCATCTTCGACACCGACACCTCCCTGGTCCAGGTCCTGGGCGCGGGCATCCCCGGCGACGTCGCGGGCGTCGGCTCGGCCACCGAGCTGAGCCACCGCCTCGCCGACGACCCCGTCGCCGCCGTGGTCGTGATCGGCCCGTCCATCCCGCTCGACCTCGCCACGGAGCTCGCCGCCGGCTACCGGGTCACCGACCCGAGCCTGAGCGTGATCCTGGTCCGGCGCCGCGTCGACAGCACCGTCCTGAGCGAGGCCCTGCGCGCCGGCATGCGCGACGTGGTCGAGTCGCGGGACCTGCCCGGTCTGGCGGAGGCCGTCGAGCGGGGGCGCGCGCTCGCCCACGCGCTGGCCCCGCACGCGCCGGGCACCGACGAGGTCGCCGGGCGGACGCCGGGCCACCTGGTCACGGTGTTCTCGACCAAGGGCGGGGTGGGCAAGACCACCGTGACCACCAACCTCGGCGTCGCGCTCGCCGCCCGCGGCAAGCGGGTGTGCATCGTCGACCTCGACGTCCACAACGGCGACGTCGCCCTGATGCTGCAGGTCTTCCCCAACCACACCCTCGCCGAGGTGGCGTCCTTCCGCGGGGCGATCGACCCCTCGGGCGTCGACTCGCTGGTCACCACGCACGAGGACACCGGCCTCGGCGTGCTCGCGGCACCGATCGGCGTCGAGTCGGCGGACTCGGTCAACGCCGACGACGTGGTCAAGGTGCTACAGGTGCTGACCAGGCAGTACGACGTCGTGGTCGCCGACACCTCGGGCACCTTCGACGACTACGCCCTCAACGCGATCGACCAGACCGACCTGCTGCTGCTGGTCGGCACCCTGGACACGCCCGCGCTGAAGAACCTCAAGCTCGCCACCACCGCCCTCGACCTGCTCGGCAGCCAGCGCGAGAGCTGGCGGGTCGTCCTCAACCGGGCCGACCCGAGGGTCGGGCTGACCCAGGAGCAGTTCGCCGACACCCTCGGACTGTCGGTGACCACGGCGATCCCGAGCAGCCGAGAGGTGCTGGCCGCGGTCAACCGGGGCGAGCCGATCGTGCAGGCGCAGCCCCGCCACGAGGTCAGCCGGGTCCTGGAGAACCTCGCCGACCACGTGCTCCACGCCCTCTACCCCGACGAGCGACCCACCCCGGGGCGCCGCCGGCGGCTGTCGAGAAGGAGCTGAGCGATGAGCCTGTCCACCCGGATCGCCGAGGCGCAGCGACGCGGCGGCTCCCCCAGCACCGCGCCGGCAAAGAACGGTACGGACGGCGGCACGCCCCCCTCCGGGAAGCACGCCCAGTCCGAGCCGGGTCAGTCGGGCACCGGCAACCACTCGGGCCGCTCGAGTGGCCACGGGGGCCCCTCGGGTCACGGCCGGGGCCACCCCGGGAACCGCCGCAAGGTCCGGGTCAAGGACCCGTTCGCCGAGATCAAGCGGGTGGTGCACGCACGCCTGGTCGGCTCGCTCGGCCCGCAGCTCTACGACGTCGACATGACCCAGACCGAGCTCGAGCAGCAGGTCCGGACGACGCTGCAGGAGGTCATCTCGGCCACCGACCAGCCGATGTCGCGGGCCGACCGCACCCGGCTGACCCAGGAGATCGCCGACGACATCCTCGGCTACGGCCCGCTCGAGCCGTTCCTGCACGACGCGACCGTCACCGAGGTGATGGTCAACGGACCGCACGACATCTACCTCGAGCGCGACGGCAAGCTGAGCAAGGTCTCGGCCGAGTTCGCCGACGAGGCGCACCTGCGCCGCACGATCGACAAGATCGTCGGCATGGTCGGCCGCCGGGTCGACGAGACCAGCCCGATGGTCGACGCGCGCCTGGCCGACGGCAGCCGCGTCAACGCGATCATCCCGCCGCTCGCGCTGGACGGCTCGAAGCTGACGATCCGCAAGTTCGCCACCGACCCCTTCAGCGTCGAGGACCTGATCGGCTTCGACACCCTCACCCCGCTCGCCACCGAGGTGCTCGACGCGTGCGTCCGCGGCCGCCTCAACATCCTGGTCGCCGGGGGCACCGGCGCGGGCAAGACCACGACGCTCAACGTGCTCTCCAGCTTCATCAGCGACGACGAGCGCATCGTCACCATCGAGGACGCGGCCGAGCTCCGGCTGCACCAGGAGCACGTGGTCCGGCTGGAGTCCCGGCCGGCCAACATCGAGGGCAAGGGCGAGGTCACCATCCGCGACCTGGTGCGCAACTCGCTGCGGATGCGGCCCGACCGGATCATCGTCGGCGAGATCCGCGACGCCGCCGCGCTGGACATGCTCCAGGCGATGAACACCGGCCACGACGGGTCGATCTCGACCGTCCACGCCAACTCCCCGCGCGACGCCCTCGCCCGCGTGGAGACCATGGTGCTGATGGCGGGCGTCGAGCTGCCGGTGCGCGCGATCCGCGAACAGCTCTCCTCCGCGATCGACCTGATCATCCAGCAGACCCGGCTCAAGGACGGCACCCGCCGGGTCGTCGCCATCACCGAGGTCGTCGGCATGGACGGCGACGTGATCACCCTCCACGACCTCTTCCGGTTCGACTACTCGGCCGGGTACGACGAGCACGGCAAGGCCCGCGGTCACCTCAACCCGACGGGCCAGCGACCGGAGTTCGTCGACAGGCTCTCCGACCACGGGGTGAAGGTGGACCCCAAGGTCTTCCACAACACCGGCGGGACGCACAAGCGATGACCGCCCTGCCCCATGCGGGCCCCCCAAGCGCCGCGGGAGGACTCCCCCCGCCTCCCGCGGCTCCCCCCACGCCGCCCACCCGCGCGGCGGCGGCCCGACCGGCGGCCGCACTGCTCGCCGTACTGCTGACCGCGCTGCTGCTCGCCATCGGCCCCGGCGGCCCGGCGTACGCCGCGAGCGAGACGAACATCGACCACGTCGAGGTCGCCGAGGACGGCACGGTCAAGGTGCTGCTCGCCGTCGACGGGATCGACGACTCCACCCAGCTCGACC
>JBDHZS010000008.1:0-37660 GCA_039812025.1 Nocardioides sp. | reverse complement strand
CGATGGTCACGCTCACGCCCGACATCGACAACGACGCGGTCGAGAACGCGGTCGACGACTTCGCCGACCCGGCGGTCTCCGGGCCGGTGCGCATCAAGTTCGAGAAGGTCAACGCCCCGCTGGGGCCCCGGCAGTACCTCCCCGCGATCACGCTCGAGCCCGCCGACGGCGAGCTGGTCCCGACGCTGGACGAGAAGAAGCTCGGCAAGATCCTCGATGCCAACCTGCCGGCGGTCAACGAGCCCGTCGACGCCACCGTGCGGATGGTCAACGGCACGCCGACGGTCATCCCCGGCAAGAAGGGCGTCACCTACGACGAGAAGGCGGTCCTCGACGGCTTCCTGGACGTGGTCGCCGCGGCCCCCGGCGAGCGCGTGCTCGAGGTGCCCACGCAGGTCAAGCGGCCCGACTTCACCGTCCAGGACGCTCGCGACCTCAAGATCAAGGAGCAGGTCTCGACCTTCACCACCTACTACCCGCACGCCGATTACCGCAACACCAACATCGGCCGCGCCGCGCAGCTGATCAACGGCACGGTGCTCAAGCCGGGGGAGACCTTCTCCCTCAACGGCACCGTCGGCGAGCGCACCGCGGCCAACGGCTTCACCGAGGGCTACGTCATCTCCAACGGCATCCTCGTCAAGGACCTCGGCGGCGGCGTCTCCCAGATGGCGACCACGCTCTTCAACGCCATGTTCTTCGCCGGCCTGGAGGACGTCGAGCACAAGCCGCACTCGTTCTACATCGACCGCTACCCGGTCGGCCGCGAGGCCACGGTCGCGTGGGGCTCGGTCGATCTGCGGTTCAAGAACGACACGCCGTACGGCATCCTCATCCAGACCAGCGTGCAGCCCTCCACCTACAGCTCCAGCGGCGTGGTGACCGCGTCGATGTACTCCACCAAGTACTGGGACATCACCAGCTCGACCGGCCCGCGCTACAACTTCACCTCGCCGGCGACCCGCAGGCTGAGCACGTCGGACTGCGAGCCGAGCGTCGGGTACGGCGGCTTCGACGTCAACGTGTGGCGCTACTTCCGTCGTCCCGGGTCGGAGAAGCTGGTCCGGACCGAGGAGTTCCACACCACCTACATCCCCGCCGACGAGGTCGTCTGCGTCAACTGAGCCGCGTCGTCGAGCTGGGTCTAGGGCGGGGGCCGCAGGTACCGGCACTCGTGGTGGGTGCGGAAGCCGAGCCGGCCGTAGAGCCCGAGTGCCGCGGCGTTGTCGGTCTCGACGTGGAGCCACGCCGTCGTGCAGCCGCGCTCGGCGCCGAGCTCGAGGGCGGCCGCGACCAGGGCGGTGCCCCACCCCGCGCGGCGGTACGGCGCGGCAACCGCCAGCCCGTGCAGCCCGAGCCAGTCGCCGGAAACCTGCGCGGAGAGCTCGCCGATCTCGGCGACCGAGAGCTCCAACGCGTCCTCGCCGGAGACGGCCACCCGGTCCTCCGGTAGCCCCGCGGGCAGCCGCCGCCGGGCCTGGGCGAGGGAGGCGAGCTGGAAGGACGAGTCGCCGGAGCCGAGCGGCACCCACCCGGCCGCCTCGAACCCGAGGGCCTCCTCCGAGCCGGGCACGACCTGCGCCAACGCGGGCCGGCCGCGCTCGGAGTAGAACCGTCGTACGGACGAGACGGCCTCGGGGGCGGGCAGGGACGGCGAGCCCATCGCCAGGCACGAGTTGGCGCGCTTGCGGGGCCGGCCGGCGGGGGCGGGGTCGCAGCGGAGCACCCACTCGCCGAGGGGTTCGTGCTCGACGCCGGGCCAGAGCCCGAGCCCATGGCTCTCCGCCTCGCGCGGGGAGACCCGGTGCCGCACCGACGGCCGGGGCGGCACGGGCTTGCCGGAGACGATGTCGGCGCGGCGCACCGAGACCAGGGTGCCGTCCTCGCGGCGGATGCCGACCGTCGTACCCCACGACTCGCACACGCCCAGCACGTCGGTGGTCGCAGGCCCGCCGGACGGCCCGGTCTCGCCCGGCACGAGCGAGCGGATCACCACCCGCTTGCCGACCACGTGCGGGCCGAGCAGGTGGTGGCCCGTCCCACTGTCTGCCCGTTCTGCGAGATAGTCCACTCGGGGATACTAGGCTGGCCTTGAGGGCCACCCGGTCCCGCCGCATCCGTCTCCTCAGGAGGAACTGGTGACTTACGTCATCGCCCAGCCGTGCGTCGATGTCAAGGACCGCGCGTGCGTCGACGAATGTCCGGTCGACTGCATCTACGAGGGCAAGCGGATGCTCTACATCCACCCCGACGAGTGCGTCGACTGCGGCGCCTGCGAGCCGGTCTGCCCGGTCGAGGCGATCTTCTACGAGGACGACACCCCGGAGGAGTGGCAGGAGTACTACGACGCCAACGTCGGCTTCTTCGACGACCTGGGCTCGCCCGGCGGCGCGGCGCGGATGGGTGAGATCGATCACGATCACCCGTTCGTCGCGGAGCTCCCGCCGCAGAACACCGACCACTGAGCGGGGCCAGAGCGGTGAGCGCCGTCTCCGCGCGGCTCGGCGACTTCCCCTGGGATCGGCTGACGGGGTACGCCGCCACCGCGCGCGCTCACGCGGGCGGCATCGTCGACCTCTCGATCGGCACGCCGGTCGACCCGACGCCGCCGGTCGTCGCCGAGGCGCTGGCGGCCGCCGCCGACAGCCCCGGCTACCCGATCACGATCGGCCTGCCCGAGACCCGGCAGGCGTGCCTGGACTGGATGGCGCGCCGGCTCGGGGTCACCGGGCTCGGCTTGGACGCCGTGCTGCCCACCATCGGCTCCAAGGAGCTGATCGCCGGGCTACCGATGACGCTGGGCCTCGGCGCCGGGGACCTGGTGGTGATCCCGGAGCTGGCCTACCCGACGTACGCGGTCGGCGCCGCCCTCACCGGCGCCCGCGTGCTGGCGGCCGACTCGCTCACCGCCATCGGCCCCGAGCGGGCGTCGCTGCTCTACCTCAACAGCCCCAGCAACCCCACCGGGCGGATCCTCGGCGTCGAGCACCTGCGCAAGGTCGTCGAGTGGTGCCGCGAGCGGGGCACGCTGCTGGTCTCGGACGAGTGCTACGTCGAAATGGCTTGGGAGCCTTCCGAACGGCCGTTGAGCGCCCTGCACCCCGACGTCTGCGGGGGTACGACGGAGGGCATCCTCGCCGTGCACTCGCTCTCGAAGCGCTCCAACCTCGCGGGCTACCGCTGCGCGTTCGTCGCCGGCGACCCGGCCGTGGTCGGCGAGCTGCTGGCCGTGCGCAAGAACCTCGGCCTGATGATGCCCGGCCCCCAGCAGTGGGCGATGATCGCCGCGCTCGACGACGACGAGCACGTCGAGGAGCAGCGGGAGCGCTACCTGGCTCGCCGCGCCGTGCTGCGCGCCGCGCTGGAGGACGCCGGCTTCCGGATCGACCACTCCGAGGGGTCGCTGTACCTGTGGGCCACCCGCGGCGAGGACTGCTGGGAGACCGTCTCCTGGCTGGCTTCGCTGGGGATCCTGGTCGCGCCCGGCGCGTTCTACGGCGCCGCCGGCCGCGAGCACGTCCGGGTCGCCTTCACCGCCACCGACGAGCGGGTCGCCGCGGCCGCCTCCCGGCTCCGCGCCGCTTAGGGTGCGCTCCGCACGCACCAGGTGCGTGCCCAGCGAACCGTAAGGGCACTAGCTCACGGGTAGACGTCCACGTGGACGTGGTCGCGGTGCTCGAGGACGTCCGCCGATCCGCTGCGCCCGGACGGCACGGTGTAGTCGCGCCAGCCCTGCGAGGAGCGCCGCCGGGTCCAGATCTTGGCGTCGAAGATCACGGTCGCGATGTCGAGCCGGTCGGCGTTGGCGACCAGGTACGCCGCGATCGCCCAGCCCTGGCGGTTGTTGACCTCGTTGATCGGCCGCACGAAGGCGTCGATCGCCCGGCCGTCGTAGTGCGCCGACCCCTCCATGTGCCCGGTGCTCACCCCATCGGGCGCGAAGCCACCGAGCGGCGTGCCGGGGAACCGCCGGGCCAGCTCACGTCGTACCGCACCCGCCCGCGGCGTCAGCCCCCGCGGCCCCAGCTCGGCCGACGCCTCGTCCGGCTCGCCGCGGACCACGCAGGTGAACGCCCCGCCGCGGGTCTCGCCGGTCAGCGCCGAGGCGAGGATCCGGGCGTCGGCCTCGTGGTCGGCGTACGCGCCCGGGTAGGCCGACCGCTGCACCGCCTGCGCGGCCTCGGTGACCACCATCTCCTCGTAGCCCTCGATCTTCTCCAGCGCGTCGTAGAACCGGTTGGTGGCGTAGACGGGATCCATGATCTGCCGCACCGTGCCCCAGCCCTGGCTCGGCCGCTGCTGGAAGAGCCCCACCGAGTCGCGGTCGCCGAAGTCGATGTTGTGCAGCTTGGACTCCTGGTAGGCGGTCGCGAGCGCGATCGTCGCCGCGCGCGCCGGCAGGCCGCGCTGGATCGAGATCGCGGCGATCAGCGAGGCGTGCTCGGCCTGCTCCAGGTTGACCCGCACGCTCTGGTCGCCGACGGTCGCGACGCAGCCCTCGCGCGCGGGCAGCGGGACCAGGTCCGGGCGGCTGACCAGCACGCCGACCGCGGCGAAGACGATCACCGCCGCGAGGACGAGCAGAAGCACGCGGGCAGGTCGGGTCATGGGCAGGGGCGGGTCAGTTGGCGTGCAGCGCGGCGTTGAGCGCGATGCCCTCGCCCTGCCAGGCCACCGCCTCCATCGAGCCGGTCAGCGAGTTGCGGCGCAGCAGCAGGTTGCTGGCGCCGGAGAGGTCGCGCGCCTTCGCCGTCGTACCGTCCGGCATCCGCACCTTGGTCCCCGACGTCACGTAGCAGCCGGCCTCGATCACGCAGTCGTCGCCCAGCGAGATCCCGATCCCGGAGTTGGCGCCGAGCAGGCAGCGCTCGCCGATCGAGATGACCTGCTTGCCGCCGCCAGAGAGGGTCCCCATGATCGAGGCGCCGCCGCCGATGTCGGAGCCGTCGCCGACCACCACGCCCGCCGAGATCCGGCCCTCGACCATCGAGGTGCCGAGGGTGCCGGCGTTGAAGTTGACGAATCCCTCATGCATCACCGTCGTGCCGCTGGCCAGGTGGGCGCCCAGTCGCACCCGGTCGGCGTCGGCGATCCGCACCCCGGTCGGCACCACGTAGTCGGTCATCCGCGGGAACTTGTCCACGCCGTACACCGCCACCGCGACGCCCGCCGCCCGCAGCCGGGCCCGGGTCTCCTCGAAGCCCTCGACCGCGCACGGCCCCGCCGAGGTCCACACCACGTTGCTGAGCAGCCCGAAGACGCCCTCCATCGACATGCCGTGCGGCGCGACCAGCCGGTGGGAGAGCAGGTGGAGCCGGAGCCAGACGTCCTCGGTCGAGGCGGGTACTGCGTGCAGGTCGGCGATGACGACCGTGACCGCCTCCCTGGTGACCGCCCGGGCCTCGTCGGGGACCGCGAGCGACTCCAGGTAGGCGGGGACGCCCTCGTCGGCCGGGGACCCGAGCGCGGGCGCCGGGAACCACACGTCCAGCACCGCCCCGGAGGCGTCGCGGGTGAGCAGGCCGTGTCCCCAGGCGCCGGGGGAGGCAGCGGTGTCAGGCATGCCGCGGATTCTATGGGGTCCCTGGGGGCCGCCCCGCCGTCCCGCCCCCACCCACCCCCGCCCCACCCCTGCGCCCACCCCTGCCGAACGCGCAGTTAGGTCCGCTCTCAGCCTGAGAACGGACCTAACTGCGCGTTCGGCACACGGGGCGGGCAATGGATTGGCGCGGGCTGGGGCGCGCGCCGTACGCTGGGAGACGGCGTTGGAGCCGTCATCAGCGGCGAGCCTCGGGAAGAACAGCCGCCCCAACCCGGGGGCGAGCCCACTAGAACCCGACGGGTTGGGCCCGACACAGCCCCCATGAAGCGGTCCGCATCGCCGGCAAGACCGAGGTGCGGGCAAGCGAGGTGGTACCGCGGTCGGATGATCGTCCTCGTGGCAATGACCCGAGTCACGCATCCAGGAGCCCCGATGACCTACCCCAAGGTCGCCACCGGACAGTCCGGTGAGCACCGCAACGTCCCGTCGACGCCGAACTTCCCGGCGATCGAGGAGCGGGTGCTGGCCTACTGGAAGGAGGACGGCACCTTCCCCGCCTCCGTCGAGCAGCGCGACGCCGGCGCCGACGGGTCGAACGAGTACGTCTTCTACGACGGGCCGCCGTTCGCCAACGGGCTGCCGCACTACGGGCACCTGCTCACCGGCTACGTCAAGGACCTGATCCCGCGCTACCAGACGATGCGCGGCCGCCGGGTCGAGCGCCGCTTCGGCTGGGACACCCACGGGCTGCCCGCCGAGCTGGAGGCGATGAGCCAGCTCGGGATCAAGACCACCAACGAGATCCTCGACCTGGGCATCGAGAAGTTCAACGACGAGTGCCGCCGCTCCGTGCTCACCTACACCTCCGAGTGGCGCGACTACGTCACCCGCCAGGCGCGCTGGGTCGACTTCGACAACGATTACAAGACGCTCGACCTCAGCTTCATGGAGTCGGTGCTGTGGGCGTTCAAGGAGCTCTACGACAAGGGCCTGGTGTATGAGGACTTCCGGGTCCTGCCCTACTGCTGGAACGACGAGACGCCGCTGTCCAACCACGAGCTGCGAATGGACGAGGACGTCTACCAGCAGCGCCAGGACCCCGCGGTCACCGTCGGCATGCCGCTGCGCACCGACGACGACCTCGACGGCGTGGTCGCCCTGATCTGGACGACGACCCCCTGGACGATGCCGTCCAACCTGCTGATCATGGTCGGCGAGGACATCGACTACGTGATCGTCCGCTCCGACAAGCCGACCGGCCGCCCCGAGCGCTACCTGCTGGCCGAGGCGCGGCTGGCGGCCTACGCGCGGGAGCTCGCCGACGAGGGCGAGTTCGACGTCGTACGACGCCTCAAGGGCAGCGAGCTGAACGGGCTCGCCTACGCCCCGCCGTACACCTACTTCGAGGGCACCGAGCACGCCCACCGGCTGGTCGAGGCGCCGTTCGTCACCGTCGACGACGGCACCGGGCTGGTCCACTCCGCCGGCGCCTACGGTGAGGAGGACAAGGTGATCACCGACCGCGAGGGCATCGAGCTCGTGGTCGCGGTCGGCAAGGACGGCCGCTTCGGGTGGCCGATCACCGACTACCAGGGGCTGCACGTCTTCGACGCCAACCTCGCGATCATCGAGCACCTCAAGAACGCCACCCGCGGGGCCGGCGAGACCGGCAGCGTCGTGCCCGGGACGGTGCTGCTGCGCCGCGAGAGCTACGAGCACTCCTACCCGCACTGCTGGCGCTGCCGGCAGCCGCTGATCTACATGGCGGTCTCGTCGTGGTTCGTCGACACCCGCAAGATCCGCGACCGGATGCTGGCGATCAACGACGGCATCCGCTGGGTGCCCGACCACGTGCGCGACGGCCAGTTCGGCAAGTGGCTGGAGAACACCCGGCCGTGGTCGATCTCGCGCAACCGCTTCTGGGGCAGCCCGATCCCCGTGTGGCGCTCGGATGACCCGGCGTACCCGCGCGTCGACGTCTACGGCTCGCTGGATGAGCTCGAGCGCGACTTCGGCGTCCGTCCGGACAACCTGCACCGGCCATTCATCGATGAGCTGACGAGGCCCAACCCGGACGACCCTCGGCCGATCGGGGAGGGCAAATCCACCATGCGCCGGGTCACCGACGTCTTCGACTGCTGGTTCGAGTCGGGGTCGATGCCCTTCGCGCAGGTGCACTACCCGTTCGAGAACGTCGAGTGGTTCGAGGACCACTACCCGGGCGACTTCATCGTCGAATACATCGGCCAGACCCGCGGCTGGTTCTACACCATGCACGTCCTGGCGACGGCGCTCTTCGACAAGCCGGCCTTCTCCACCTGCGTCAGTCACGGCATCGTGCTCGGCTCGGACGGCAACAAGATGTCCAAGAGCCTGCGCAACTACCCCAACGTCTACGAGGTCTTCGACCGCGACGGCGCCGACGCGATGCGCTGGTTCCTGATGTCGAGCCCGATCCTGCGCGGCGGCAACCTGATCGTCACCGAGCAGGGGATCCGCGAGTCGGTGCGGCAGGTGCTGATCCCGCTGTGGAACAGCTACTACTTCCTCGCGCTGTATGCCAACGTCGCCGGGGACGGGTACGACGCGCAGAGTGTGTTGGGGCGCTCTCTGAACAATCCGATGGATCGCTACATCCTCGCCAAGCTCCACGACTACGTGGCGGCGATGACCGAGCAGCTCGACGACTACGAGGTCGCCGACGCCTGCGACTCCACCAGGTCGTTCATCGAGGTGCTGACCAACTGGTACATCCGCCGCTCCCGCGAGCGGTTCTGGGCCACCGGCGAGGTCGACGCCGACACCCGCGACGCCTTCGACACGCTCTACACGGTGCTCGAGGTCGTGTGCCGTACGGCGGCGCCGCTGCTGCCGCTCACCACCGAGGAGGTCTGGCGCGGGCTGGTCGGCGGCCGGTCGGTGCACCTGACCGACTGGCCAGACGCCGCCACGCTGCCGGCCGACCCGGAGCTGGTCGCCGCGATGGACGCCGTCCGCGACGTCGCCTCGGCGGGCTCGGCGCTGCGCAAGGCCGCGAACCTGCGGACGCGGCTGCCGCTCTCGTCGCTGACCGTGGTGCTCGACGACGTCTCGCAGCTCGCGGGCTTCGAGCCGATCATCGCCGACGAGCTGAACCTCAAGGAGGTCCGGCTGGTCGAGGCGGGCAGCTCCGAGGCGGCGTCGTACGCCGTGGCCCAGCGGCTCACGATCAACGCCCGCGCGGCCGGACCGCGGCTCGGGCGCACGGTCCAGTCGGTGATCGGGGCGTCGCGCGCCGGCGACTGGACCGTGGCCGACGACGGCTCGGTGACCTGCGGCGGGGTGCCGCTGCTCGACGGGGAGTTCTCCGTGGAGACCGTGGCCGGGGATGCCTCGAGCGAGCGGGCGACCGCGGTGCTGCCGCGCGGCGGCTTCGTGGTGCTCGACACCCAGGTCACCGCCGAGCTCGCGTTGGAGGGGCTCGCCCGGGATGTCGTCCGCGCCGTCCAGCAGGCGCGCAAGGCCGCCGGGCTGGAAGTCGCGGACCGGATCGCGCTGGAGATCGGCGGCAGCGCCGCGGTGCTCGAGGCGGCGCGGGTCCACGGCGACCTGCTCGCCGAGGAGACGCTGGCGCTCGACGTACTCGTCGAGGACCGGCCCCTGCCCGCCGACGTCCCCGACCTCGTGGCCGTCGGGGACGGCGAGCACGTGCGGATCGCCCTCGCCCGCCCCTGACGCCGGCCCGGAGGACGCCGAGTCGGCTTGAAAGTGCACGCAAATCACGCCGAGTCGGCTTGAAAGTGCACGCAAATCACGCCGAGTCGGCGCATCCGTGCACGCTGAGAACGCCGAGTCGGCGCATCCGTGCACGCTGAGAACGCCGAGTCGGCGCATCCGTGCACGCTGAGAACGCCGAGTCGGCGCTAAAGTACGCCGCCGTCCACAACCTGCGCGCTCCGCTTGTGGATAACCGTGCACCTTTGCGCCGACTCGGCGTGATTTCGGTGCACGTTTGAGCCGACTCGGCGTCGTACAGCGCGCGCCGCGCTCGGGGCGGGCTGGTTGGATGTGCCCATGCCGATCCTCGACCTGACCCGCGACGCGGTGGCCCTCACAGAAGACCTCGTCAACATCGAGTCCGTCAGCCGCAACGAGGCGGCGATCGCGGACGCCGTCGAGGCCGCCTTGGCGCCGCTGGCCCACCTGAGCGTGACCCGGCGCGGCAACACGGTGATCGCGCGGACCGACTTCGGGCTGGCCGAGCGCGTCGTACTCGCCGGACACCTCGACACCGTCCCGCTCAACGCCAACCTGCCCGCGCGGCGCGACGGCGACCTGCTGTGGGGGCTCGGCACCTGCGACATGAAGGGCGGCGACGCGGTGATGCTCCGGATCGCCGCGACCGTCCCGGCGCCGAACCGCGACCTGACCTTCCTCTTCTACGAGGGCGAGGAGATCGACTCGGAGTTCAACGGCCTCTTCCGGCTCGGCGAGACTGACCCCGAGCTGCTCGCCGCCGACTTCGCGATCCTGCTCGAGCCGTCGAACGGCGTGATCGAGGCCGGCTGCCAGGGCACGCTCCGCGTGGTGGTGAGTACGACGGGAGTCCGGGCCCACTCCGCCCGCGCCTGGATGGGGGAGAACGCGATCCACGCGGCCGGCGACATCCTGCGCCGGCTCGACGCCTACGAGCCGCGGCGGCCCGTGATCGACGGGCTCACCTACCACGAGGGTCTCAACGCGGTCGGGATCAGCGGCGGGGTCGCCGGCAACGTGATCCCGGACGCCTGCGAGGTGACGGTCAACTACCGGTTCGCGCCGGACCGCAGCCAGGCGGAGGCAGAGGCGTTCGTGGCGGAGTTCTTCGCGCCCTACCCGGTCGTGGTCGTCGACGGCGCGCCCGGCGCGCTGCCGGGGCTGTCGGTGCCGGCGGCCGCGGAGTTCGTGCGCGCGGTCGGCGGGGTGGTCAACCCCAAGTTCGGCTGGACCGACGTGTCGCGGTTCTCCGCCCTCGGGACACCCGCGGTCAACTTCGGCCCCGGCGATCCGATGTTCGCGCATCGCCAGGACGAGCACGTGCCCGTCGTACAGATCGGGCGGTGTGAGGAGCAGCTGCGGGCGTGGCTGACCACCGGAGCGTCGGCATGAGGAGCCGGGGGCGGTTCAAGTACAAGGGCCCGATGATCCTGCGGGGCGACCAGATCGACGGGGCCACCTCCGACCAGCGGCTGCTCGACAACCGGGGGTCCTCGGACTGGGTGCACACGGACCCGTGGCGGGTGCTGCGGATCCAGGCGGAGTTCGTCGAGGGGTTCGGTGCGCTGGCCGACCTCGGGCCGGCGATCTCGGTCTTCGGGTCCGCGCGGACGCCGGACGACCACCCGGAGGCCGCGCTGGCTGAGGAGGTCGGCCGCAAGCTTGTGCACGCGGGCTTCGCCGTGATCACCGGCGGCGGTCCGGGCTCGATGGCGGCGGCCAACCGAGGCGCCTCCGAGGCGGGCGGCGTCAGCGTCGGGCTCGGCATCGAGCTGCCCTTCGAAGCCGGCCTCAACCAGTGGGTCGACGTCGGGATCAACTTCCGCTACTTCTTCGCCCGCAAGACGATGTTCGTCAAGTACGCCGAGGGCTACATCGTGCTCCCCGGCGGACTAGGCACGCTGGATGAGCTCTTCGAGGCCGCCACACTCGCCCAGACCGGCAAGGTCACGACGTTCCCCATCGTGCTGCTCGGGACGTCCTACTGGCAGGGCCTGATCGACTGGCTCCGCGACACCCTGGTCGCCCAGGGCAAGGTCGGCCCCGGCGAGCTCGACATGATCACGGTCACCGACGACGTGGACCTCGCCGTGCGGCTGATGGTCGAGGCGCGGGCCGCGGGCGTGGAGCGCCGATGATCTGGTTCTTCGCGACGCTGGTCGTCCTCGCGCTGGGGGCGGTCGGGGTCGTCGCGGCCGGCCGGGGGGCGCCGATGTCGCGCGTGTACGACGACCGCCCCGACGTTGTCGTGCCCGCCGAGGGCCCGCTGACCGGCGACGATGTGCGTTCCGTCCGGTTCTCGCTGGCGTTCCGCGGCTACCGGATGTCCGAGGTCGACGCCCTCCTCGCGCGCCTGTCCGACCAGCTCCCCGAGGACGCCGAGTCGGCTCAAACGTGCACGGAACACGCGCCGAGTCGGCTCGAAGACGCACCGAAATCACGCCGAGTCGGCTCTAAAGTGCACGCAGAACCGGCCGAGTCGGCGCAAACGTGCACGGAAGACGCGCCGAGTCGGCTTGAAAGTGCACCGAAATCACGCCGAGTCGGCGCAAACGTGCACGAGGAGGACGCCGAGTCCGACCCCGAGAGCCCGGCGCCGGGCAAGCGACGGTGGTGGCGTCGTACCGCCTCGAAGCCGTAGCTCACCGGCCGTGGAAGACCGGCGGCTCCTTGGCGAGGAAGGCCGCGACCGCCGCGGCGTGGTCCTCGGTCGCGCCGGTCAGGTCCATCATCTGCCGCTCGACCTCAAGCGATTCGGGGAGGCTGTGCCCCGCGGCGAAGTTCACGGAGCGCCGGATCGCGCCGTACGCCACGGTCGGCCCCGCCGCCAGCCGCACCGCGAGATCGCGCGCCGCCGCCGCCACCTCGTCCGCCGCGACCACCTTCGTCGCGAGTCCCAGTTCCAGCGCCTCGGCGGCCGGCACCGTCCGCGGAAAGTAGAGCAACTCGAGAGCCTTGGCGCGGCCGACAAGCCGCTGCAGGCTCCAGCTGGAGCCGGTGTCGCAGGACAGCGCGATGCCCGCGAAGGCGAGGTTGAAGCCCGCCGTGTCCGCGAGGATCCGCAGGTCGCAGGCGAAGGCGAGGCTCGCGCCGGCACCCGCCGCGACCCCGTTGACCGCCGCGATCACCGGTTTGGGCATCGTCGCCACCGCGGTCGCGATCGGGTTGTAGTGCTCCGGAACCGTCCGGAAGAGCTCCCCGTCGCGATCGCCCAGTAGCCCGACGTGCTCCTTGAGGTCCTGCCCGACGCAGAACGCGCGGCCCGTGCCGGTGAGTACGACGCAGCGCACGGCCGGATCCTCGGCCACCGCCTGGAGCGTGTCGCGCAGCAGCTCCTTGGTCGGGACGTCCATGGAGTTCATCGACTCGGGTCTGTTGAAGGTGATGGTGGCGACGCCGTCGCTGACCTCCAGGAGCACCGGATCCGTCGGGCGTGCGGGGGAGTCCGTCATGGTCGCAGTCTGCACCACGCGTGTACTTTTGCGCCGACTCGGCGTGATTCTGGTGCATGTTTGAGCCGACTCGGCGTCCTGAGCGTGCACAGATGCGCCGACTCGGCGTCCTGAGCGTGCACAGATGCGCCGACTCGGTGTGATTCTGGTGCATGTTTGAGCCGACTCGGCGGGGTGGGGGGTCAGGAGAGGCAGCTGTCGACGAACCGGTCGGCGGCGGGCCGCAGGGCGGCGGCATGCCGATCGAAGACGGCGGCGGCGGGCGCCCCGGGCCAGTCCTCGGGCAGCAGGGACTCGGGCAGCCCGGGGTCGGTGAAGAGGAACTTGCGCCACTCGTGCACCAGATGGAAGTGGGCGGCGAACGACGCCTCGTCGGGGTCCGCGTGCTGCGCCAGGTGCGTCGCGACCAGGTCGTCGACGGTCTCGAGCCAGGCCGCATAGGTGCCCCGCAGGCTGTCCAGGTCCCACGCCGCGAGCGGGCCGTGGGGCGGCTCGACGTCGCACAGGGTGGCGGTGGTGGCGCGCACCTGCGCCCGCTCGAGCACGTCGCCGGCGCCGGCGCTCGGGTGCGGGCTGATCCAGGTGTCGGCGGCGAACCGCGCGTAGCCGAGGAACTCCAGGTCGGAGCGGAGCCGCTGCCGCGCCGTACGACCCGACGGCCCGTCGGTGACCAGCACGTGCCACCGGCCGTCCCAGCTCCGCGCCCGCCCGTAGATCCGCGACAGCGCCTCGTCGAGCCGCTGCCTGGCCTGCGGGGTGGCGGCGTACCCGCGCCCGCTGGGCAGGGCCACCGGCGCCAGCCAGCCCTGGTTGACCATCCGGGAGATCGCGGTCCGCACCGCCGGGGCCGCGATGCCGATCGGGTCGAGGATCCGGATGACGGCCGCGACGGGGGCCGCGTGGCCGCGCGTGCGGAGGTGATCTCCGTAGAGATCGAACACCGCGGACCGTGCGTGCATAGCCGAAGTCTGCCAGCGCCGGGCGAGCGCGGTCGCACCCCTATGGGTTCAACCCGCGCGCGAAGGGGGATAATGACGAGGATTGCTCTCAGGGCAGGGCGCACCCCGCCCCTGGCCTGACACAACGTCACTGACACAACGTCACACGGGAACGACTAGGGAAGAGGTGCGCGGATGGCGGCGATGAAGCCCCGTACCGGCGACGGTCCGCTCGAGGTCACCAAGGAGGGTCGCGGCATCGTCATGCGCGTGCCTCTCGAGGGTGGCGGGCGGCTGGTCGTCGAGCTCAACGCCGAGGAGGCCGGCGCCCTCGGAGACGCACTCCAGGCTGTCGTCAGCTAGGCCGTGGTGCACTCGGGGTCGACGGCCCCCGGCATGCCCGCCCAGGCGCCACCGCCTCAGTTCGCCGGCAGCGCTCTGACGCCGGCCGGAGTGGGCGGCGTCGACGTGCTCGCGTATGCGGTGGCGCGGGGGGACGACGCCCCCTCGGTGGCCGTCGAGGCCGACGAGATCGCGGAGGCCGCGGGGCTGGACCTGCTCAAGGTGCTCGCCCACGCGGGCCACACCGGCAAGGCGGGCGAGACCGTGTCGTTACCGTTGGCCCGGGACGGCGCGGTCGTCGAGGTGCTCCTGGTCGGCGTCGGCGCGCGCACCCCCGACGAGGTACGACGCGCGGGCGCGGCGCTGGCCCGGGCCTGCGCCGGCCGCTCGGTTGTGGCGACCGACCTCGCCGCAGCGGGCCCCGAGGCCCTGGAACCCTTCGTCGTCGGCGCGATCCTAGGCTCGTTCCGGTTCTCCTGGCGCCGGGACGCAGGCCCCGAGTCGGCGCAACCAGGTGCGGCCGGGCCCTCCGGCGAGCCGGTGGGGCGGATCGTGCTCTGCGGGATCCCCGAGGGCGAGCCCCCCGAGCTGGCCCGCGCGGTCGCCGTCGGCGGCGCCGCCTGGCGGGCGCGGATGCTCGCGACGGTGCCCTCCAACGTCAAGGACCCCGAATGGCTCGCCGACCGGGCGCGGGAGCTCGCCACCGAGCCCGCGTCACGCCTGGAGGTCACCGTGCTCGACGAGCGGCAGCTCGCTGAGCAGGGCTTCGGCGGCATCGGCGCGGTCGGCCGCGCCTCGGCCACGCCGCCGCGGCTGATCCGCATCGACTACGCGCCGGCCCGCGCCACCCGTCGTACGCCGCGGGTCGTGCTCGTCGGCAAGGGCATCACCTTCGACACCGGCGGGCTCTCGATCAAGCCGGCCGACGGCATGGTCACGATGAAGCGGGACATGACCGGCGGCGGCGTCGTTCTCTCGGTCCTCGGTGCCCTCGCCGCGGTGGGCTGCGCGGTCCGGGTCACCGGCCTGATCGCCGCCGCGGAGAACGCCGTCGGCGCCGACGCGCTGCGCCCCGGCGACGTGATCACCCATTGGGGCGGGCGCACCAGCGAGGTCACCAACACCGACGCGGAGGGCCGGCTGGTGCTCGCGGACGGGCTCGCGTACGCCGCCGCCGAGCTCAAGCCCGCCGCGCTGGTCGACGTCGCGACGCTGACCGGCGCGATGCGGGTGGCGCTCGGGCAGGGGATGGGCGGGCTCTTCGCCTCCGACGACGCGCTGGCGGGTGCGCTCGCCGCCGCGAGCGCCGCGGCGGGGGAGCCGGTGTGGCGGATGCCGCTGGTCGCCGACTACGAGGAGAAGCTCTCCTCCAAGGTCGCCGACGCCGACAACGCCCCCGGCGGGCCGGGTGCGATCACCGCGGCGCTCTTCCTGCGGCCGTTCGCGGGCGGCGTACCGTGGGCGCACCTGGACATCGCCTCGGTCGGGGACTCGCCCAAGGACCACTACGAATGGTCGGCCGGCCCGACCGGCTTCGGGGCCCGGCTGCTGCTGGCCTGGCTCGGCTCGGAGGATCCCCTCGCCGGGGTCTCCTGACCCTGCCACCCACCGGCCCGGGACCTGCCGAACGCGGGATTCGTGTCGTTCTGAGCCGTGAGAACGACACAAATCCCGCACTCGGCCCAGGGCCGAGACCACAGGCGGCCCAAGAGCGGGACCTCAGGCGGCCCCAAGGGGGCGGGCGGGGCTAGAGCTTGCGGGCGCAGAGCAGCCCGTCGCCGACGGGCAGGAGCACGGGGACGAGGTGCTCGTTCTCGGTGATCGCGGGGCCGAGGTCGCGGATCGCGGTCGTCTCCTCGTCGCGGACCGAGGGGTCGGCGACCTTGTCGCGCCACAGCGCGTTGTCGAAGACTACGACGCCGCCGGGCCGCAGCAGCCGGAGCGCCTCGGTCAGGTAGGCGCCGTACTCCCTCTTGTCGCCGTCGCAGAACACCAGGTCGTAGTGGCCGTCGGTGAGCCGGGGCAGCACGTCGAGTGCCGACCCGGCGATCGTGCGCGCCCGCTGGTGGGGGACGCCGGCCTCGGAGAAGGACTTCTTGGCGAGCCGCTGGTGCTCGGCCTCGATGTCGACGGTCGTCAGGACGCCGTCGCTGCGCATGCCGCGCAGCAGCCAGACGCCGGAGACTCCGGTGCCGGTGCCGATCTCGACCACGGCGCGGGCCTCCAACACCGAGGCCAGGAAGCGCAACATGGCGCCGCCGCCGGTGCCGATCGGGATGACCCCGACCTCGGCCGCGCGGGCGCGGGCGGCTGCCAGGACTTCGTCCTCCCCGACGAACTGCTCGGCATAGGCGAGACTCGCGGGCTTGAGCGTGCTGATGGTGTCCTCCTGGCGGTACGGCGCGGCGTGCGTGCAAGGAAGCTTATCGCGGGAACGTTCCGGCGCCGCCGCCCGTTGTCTAAGCAATGAACCAGTCAGTGCACAGGTTCCTCTCAGGAGGGAAATCTACGGTGAAGGGCATCGTCTCAAGGAGGAGGCCTCCGGTGCCCGACCACACCACCGCGCCAACCTGGGAAGCGCCCACCTGGGAGGAGCTTGTCGAGAAGCACTTCGACAGGGTCTACCGGCTGGCGTACCGGCTGACCGGCAACCCGCACGACGCCGAGGACCTCGCCCAGGAGGCGTTCGTCCGCGCGTTCCGCGGCCTGGCGGGCTTCACCCCCGGCACGATCGAGGGCTGGCTGCACCGGATCACCACCAACCTCTTCCTCGACCAGGCCCGCCGCCGGCAGCGGATCCGCTTCGACTCCTGGTCCGACGAGCGGGCCGACCGGCTCACGAGCAGCCAACCCGCCGACGCGACCTACCTCGAGGGTCACTTCGACGACGACGTAGAACTTGCGCTCGCGCAGCTCCCGCCGGACTTCCGGGCCGCCGTCGTCCTGTGCGACATCGAGGGCCTGACGTATGAGGAGATCGCCGACATCCTCGACGCCAAGCTGGGCACCGTCCGCTCCCGCATCCACCGAGGCCGCGCGATGCTCCGCGAGTCGCTCGCACACCGGGCGCCGACGTCCGGCCGCCACCGGTACGCCGGCCCCCGCCGTGTCCTCGCCGGGGGTGTCGCGTGATCGGACACCTGGGATCCCGCGTGGCCGCGCTCGTCGACGGGCGGCTCTCGCCCGCCGAGGAGGAGCGTGCCTGGGCCCACGTGCACCGATGTCCGCAGTGTCGCGACCTGGTGACCCGCGAGGGCTGGATCAAGACCCAGCTCGCCGGCTGGTCGACCGCCAGCTGTCCGGAGAGCCCGCTCAAGGCCAGGCTGATGGCGCACCCCGTGCTCGCGCCGGCGCCCCACCCCGCGGCGGCCCACGCCGCCCACGCCTCGCGTGGCGCCGCCACGACGTTCGGCGCCCTCGGCGCGGTGGGCATCGCCATGGTCGGGGTCCTCACGCTCGGGGTGTCGCCCGCGGCCGCGCCGTCCGGTGAGCGCCGGCTGCCCACCGGGTCCGTGGGCGACCAGGCGACCCCCCGCCCGCCGAGCGTCGTCAGGCAGGGCAGTCGACAGAGCAGCAGGCAGGCGACCAGCGGCCGCGAGTCGCCGCTGACGGTGACATCGGTCAAGATAGCCGGGTGACCACCCAGCGGCCCGAGGAACGCCCGGACGGCGACCGGCCCGAGTCCGGCGAGCCCGGGGGCTACTGGCCGTTCGGGGACGCCGAGGCGCCGGGCGCCGAGGGCGCCGACCAGTCGGGTCGGCCCGACGAGCCCACCCAGCCGGTCCCGGACGACCCGCGGCCGGAGCCGGCCTCGGAGACACCGCCCGAGCCGCAGCGCGAGCCCGGCCGCAAGTACGCGACGTACCCGATGACCCCCGGCCCCGAGGCGCAGACCGCGCAGCCCCGACCCTCGGCCCAACCACCTGCGCAAGCACCTGCCCAACCGTCGACTCAGTTCCCACCTCAGCAACCGCCAGCCGCCTACGGCGCCGCGGGTCCGCACCAGGCGCACCGGCAGCCGCAGGCCCGGGTGCCGGGCTGGCTGTGGCCGGTGGTCGCCGGCCTGGCCCTGGTGGTGGGCCTCTTCGGCGGCGCGATCGGCGGCATCGGGTGGACGGCGTGGGAGGGCTGGGTGCAAGGGACCGGCATCCCGGGGAGCTCGAGTGGCCGGGCGTCCGGGGGCCTGGACTCGGTCGACACCACGTCCGAGCCGCCGCTGCCGGCCGACAACGGGTCGATCGCGGCGGTCGCCGAGGAGGTGCTGCCCAGCACGGTCCAGATCACCGCGGAGTACGACGGCGACGAACGCGGCTCGACCGGCAGCGGATTCGTGCTCGACCGGCAGGGCCACGTCATCACCAACAACCACGTCGTCGAGCAGGCCGCCAAGAGCTCGGGGCCGATCCGGATCCTCGACCAGAACGGCAAGGTGCACGACGCGAAGGTGGTCGGCCGCAGCGCCGTCTACGACCTGGCGGTGCTGCACGCGCGGAGCCTGCGCTCCCTGCCGCCGGCGGCCCTCGGGTCGTCCCAGGTGCTGCGGGTCGGGGACGGCGTGGTGGCGATCGGCTCGCCGCTGGGCCTCAACGCGACCGTCACCGCCGGCATCGTCAGCTCGCTGAACCGGCCGGTCACCACGGGCAGCGACGACCTGACGTCGTACATCAACGCCGTCCAGACCGACGCCGCGATCAACCCCGGCAACTCCGGCGGACCGCTCGTGGACCTGCGGGCCCGCGTGGTCGGGGTGAACTCCGCGATCGCCACCACCGACGGCCTCGGGAGCTCCGGCAACATCGGCGTCGGCTTCGCGATCCCGGTCGAGCAGGTGAAGATCACCGCCGACCAGATCCTGCGGACCGGCGAGGCGCGCTACCCGGTGATCGGCGCCAAGGTCGACACCGGCGCCCAGGGCGGCGAGACGGGGGCGCTGATCGGCGAGATCCTGCCCGACGCACCGGCCCTCGACGCCGGGCTGGAGGCCGGCGACGTGGTGATCGCGATCGACGGGCACCGGGTGACCGACGCGATCGAGCTGATCGTCGCGATCCGCACCCACGAGCCCGGCCAGGTCGTCGAGCTCACCTATCTGCGCGACGGGATCGAGCACACCACCAAGGTGACGCTGGGCTCCGAGGTGGGCTGAGCAGGAGGCTGAGCGGTGGGCTGCCGGGGCCCGAGAAGAGGCCCTGGACGGGCCTTGGAACGGCGGCGTCTCAGCCGTCGGAACCCTCGCGCACCTCGGACTCGGCGAACGGGTGCTGCTCGATGAAGGCGCGAGACTCGTCGTACATCCGCTGGATGTAGTCCTCCAGCCGGTCGGTCTCGACGCGCCATTGGCCGCGCCCACCGATCTTGATGGCGGGCAGATCACCGCGTCGGACCAGGGCATAGACCTGGGCGCTCGAGGTGTTGAGGACCTCGGCGACCTCGGCGAGCGTGAGGAATCGGGGCGTCGCGGGCATGGGTACATCGTGCCACCTCGAGGCCAACAGAGCGGCATGTTCACGCCGATGCCTGTGGATAACGCTCTTCCAATCTGCGCCGAACCCACCATCATGGAGCTATGACGAGCACGCTGGCGCCGCCGATCGCCGCCGCCCGGGCCCGCCGGCCGGGATGGCGGGACCCCCGGTTGTGGCTCGGCGTGGCGCTGGTCGCGCTCTCGGTGCTCGGCGGCTCGCGGCTCCTCGCGGCCGCCGACGACACCGTCGAGGTCTGGGCGGTGACGGCCGACCACGCCGCGGGCGACCGGCTGGACCGGGAGGACCTGGAGGTACGACGGGTGAGGTTCGCCGACGCCGCCGAACTCGACCGCTACCTGCCCGCCGCCGAGCAACTGCCCGGCGAGCGCCACCTGCGCCGCCCCGTCGGCGCGGGCGAACTGCTGCCGCGCCAGGCGCTCGGCAGCGCCGAGGAGACCGGGGTGGTGACCGTCCCGCTGATCCTCCCGGCGATGGCGCTCGAGCCCGGGCTGCGGGTCGGCGACCACGTCGACATCTGGGTCACCGCCCGCGACGCCCAGGAGGCAGAGCGGGTCCTCGGCGACGCCACGGTGGTCGCGGCGCCCGAGCCCGAGGGCGGGTTCGGCGCGACCGGCGAGAGGCAGCTGGTCCTCGGGCTCACCGCGGAGCAGGCGACAGGGCTGCCGCGGGCGCTGGCGGCGATCGCCGGCGGCGACGTCACCGTCTCGGGGCTGGACTGAGCGATGATCTGCGTGCTGCTCGTCGCCTCGGGCGCCGCCTGGGAGTCGACGGTGGTCGGGCTGCTCGCGTCCCGGCGCGACGTGATGCTGCTCAAGCGCTGCGTGGATGTCGAGGACCTGATGGCCGCCGCCACGGCGGGACAGGCCGAGGCCGCGGTCGTCGCGCTGGACGCGCCCGGGCTGGACGCGACCGCCGTCGAGCACCTGCGCCGGCACGGGGTCGAGCCGATCGTCGTCGTACCCACCGGCGCCGACGCGGACGCCGCCCAGGTGCGGGCGGCGCGGATCGGCGTGGCGGGGCTCGTCGAGGAGGCCGCCCTGACCCGGCTGCCCGAGGTGATCTCCCAGCACGCGACCCGGCGGGCCGAGCAGGCCGACGACGACCCCGACCCTGCCGACCCGTTCGGCTCCGGCCGGACCGACGGCGAGGGCGGGGCGGGCGGCGACGGCGCAGGCGGCGACGGCGGTGCCGATGGCAGTGCTGAGGGCGGGCGCGTCTACGTGGTGTGGGGTCCCGCGGGGGCACCGGGCCGGACGACGGTGGCCGGGGGCATCGCCTCCGGCCTCGCCGCCCGCGGCCGGGCCGTCGTGCTCGTCGACGCGGATCCCTACGGCGGCGGGACCGCCCAGCAGTTCGGCATCCTCGATCAGGCCTCGGGGCTGCTCTCTGCGGCGCGGCTGGCGGTCCGCGGCGGCCTGGAGGAGGGCCTCGAGGGCTGCCTGCGCGAGGTCGCCCCGCGGTTGTCGGTGGTGACGGGGCTGCCGCGCCCGGACCGGTACGTCGAGGTGCGGGCCGGTGCCGTCGAGCACCTGATCGAGGTCGCGAGCGCGCGGGGCGACGTGGTCGTCGAGACCGGCTTCAGCCTCGAGGACGACCCGGCGGCGGACTTCGCCACCCGCCCGGCCCGCAACTCGCTCACGCTCGGCGCGCTGAGCGTCGCCGACGAGATCGTCGTGGTCGGGGCGGCCGACCCGGTCGGCCTCGCCCGGCTGGCCCGCGGCCTGGTCGAGCTCCGTGAAGCCACCGGGGTGCGCGTCGTCCGGGTCGTCGTCAACCGCAACCGGCCGAGCCTGGGCTGGTCGCAGCGGGAGATTTCCGGCATGGTCGAGGGCTTCACCCGCCTGCACGGCGTCCACTTCCTGCCCGAGGACCGGGCCGGCGTCGACCGGGCGCTGGTCAGCGGGCAGACGGTCGTCGAGGCCGGGCCGTCGGTGGTCGCCGACGCCTTCGAGGACCTCCTCGACGCGATGGTGCCCCAGACCAAGGGCCACCCCGGCCGCCGGCGGCGAAGGCTCGGCAGACCCGGCTCCCGACGAGCGGGCCGGCGGGCGGGTCGGCGGGCCGGTCGACGCGCGTGAGGGCACCGGGACGACTGCTAGGTTCTAGCCGTCGAACGGCCGCTGGCCGGCCACCTTGGGAGGTTCCATGTCAGCCGTCGAAGAGTCCACAGCAACGCCCCCGGCCCACTCGCTGGACGTGGCGTCGGCACTGGCGGCCGTCGACTCCAGCCAGGACGGCCTGAGCACCGAAGAAGCCCGGCGCCGACTGGCCAGCCACGGCCCCAACCGGCTCCCGGAGCCCGAGCGCGACGGCGCGATCAAGCGCTTCCTCAAGCACTTCGAGGACATCCTGATCTACATCCTGCTGGCCGCCGCCACGCTGAAGGCGGCGATGGGGGAGTGGATCGACTTCTGGGTGATCCTGGCGGTGGCGGTGATCAACGCCGTGATCGGGTACGTCCAGGAGGGGCGCGCCGAGCACGCCCTGGAAGGCATCAAGAGCATGCTCTCCGCCGACGCCCAGGTGCGCCGCGACGACGCCTGGGTCTCGGTGCCCGCCGAGGACCTGGTGCCGGGCGACGTCGTCCGGGTCGCCGCGGGCTCCCGGGTGCCGGCCGACCTGCGCCTGATCGAGGCCAGCAACCTGCGCGCCGAGGAGGCGGCGCTGACTGGCGAGGCCGTGCCCACCTCGAAGTCCACCGACCCGGTCGCCGCCGGGACCGGCATCGGCGACCGCTCCTCCATGCTCTTCTCCTCCTCCATCATCGCCGCGGGCCAGGGGGTCGGCGTGGTGACGGCGACCGGCGCCTCGGCCGAGATCGGCCGGATCACCACCCTGCTCTCCGACATCGAGACCTTCGACACCCCGCTGACCCGTCAGATCACCCAGTTCGGCAAGCACCTCGCCGCCATCATCGCGGTGCTCGCGGTGGTGATGGTCGTGATCGGCAAGGTGCTGCACAACATGCCGGCCGGCGAGCTGATCTCGGCGACCATCGGCTTCGCGGTCGCCGCGATCCCCGAGGGCCTCCCCGCGCTGGTGACCATCACCCTGGCGCTGGGCGTCCAGCAGATGGCCAAGCGGAACGCGATCATCCGCAAGCTCCCCGCCGTGGAGACGCTCGGCTCGGTGACCCGGATCTGCTCGGACAAGACCGGCACCCTGACCACCAACGAGATGACGGTGCGCAACGTGGTCACCCGGGCCGGGGAGTACCAGGTCTCCGGGCTGGGCTACGACCCCGCCGGCTCGATCGAGTGGGCGGGGAGCCCGGTGAAGCTCGGCGAGCGGGGCGACCTGCGCTCGGTGGTGATCGCGATGGCCGTGGTGAACGACGCGGAGGTGAGCCAGGACGCCGACGGGCGCTGGGGGTTGGTCGGGGAGCCGACCGAGGGCGCCCTGCGCACCCTCGGGCTCAAGGCCGGCTTCGACGCCGCCGGCTACCCGCGCACCGCCGTACTGCCCTTCGACTCCGAGCACAAGTACATGGCGACCGCGAACACCACCCCGGAGGGCCACCGGGTGATCCTCGCCAAGGGCGCCCCCGACCGGCTGCTCGACCGCAGCACGACCCAGCTGTCGGCCTCCGGCGCGACCGAGCCGCTCGACCGCGCCTGGTGGGAGGCCGAGATCGACCGGCTCTCGGCCCAGGGGCTGCGCGTGCTGGCGGCGGCCACCCGCCCGGCGACGGCCGACGAGGAACTCGGCCACGACGCCCTGACCGGCCTGGTGCTGCTCGGCGTGACCGGCATCGTCGACCCGCCCCGGCCGGAGGCGATCACCGCCATCGCCACCTGCCACACCGCCGGCATCAAGGTCACCATGATCACCGGCGACCACGCTGGCACCGCCACCGCGATCAGCCGCGAGATGGGCATCTTCGACGACGCCACCGAGGAGGCGATCACCGGCGCCGAACTCGAGGCGGCCAGCAACGAGGAGCTGCGGCTGATCGTCGACCGCACCGAGACCTTCGCCCGCACCAGCCCCGAGCACAAGCTGCGGCTGGTGAAGGCGCTGCAGGCCAACGGCGAGGTCGTGGCGATGACCGGGGACGGCGTGAACGACGCGCCCGCCCTGAAGCGCTCCGACGTCGGGGTCGCGATGGGCATCAAGGGCACCGAGGCCACCAAGGAGGCGGCCGAGATCGTCCTGGCCGACGACAACTTCGCCACCATCGAGTACGCCATCGAGGAGGGCCGGCGGATCCACGACAACCTGCACAAGTCGGTGCTCTTCCTGCTGCCCACCAACGGCGCGCAGTCGCTGGTGGTGCTCATCGCGGTGCTCTTCGGGCTCGCGATGCCGCTGGACCCGGTGCAGATCCTGTGGGTCAACATGATCACCGCGGTCACCCTGTCCCTGGCGCTGGCCTACGAGCCGGCCGAGCCGGACATCATGCGGCGCCCGCCGCGCCCGCCGAACACCCCGCTGGTGAGCGCGAGATACCTGCCCCGGCTAGCGATCGCCTCGCTGGTGATCGCCGCGGCGACCATGGTCACCTTCCACCTGGCGCTCAGCCTGGGGGCCAGCGAGCCGGCCGCCCAGACCTGGGCGGTCAACACCCTGGCGCTGGGGCAGGCCGCCTACCTCTTCAACTCCCGCTTCCTGCGCGAGTCGAGCCTGCGCCGCGAGACGCTCACCGGCAACCCGGTCGCCTGGGCGGTGGTCGGCATCCTGGTCGCGCTGCAGGCCGCCTTCTGCTACGTGCCGGTGCTCAACACGTGGTTCGGCTCGGCGGCGATCGACTTGCAGGGCTGGCTGATCCCGCTCGCCTTCGCGGCCGGCATCTTCGCGCTGATGGAGGGCGCCAAGGCGGTGCTGCGGGCCCGGGAGACTGCCTGAACCGCCGCCCCGCGCGAAGCGTCAGCTCGCGAAGAGCAGGTAGAGCCCGCCGACGGTGAAGCAGACCATCACCACGAGCAGCGGCAGCTGCCCGGTGAGCTGGCGGCGTCGGGGGAGGAGCGCGATCGCGCGGTCGTGCGCGGCGATGACCCCGAGCACGTGGCCGGTGACGACGGCGAGCACCTTGGTCGTGGCGAGCAGCGTCGGCTGGGAGCTGAGCCAGTACGTCGGGGAGAGGTCCCCGGTGCCGAGCAGGTTGGAGCCGTCGCTGAGCGGGTCGCTCATCAGGATCAGGCCGAACCAGCCGTCCTCGACCAGATAGGTCAGGTAGTGGGCGACGATGTAGCCAGCGACGATCGGGACGATCGAGTGGGCGAGTTCGGCGACGTACGGCCTGGTGGCGAGGGTGAAGAGGCCGCCGGTGAGCGTGCAGAAGCCGAGCAGCGCCAGGTTGTTCCACAGGGTGGGCGTCGAGGACGTCTGGGTGAGGTTGAGCCACAGCGTCGAGTCGTGGAAGGAGTCGAACGCCGTGGAGCCGAAGAGCACCGCGACGACCGCGACCAGGCCCGGCCGCGCGGGCTGGGTGGCGAGGTTGGCCAGCGGGCTGCGGATCACCAGCCGGCCCTCGTGCCGGCCCCAGATCGAGAGCCGCGCCAGCAGCGACGAATACACCTCGAAGGGGTCGGCGCGCGCGAAGAACCGCTCGCCGTACACGGCGCCGCCGAGGATCATCGCGCCGGCGTAGCAGGCGAACCACAGCCTGGTCGGCGCCAGGTCGGCGGCCAGCCGCGAGACCAGCTCCAGCCACACGAACGCGAAGAGCCCCAGCGCCGCGGGCCAGTAGCCCCAGCGCTCCGGGTAGTCGCGCAGCCCCCGCCCGGGGGTTCCCGCCGCCCGGCTGATCCCGGCGGCGATCGTCCGCCACGGGCTCAGCGCCTTCAGCGCCGGCCCGAAGGCCAGCGACGCCGGCACCAGCCCCACCCACAGGTGGATGTAGAACATGTAGAAGAACGGGTTGATCCGCAGGTCCTGGCCGGCGACCGCCGCCCACACCAGCCAGCCGGTGAGCGCCAGACCGAGGGCCCGTACGGCGATCCGGAAGGCCGGGGAGTCGACCACCGCCGCGAGCGCCGGCGGCGCCGGGCGGCCGGGGGAGTCGGCGCCGTAGCGCGGGGTGCGCCAGGCGAGCGCCAGCACCGCGAAGGAGACGGTGAGGGCCGCGGCGGCGCCCGCGATCGCGAGCGGCGGCGCGATCGGCAGGTCGGCGGCGCCGCCGATGCCGTGGGTGAGGACCTCGATCACTCAGCGGACCTCGAGCTTGACGATCACGATGCCGAGGTCGTGGTCCTCCACGTCCACGACGCCTGGGTTGTCGATGACCACCGAGTGGGTCGACTCGCCCGCGGGGTAGTCGAACTCGTGCTCCGGGCTGGAGTGCAGGTGCAGCCCGCCGGCCTGGTCGGCGGTGATGTCGAAGGTGATCGTCTCGCCGACGCCGACCTCGACGCGCTCGCCCTGGGGGCTGACCTCACCGCCCGAGATTGTGATGTCGATCGTGACGGGGCCGCCGTCGCCGCCGTCGCTCTCGCCCCCGCACGCGGTGAGCGGCGCGCACACCAACGCGAAGACGGACGCCGCGAGGGCGATCCTGTGACGGGCGGGACTGGTCTTGCGCATCGTGGGAGGTTCCTTCACTCGCGGGCTTGTGTCGCCGGCTTCCGGGCTCTGCCAGAATCCCATGCCGTACCCCGGCATCCGGCACGGGGCACGCGGGCGGCGAGAGGAGGACACCCGAGATGACCGACCGGCTGCGCGCCAACGACCTCGCGATCCTCGCCGCCGAGTCGCCGTTCGCGCCCCTGCACAACGCGACGGTGGCGGTCCTCGAGGCCGGTGAGCCCGATGGCGCTGGCGTGCCCGGCCAGCCCATCCTCGACTACGCCTCGCTGCTGCGGCTCATCGACGACCGGATCACCTACGTCCCGCGCTACCGGCAGCGGATCCAGTGGGTCCCCGGCCGCCTCGCCAACCCCGTGTGGGTCGATGACGCCCGCTTCGACCTCACCTACCACGTACGACGCTCGGCGCTGCCCCGCCCGGGGACCCTGACGCAGTTGCGCGAGCTGGTCTCGCGGATCATCTCGCGGCCGCTGGACCGGGAGCGGCCGCTGTGGGAGGTCTACTTCGTCGAGGGGCTCGAGGGCGCCGACGGCACCCCGGGCGGCCGGGTCGCCGTCCTGGTCAAGTCCCACCAGATGCTCGTCGACGGCACCACGACCGTCGACCTGGGCCAGGTGCTCTTCGACGCCAACCCGGCGGTCAAGCCCGTCGTGGAGGAGGACTGGCACCCCTCGGCGCGGCCCACCCCGGCGTGGCTCGTGCTCGACGCGGTCGCGGACTCCTTCCGCAGCCCGGTGACCGCGCTGTCGACGGCGCGCTCCAACATCGAGGCGTCGCTGCGCCGGATGGGCGAGGTGCTGAGCCCCGCCGCGAACCCCGTGGTGAGCATCGTCTCCGCGCTGGTGAGCCGGCCCCCCGACCACACGCCGGTGACGCGGCCGCTGTCCCAGCAGCGCCGCTTCGTGGCCGTCTCCACCAGCCTCGACGACCACCGCCGGATCCGGGACCGCCACGGCGGCTCGGTCAACGACGTCGTGCTCGCGACCGTCACCGGCGCCCTGCGGGCGTGGCTGATGACGCGCACCGAGTCGCTGAGCGGGCTGACCTACCTGCAGGCCGTGGTCCCGATGTCGGTGATCGACAAGGAGCAGGAGGGCACCCAGCTCGGCAGCCAGATTGCCGCGCACCGGGTGGTGCTGCCGGTCGCCGAGCCCAACCCGCTCGTGCGGCTCCACCAGGTCACCTACTCCTTCGAGGCGCACCAGGCGTCCACGCGGGCGGTCGCCGCCAGCCGACTCGCCGGGATCGCCGGCTTCGCGCCCGCCACCTTCCACGCGCTCGGCTCGCGGGTCGCGGCCGCGGAGCTGCGCCGCGGCTTCGACGTGTCGATCACCAACGTGCCCGGCCCGCAGTTCCCGCTCTACGCCGCGGGCGCCAAGCTCGTCGAGACCTACCCGGTGCCGCCGCTGCTGCCCGACCACGCGCTCGCGATCGGCGTGACCTCCTACGACGGCCAGGTCTTCTACGCGATGACCGCCGACCGCGACGCCCTGCCCGACGCCGACGTCCTCGGTCAGTGCGTCACCGAGGCGCTCGAGGAGCTGCTCGAGACCGTGCGCGCGCCCCGCGGGCTGCCCCGCCGGGGCCGGGACCCCTCATGACCGGGGCGGGACTCGCGGCCCTCCTCGGACCCTGGCACATGGGGGCGCTGCACGCCTACGAGCAGGCGCTGGTCTACCTGCTGGCCTTCGCGCCGCCGCTCCTCGTCGCGGTCGTGATCTGGGTACGACGCCGCCAGGACCGAGACGAGGAGGGGGACGCCGAGTAGCACCGGGGGCCGCCGACCGGTCCGACCGGCGCGACCCCTCCCGCCCCACCCTCACCAGGCGCCTCAGCTTCATCAAGTCATGCAGCCGGAGCGGCACTTTGCTCGGCGTACCCATCCCGAGGAGTGCGACTCCGCCTGCATAACTTGATGAAGCAACAGGCCCGGCCCGCGCTCGATCCAGTTATCTAGGCCAAGCGGCACTCTGCTCGGCGTACCCGCCTCGAGGAGTGCTGCTGCGCCTGCATAACTTGATGAAGCGACGGGCCCGGCCCGCCGGACGAGCCCGAGATCAGGCGTCGCGCTTGAGCCACTCCCGGCCGACCTTGGCCTCGACCTTCAGCGCGGAGGTGATCAGGTCGCCGACGAGCTTCTCGATCTTGCCGCCGACGAAGGGGATGCTGACCTTGATCTGGGCGTCGACGGTTTGCTTGGTTTCGTCTCCTGAGCCGACCAGTTTGACGGCGCCCTTCATCTGGCCGGGCTTGCCGGGGATCGTGATCACGAAGTCCGCGAGCGTGGGGGAGGACCAGGACTCGCAGCGGCGGATCGCGATCTGGTCGCCGATCAGGGACGCCGCGAACGCCGGGACCCCCGTCGCGGCCATCACGTAGTCCATCGCGATGTCGGTGGCCTCCCCGTCGGGGGTGACCTCGACCGTGTACCGGACGAGCTGCAGTCGATCGCAGACCGCCTCCCGGAACTCCGAGGACCGCAGCATCGCGTAGACGCGCTCCGGCGGCGCGGAATAGGTGGTCTCGTACCTGAACGTCGTGGCCATGGACCAACATCATGGCCGCAACCGATGGTGGCCGCAATGCCCCGGTCGACGCGCGCGCCGATCGGCGGGCCTGCGGCGCGGATCCACCCCGGCGGAGGGGGTTGACCGGGTCGGCACCGGGCGGGCTAGGGTCGGCATGTGGTTGTCACGCTGGAAGACTCCAAAGCTGACCTGCTGGCCAAGGCGACCGAGATCGCCGCGGGACACGGCGGTGCCGCCGGCCCGCGAGCAGAGGACGTCGGGCGACTGCTGGCGACGTACTATCGCCACGTCGCGCCCGAGGACATCCTCGACCGGGCGCCGATCGACCTGTACGGCGCGCTCGCCTCGCACATCCGCACCGCCGAGGACCGATTGCCGGGCACGGCGCAGGTCCGGGTCTTCACGCCCAACTCCGCCGAGGTCGGCTGGAGCGCCGCCGGGCACACGGTGATCGAGGTCGTCACCGACGACATGCCGTTCCTGGTGGACTCGGTGACGATGGCGGCCAGCGACCGGACCGTGCACGTGGTGATCCACCCGCAGTTCGACGCCGTGCGTGACGCCACGGGCAAGCTGCAGCGGATCTACCTCACCGACGAGGTCGCCGACGTCGACATCGAGGACGGCCTGGAGGTGGTCCGCGAGTCGTGGATGCACCTGGAGATCAACCGCGAGACCGACGACGAGGACCTGCTCGAGATCACCGAGCGGCTCCAGCACGTGCTGCGCGACGTCCGCGACGCCGTCGAGGACTGGCCGCGGATGCAGCGCAAGCTGCTGGAGATCGTCGGCGACATCGAGCAGTCGCCGCCGGGCCTGCCGGAGGACGAGATCGAGCAGGGCGCCGAGCTGCTGCGGTGGTTCGCCGACGACCACTTCGCGTTCATCGGCTACCGCGAGTACGACCTCACCGGCGACGGCGAGGACCTCTCGCTGCGGCCGGTGATGGGCAGCGGGCTCGGGGTGCTGCGCGGCGACGAGGAGCAGTCGACCTCGTTCCGCAAGCTCCCCGTCCCGGTCCGTGAGCGGGCCCGCGACGCCAAGCTGCTGGTCCTGGCGAAGGCCAACTCCAAGGCGACCGTGCACCGCGCGGCGTACCTGGACTACGTCGGGATCAAGAGGTTCGACGACGCCGGACAGGTCGTCGGTGAGCACCGCTTCCTCGGGCTCTTCACCGCGGCCACCTACACCGAGTCGGTGATGCGGATCCCGCTGCTGCGCGACCGGGCGGCCGCGGTGCTGGCCGAGGCCGACGTCGAGGCCACCAGCCACACGGGCAAGACGCTGCTCAACGCGCTGGAGAACTACCCGCGCGACGAGCTCTTCCACATGACCACCGAGGAGCTGATCCCGATCGCGGAGGCGGTGCTGCTGACCCGCGAGCGACGCCAGCTGCGTCTCTTCACGCGCCGCGACACCTACGGGCGCTACGTCTCCTGCCTGGTCTACCTGCCCCGCGACCGCTACAACACCACGGTCCGCGAGCGGTTCTCCGCGATCCTCACCGACGCCATCGGCGCGGACAACATCGAGTTCACCGTGCGCCTCAACGAGTCCAACATGGCTCAGGTGCACTTCGTCGTCCGGCCGCCGGCCGGGGAGCTGATCCCGGAGATCGACGTCGACGACCTTGAGCACCGGCTCGCCGACGCCGCCCGCTCCTGGCGCGACGACCTGGCGGCCGCGGTGACCAACGAGTTCGGCGAGGAGCGCGGCAGCGCGCTCGCGCACGTCTACCTCAACTGCTTCCCCGAGTCCTACAAGGAGCACTTCTCCGCCGCCGCGGGCTCCGCGGACATCGGTCGGATCGAAGGGATCCTCGCCCAGGGCGGCGAGGAGGGCATCGACCTGGCCCTCTACGAGCAGGTCGGTGCCGCCCGCGGCGAGGCGCGGCTCAAGATCTACCGAATCGGGTCCTCGCTCTCGCTCTCGCAGCTGCTGCCGCTGCTTTCCTCGATGGGGGTCGAGGTCATCGACGAGCGGCCCTACGAGCTGGCCGGGCTGCCGCAGCCGACCCAGATCTACGAGTTCGGGATGCGCTCGGACGACGACCTGCCCGCCGGCGCCCGCGAGCTCTTCTCCGACGCCGTGCTGGCGAGCTGGAACGGCAAGAACGAGATCGACGGCTTCAACGGCCTGGTCCTCGGCGCCGGGCTGACCTGGCGCGAGGCCGCGCTGCTGCGCGCCTACGCCAAATACCTCAAGCAGGGCAACAGCCCCTTCGCGGTCGACTACATCGAGGGCGCGCTGCGCAGCAACCTCGACATCGCGCGGCTGCTGGTCGAGCTCTTCACCGCCCGCTTCGACCCCGCCCTCGGGGCCGCGGACTCGCCGGGGCGCGCCGAGCTGACCGACGAGCTGCGCCAGCGCATCGAGGTCGCGCTGGAGGACGTTGCCAGCCTGGACCACGACCGGATCCTGCGCTCCTACCTGTCCCTGATCAGCGCGACGCTGCGCACCAACTACTTCCAGCCGGGCGGCAGCGGCCAGTTGCGCTCGTCGTTCTCCTTCAAACTCGAGCCCAAGCAGATCCCGGGTCTCCCCGAGCCGCGGCCGCGCTTCGAGATCTTCGTCTACTCGCCGCGGGTCGAGGGCGTGCACCTGCGCTTCGGCTCGGTCGCGCGGGGCGGCCTGCGCTGGTCGGATCGGCGCGACGACTTCCGCACCGAGGTGCTCGGCCTGGTCAAGGCGCAGATGGTCAAGAACACCGTCATCGTGCCGGTCGGCGCCAAGGGCGGCTTCTTCTGCAAGCAGCTGCCGGACTCCGGGGACCGCGAGGCGTGGCTGGCCGAGGGCATCCGCTGCTACCGCACCTTCATCTCCAGCCTGCTCGACGTCACCGACAACCTGGTCGACGGCGCCGTGGTGCCGCCACCGGACGTCGTACGCCACGACGGGGACGACACCTACCTGGTGGTCGCGGCCGACAAGGGCACCGCGACCTTCTCCGACATCGCCAACGCGGTCTCGAAGGCCTACGGCTTCTGGCTCGGCGACGCCTTCGCCTCGGGCGGGTCGGTCGGCTACGACCACAAGGTGATGGGCATCACCGCGCGCGGCGCGTGGGTGTCGGTCCAGCGGCACTTCCGTGAGCGCGGCGTCGACTGCCAGACCGAGGACTTCACCGCGGTCGGCATCGGCGACATGTCCGGCGACGTCTTCGGCAACGGGATGCTCTGCTCGGAGCACACCCGCCTGGTCGCTGCCTTCGACCACCGTGACATCTTCATCGACCCCGACCCGGACGCCGCGACGTCGTTCGTCGAGCGGCAGCGGCTCTTCGACCTGCCGCGCTCGAGCTGGCAGGACTACGACCGGTCGCTGATCTCCTCGGGCGGCGGGGTCTGGTCCCGGTCGCTGAAGTCGATCCCGCTCACCGATGAAGTGCGCGGGGCGCTCGGGATCGATGAGTCGGTGGCGTCGATGACGCCCGCGGAGCTGATGAAGGCGATCCTGCTGGCGCCGGTCGACCTGCTGTGGAACGGCGGCATCGGCACCTACATCAAGGCCGCGAGCGAGTCCAACGCCGAGGTCGGCGACAAGGCCAACGACGCGATCCGCGTGGACGGCCGCGACCTCAACGCGCTGTGCGTCGGCGAGGGCGGCAACCTCGGCGCGACCCAGCTGGGTCGGATCGAGTACGCGCTGAAGGGCTGCGGCGGCGAGGGCGGGGCGATCAACACCGACTTCATCGATAACTCCGCCGGCGTCGACACCTCCGACCACGAGGTCAACATCAAGATCCTGCTCGACCGCGTGGTCACTGCGGGGGACCTCACCGAGAAGCAACGCAACAACCTGCTCGCCAAGATGACCGACGAGGTCGCCGACCTGGTGCTGGCCGACAACTACGAGCAGAACATCGCCCTCGCCAACGCCGGCTACAACACCGCGCCGCTGCTGCACGTGCACGAGTCGATGATCCGCAAGCTCGTCGCCGACGGCTACATCAACCGCGAGCTGGAGGGGCTGCCGTCGGCACGCGACGTACGCAACCGGCTCGAGCACGGCGAGGGGCTCACCGAGCCCGAGCTCGCGGTGCTGATGGCGTGGACCAAGATCGTGCTCGCCGAGGAGCTGCTCGACTCCACGCTGCCCGACGACCCCTTCCTGCGCACCGACCTCTTCGCCTACTTCCCGTCGCGGATGCGGCAGGGCTATCGCGCGCAGATGATCGACCACCCGCTGCGGCGCGAGATCATCGTCACCCAGGTCGTCAACGACCTGGTCAACGGCGCCGGCATGTCGTTCTTCCACCGGCTCAGCGGTGAGACCGGCGCGTCGGCGAGCGAGCTGACCAACGCCAACTTCGTGGCGCGCGAGATCTTCGGGTCGCTGGCGCTGCGCGAGGAGCTCAAGGCACTCGACAACAAGATCGACGCCGGGCTGCAGACCCGGATGCGGATCGAGATGCGGACGCTGGTCGAGCGGGCCTCGCGGTGGCTGGTCAACAACTACCGGCCGCCACTGGACAGCGAGCGGCTGGTGGATTTCTTCGCCGTGACGGTGCAGCGGGTGACCCAGGAGCTGCCGCAGATCATGACCGGGCGCGAGCTGGCGGCCTACCAGACCCGGCTCGACTCGCTGCTCGAGGCGGGCGTCTCCGACGAGCTGGCCACGCGGGTCGCGGTGCTGAACCCGTCGTACATGCTGCTCGGCGTCGTCGAGGTGGCCTCGCGCCACGACCTGGACGCCGCCGAGGTGGCGCGGGTGCACTTCGCGCTCGGCGAGCGGCTCGGGCTCTCCGCGCTGGTGGCGCGGATCCTCGAGCTGCCGCGCGACGACCGTTGGCAGACGATGGCGCGGGCGGCGCTGCGCGACGACCTCTACAAGGTCCACGCCCAGCTGACCGAGCAGGTGATGACCAGCACGGACGCCAGCGACGACGCCGCCGACCGGGTCAGCGACTGGGAGGAGGCCACCGGCGTGCTCGTCGAGCGGGCCGCCGCCACGCTGGCCGAGATCAACCGCGACGAGCAGACCACCGACCTCGCCCGGATGTCCGTCGGCCTCCGCGTCGCCCGGAGCCTCCTCGCCTGACCCCGAACGCCGACTCGGCTCAAAAGTGCACTCAAATCATGCCGAGTCGGCTCAAAAGTGCACGCAGAACGCGCCGAGTCGGCGCAAAGGTGCACGCAGAACGCGCCGAGTCGGCGCTAAAGTGCACGCGGGTGTCAGCCGGAGGCGGCCGTGGCGTCGTCGGACCGGACCTCGTCGCGGGCGGACTTGGCGGCTTCGACGGACTTCTGCAGCGCGGCGAGGAGGTCGACGACCTCGCCGGAGGTCTTGGTCGAGGCGGCGGTGCGGGTGACCTCGCCGCCGGCGATCTTGGCCTGGACGACGGACTCGACGGCCGCCGCGTAGTCGTCGCTGAAGTCCTCGGGATCGAAGTCCCCGGCGAGGGTCTCGACGAGCATGTGCGCCATCGTGACCTCGGCGTCCTTGATCTCGCCGGGCTCGACCGAGAAGTCGGGTGTGCGCACCTCGTCGGGCCACATCAACGTCTGCAGCACGATCACGTCGTCGCGCACCCGCAGTATGGCAATCGAGGTGCGCTGCCGCAGCGCGACCGTGACCACAGCCATCCGATCGGCGTCGACGAGGGCCTGGCGCAGCAGCGCGTAGGGCTTGGCGCCTGCCGGCTCCGGCTCCAGGTAGTAGGACTTCTCCAGGAGCATCGGGTCGATCTGGTCGCTGGGCACGAACTTCTCGACCGCGATCTCACGGGACGACGACACCGGGATGCTCGCGAGGTCGTCCTCGTCGAGGATGACCATCTCGCCGTCCTCGGTCTCGTAGCCCTTGGCGATGTCGGAGTAGGGCACCTCCTCCCCGTCGATCGAGCAGACCCGCTGGTAGCGGATCCGGCCGCCGTCCTTGGCATGGACCTGCCTGAAGGAGACGTCGTGGGACTCCGTGGCGGAGTAGAGCTTCACGGGGACGCTGACCAGCCCGAACGAGACGACGCCCTTCCAGATCGCACGCATGGGACGAGCCTACTGGCGCGCCGAGCTGCCCGGGCCGGCCGCTTCGTCTAGGTAACTGGGTGGAGCCTCACTTGTCGGGGTCCGTACGTCGCGAGGAGTGATGCTCCGCCTGCATAACTTGGTGAAGCAGAGGCGGGTGGGACGTGCCGCCCTATCCTGGTCGCGTGACCACCCTGCGGCCGATGCTCGCGACTAAGGGCGACCATGTCCCGGCCGGTGACGGCTGGAGCCACGAGATCAAGTGGGACGGGATGCGGGTGCTCGTCGAGGTCTCGGGCAGCGGGGCGCGCCTCTACAGCCGCAACGGCGCGGACGTCTCCCCGTCGTACCCGGAGTTGGCCGGGATTGCCTCCGTCGTGCCGGACTGCCTGCTGGACGGGGAGGTTGTGGCGTTCGCGGAGGGACGGCCGTCGTTCGGGGCGCTGCAGCAGCGGATGCACGTCTCGCGCGCCGACCTGGCGCTGAGGCTGGCCGAGCAGTTGCCGGTCACCCTGATGACCTTCGACGTCCTCGCGCTGCCGGGCCGAGACGTGACCGGCGAGCCACTCGGCCGACGGCGTGCCCGACTCGCCGGGCTCGACATCAACGACGACAGGTGGCAGACGCCGCCGTCGTACGACGATGGGCAACTCCTGCTTGCCGCCACCCGGGAGCAGGGGCTCGAAGGAATCGTCAGCAAGGCGCGCGACTCGGTCTACCTGCCGGGTCAGCGGTCCCGGCGGTGGTTGAAGTTCGCGCACCGGGGTACGGCGTCGTACGTCGTCGGCGGGTGGCGTCCCGAGGTCGGCTCGGCCTCGCGGCTCGGCGCCGTGCTGGTCGGAGAGCCGGGTCCGGACGGTCTGCGCTATCGCGGCCGGGTCGGCAGCGGGCTCGCGGGCCGGGCGGGTGAGCGGCTGCAGGTCTTGCTCGGGCCGCTCGCTCGCCGCGACTGCCCGTTTGCCGACGAGGTGCCCCGGCTCGACGCGCTCGGGACGCACTGGGTCGAGCCGGTGTTGGTGATCGAGGTGGCGGCGCAGGGGTTGAGTACGGCGGAGCGGCTGCGGCAGCCGTCGTACCAGGGGCTGCGGAGCGACCTGAGCCCGGAGGACCTGTCATGAGTGAGGTCCTGGTCGACGTCGAGGGGCGCACGCTGCGGCTGAGCAACCTGGACAAGGTGCTCTACCCGATGACGGGCACGACGAAGGGCGAGGTCCTCAACTACTACGCGCGGATCGCCCCGGTGCTGCTGCCGCACCTGCGTGACCGGGCGGTGACGCGGATCAGGTGGCCGCACGGGGTGCAGGGGCCGTCGTTCTATGAGAAGAACGCCCCGGCGGGCACGCCGTCGTGGGTGCGTACGGCGACGGTCTCAACCACCGGGTCGCGCACCGACGGGGTGGCGGGCGAGCTGCGGTTCCCGATCGTGGATGATCTGGCGACGCTCACGTGGCTGGCCAATCTCGCCGCGCTGGAGCTGCACGTGCACCAGTGGACCGTCGACGCCGACGGCCGGCCGCGCAACCCGAACCGGCTGGTGATCGACCTCGACCCGGGGGAGGGCGCGGGGCTGCACGAGTGCGCTCGGGTCGCGCTCCTGGTCCGTGATGCGCTGGCCGAGCGGGGGCTGGCGGGCCACCCGGTGACCAGCGGCAGCAAGGGGCTGCACCTGTACGCCGCGCTGCCCGGCGAGCTCGACTCCGGGGAGGTCAGCGAGCTGGCACGGCTGCTCGCGGAGGAGCTCGCCTCGGCTCAGCCGCGGCTCGTCACCGCGACGATGACCAAGGCGCTGCGCCGGGGGAAGGTCTTCTTGGACTGGTCGCAGAACGCGGGCTCGAAGACCACGCTGTCGCCGTACTCCCTGCGCGGCCGGGAGCGCCCCACCGTCGCCACGCCCCTGACCTGGGACGAGGTAGCCGAGGGGGCCGAGGACGAACTCGCGCTGGAGCAGTTCGGGTTCGAGCGGGCGCTCGCGCGTGTGGACGATTACGGCGACCTCTTCGGCATTGCCTGAGGGTTCTCGGCTCCGCTCCTGGGCGTCGCAGCGGGCTTGTGGAGCGATTCGCGACCGCCACGCGGTCGTGAATGCCTCCATTGGGGATTGGCGCCGTGGCTCGGTCCGAGCTTGCTCATGTTGAGCCGGTCGCCGCGGCCCGGTCAACCTAGTCTGGTCAAGCTAGGCTGGTCGGATGGTGACGATCAACGTGCAAGAGGCGAAGACCCGGTTGTCGGAGCTGCTCAAGCGGGTCGAGGCCGGTGAGGACGTGGTGATCGCGCGGGCGGGCCGGCCCATTGCCGAGTTGCGTCCGGTGCAACGCGTGGATCTTGTGTATGGCGGCTTCGACGTGCAGGTCTCGGACGACTTCTTCGACCCGCTTCCGGAGGAGGATCTGGCGGCGTGGGAGGGCGACGCCACCTCGGGTGATCGCTGATGGAGTTGCTGCTCGACACGCATGTGTTGGTCTGGGCCGCGGCCGGCCATCCGCGCCTGACCCCAGATGTGCGCGCGCTGCTTGCCGATGCGTCGATGCGGCACGTCTCCGCGGCGTCGGCGCTCGAGATCGCCACCAAGGCCCGACTCGGGAAGCTGCCGGGCGGAGCGTCGATTCTGGATGGCTGGTCGCGGCTGCTCCGCAACCTTCAGGCGACCGAGCGGCCGTTGTCGGCGGCCCAGATGGCCCGCGCGGGTGGGATGGCCTGGGCGCATCGGGATCCGTTCGACCGGATGCTCGTCGCGCAGGCGCAGTTGGAGGGGCTCACCCTCCTCACCGAGGACCGCGCGATCCGGGACCACGAGGACGTGCGGACCACTTGGGCGTAGAGCGGCTGAGGAACCTGGCCGACCGGTGCGCTCGTCGGCGGCGTACTCCTCGTCGCGTTGCGCGCGAGCGCACGCTGGTGTTCGCCTCGGTGACGGTGCGGCGGTTGTCTCGACGAGCGCGAAGGGCGCGACGAGCGGGTGGCCTGGGACGAGCACGACGACGTGGAGGCCGGGGCGACGCAGGTTCAGCGGTCACTCGCCGCGTGGGTTCTCCGATGCGGCTGTACGGCGTCGTAGGTACTCGGCGAACTTCGGTGCCGTGTACTCGTACTGCCCCTTCTGGATCCGGTACAGGACGCCCTGCTCGGTGAGGCGGCCCATGAGGACG
>JBDHZS010000007.1:0-42050 GCA_039812025.1 Nocardioides sp. | reverse complement strand
CCGCAGTGCTTCGCGGAGATCGTGAATTCAGTCACGCTGTCATCCTGCACCCACCGCCCCGATCCACGACCGCGCCGCCTCGTGCGATGCGCAACAATGGGTGGGTGAGCGACCTGATCGACACCACCGAGATGTACCTCCGCACGATCTACGAACTCGTCGAGGAGGGGATCGTCCCGCTGCGTGCCCGGATCGCCGAGCGGCTGCACCAGTCGGGCCCGACCGTGTCGCAGACGGTGGCGCGGATGGAGCGCGACGGGCTGGTCACGATCGAGGGCGATCGGCATCTCGAGCTGACCAGCGAGGGGCGGCGGCTCGCCACCCGCGTCATGCGCAAGCACCGGCTCGCCGAGCGGCTGCTCACCGACATCATCGGCTTGGAGTGGGAGCTCGTCCATGAGGAGGCGTGCCGCTGGGAGCACGTGATGAGCGAGAACGTCGAGCGCCGCCTCATCGACCTGCTCGGCCACCCGACGGAGTCGCCGTACGGCAACCCGATCCCCGGCCTGGACGAGTTCGGCGACCCGGCGGGGGAGGAGTTCATGACCGGCGTCATCTCGCTCGCCGACGCCGCCGAGGACGAGCTCTCGCCCGTGCGGGTGCGCCGGATCTCCGAGGAGCTGCAGAAGGACGAGCTGGTGATGCGCACGCTGCACCGCGTCGGCGCGCTGCCCGACCGCTCGATCCGCGCCCGCCTCACCGACAACGGCGTGCTGCTCGGCTCGGGCGGCGAGACCGCGGAGATCGACATCGAGTCCGCCGAGCACATCTTCGTGCTGGCGCCCTAGGCCCCCTGTCGACCTCATCAGGTCTCGGGCCGGCTTCGTCGGCCGCAACTGCTGAAGAAATGGCGTCGATCTGGCCTTGATCCGACCCGGATTCTCAGCAGTTCCCGGGTACGGCGGGAGTGCGGTCCGCCAGCTCGGTCAGGAACTCGCTGCAGCCGGCATCGATCTTGTACGCCGCGAGCTCATCGCCCCGCGTCGGCCCGCGGTTGACGATCACGATCGGAATGTGGCGGGTGGCTGCCCGTCGTACGAAACGCAGGCCGCTCATCACCGCCAGGCTCGACCCGGCGACCAGCAGCGCGCCGTCGGCCGGATCCAGCGCGTCGACGGCGGCGTAGCAGCGGGCGACCCGCGCGGCGGGCACGTTCTCGCCGAAGAAGACGACGTCCGGCTTCAGGACGCCGCCGCACTCGACGCAGCCGGCGACCGCGAAGCCGCTCGTCTCCGCGAGGTCGATGTCGCCGTCCGGGCGGAGCACGAGGTCGGCGTGGCGCTCCCGCCAGCCGGGGTTTAGCTCGGTGAGCCGCCGCTCCAGCGCCGACCGGGGCGAGACCCGGCGGCAGTCCAGGCAGACGACCTCGGCGATCCGGCCGTGGAGCGCGACCAGCGACCGGGTGCCGGCCGCCTCGTGGAGGCCGTCGACGTTCTGGGTGATCAGCAGGCTCGGGTCGAGTTGGGCGAGCGCGTGGTGCCCGGCGTTGGGGCGGGCGTCGTGCATCCGGCCCCAGGCGACGTGGACGCGCGCCCAGTACCGCTGCCGCGCCAGGTCTCCCGAGGTGAACTCCTGGTAGGTCATCGGCTGCCGGGGCACCGAGCCCGGGCCGCGGTAGTCGGGGATGCCCGAGTCCGTCGACAGGCCGGCGCCGGTGAGGACCACCAGGGTGCGGCCCGCGAGCAGGCGCCGCGCTCCCTCAGCCGGCATACCTGGCCTGGGCGCGAGCGCGGGCCTTGGCCGCCTCGACCTCCCGGTTCTTCGGGGGCGCCGAGGTCACCAGGGTGTCGAGCAAGCGCTGCGTGGCCTCGGCGATGTCGGCGACGGCGCGGTCGTACGCCGCCTGGTTGGCCTGGCTCGGCCGCGCGGCGCCGGCGACCTTGCGGACGTACTGCAGCGCGGCCGACGTGACCTCGTCCGACGTCGCGGGCGGCTCGAAGTTGTTGAGGGGACGGATGTTGCGGCACATGCCGTCGAGCCTACGCTCGCCGCCTCCCAGGCCTGCCGAGTGCGGGATTTGTGTCGTTCTGAGCATCCAGAGCGACACAAATCCCGCACTCGGCCGGAGGGTTGGGTCGCGCGAGGTCGGCGCCGCCGAGACGCTCTAGATCAACTGATCTATAATCAGTTCATGCGATCTACGAGCAAGCCTGAACGTACCTTCACCAGCCAGGCGCGGCGCGCGCAGATCGTGGCGGCGGCGATCGAGGTGATCGCCGAGGAGGGGTATGCCCAGGCGTCCATCCGCAAGATCGCCCAGCGGGTCGGGGTGGCGATGAGCGTGGTCCTCTACCACTTCTCGGACAAGGACGAGCTGGTCGAGGCGATCGTGCTCGACCTCTACCGGTCGGTGATCGCGATGATGACGCCGGCCCTGGCGTCAGAAGAGTCCGCGGGCGGCAGGCTCGCGGCGTACATCCGCACCAACGCGGCGTTCGTCAAGGACTTCCGGTCGGAGCACGTCGCGCTGCTCGACATCGGCAACAACTACCGGTCGGCCGACGGCAAACGGTTGTGGGAGATCGACATCGACCCGTCCGTCCTGGCCGGCTTCGCGCAGTTGGATCTCGCGGCGATCTTGGCCGCCGGGCAGACGGAGGGGGTGTTTCGCCCGTTCGACGTGGGCTCGATGGCGATGGCGATCCGCGGTGCCCTCAACAGCACGGTGATGGAGGTCGCCACGAACCCCGACTTCGACGTGCTCGAGTACGCCGAGCGGCTCGTCGAGATCTTCGATGTGGCGACTCGCCGGGGACCGGAGGGCCGCACAGCGAACGGAGCGCCGTCATGAGCCGGATCGTCATGCTCGCCATCGGCAGCCGCGGGGACGTCGCCCCGGTCCTCGGACTCGGAGCTCGGCTGGCGGCGAGCGGGCACCAGGTCACCGTCGCCACGTACTCGTTCTTCGCCGAGCTCGTCACCGGGGCGGGCCTGGGATTCAGCCAGGTGGGCGATGACGTCTCCCTCGAGGACCTCGCGGACGCCGCCGACCCGGTGGCGGGACTGCTCGAGTTCCTATCGCCGCGCGGCCACCGTGCGCAGGCCCGCGACATCATCGCCGCGGTCCGCGATCTGCCGGCCGACCTCCTTGCGTTCTCGCCGTTGGCGGAGTCGGCCGGGCACCAGCTCGCCGAGCTCAAACAGATCCCGAGCATTGGGCTGCGCCTGCAACCGCTGTCGGCCTCGGCCGCGCACTCGCCTGCCGTACTGGGCCTGCCGTCGCTCGGCCGCCTCGGCAACCGGCTCGTCGGGTCGCTCAGCACGGCCACGGTCGATCGGCTCTACGGCCGCGCGGTTCGCGACCTGCGCGCCGAGCTCGGTCTGCCCGATGCGTCGGCTCGCCGGCTGCGACGGTGCCGTACGGCGGCGAACTGGCCGATCCTCTACGGCTACTCGCCCCTGGTCGTGCCGCGCCCGGGGGACTGGCGGCGCGGTCTCGACGTCACCGGCTATTGGTGGCCGCCCGAGCCTGCGGAGTGGCGGCCGCCGGAGGAGCTCCTCCGCTTCCTCGACAACGGCCCCGCCCCCGTCTTCGTCGGCTTCGGCAGCCTGGTCGCCTCGCCGAAGCAGGCGGAGCGTCTGGCCACGATCGTCGCCACCTCCCTCGCCGAGCTCGGCGTCCGTGCGATCGTCCAGGCGGGATGGGCGAACCTCGGCGTCGAACGTGCGCAGCCGCATGACGCCGGGAAGCCCTCTGGTGCCGCGCTGCTGGCCGCGTCGCCCGACGTCCTCACCATCGGCGACGCGCCCCACGACTGGCTCTTCCCGCGGATGTCCGCCGTCGTCCACCACTGCGGCGCCGGCACCGCGGCCGCGGGGCTGCGGGCCGGCGTACCGCACGTCGGGGTGCCGTTCGCCGGGGATCAACCCTTCTGGGCGCGGCGGCTACGCGCTCTCGGCGTCAGCGCGGCCACGGTGCCTCAGTTCCGACTCGACGCCACGAAGCTCGCCTGGGCGATCGATAGCGCGCTGACCGACGTCACCCTCGCGGCGAACGCACGCAAGCTCGCCCGCCGGCTCGCCGCCGAAGACGGCGCGGGCGCCGCCGCCGCGCGGATCGACCAACTCCTCTCGCCGTGACCCAAGGGACCCGGAGCCGTGTGCCGAATGCGGGATTTGTGTCGTTCTGAGCCCCCAGAGCGACACAAATCCCGCACTCGGCCAGCTGGGTCGCGTGGTGGGTGCCCCAGGTAGGAGTCGAACCTACGACCTTTCGCTTAGGAGGCGGCTGCTCTATCCACTGAGCTACTGGGGCGCGCGGGCCATCTTGTCATGCCCGAGCGGGCGGTACGACGTCCCGGGGACCGCGGGCGCGGGAGGGCCGGATTAGCAGATTCTCAGGATGGGCGGTCATGATGGACGGTGGTCGCGTCTGTTCGGTACGGCGACATCCACTGCCCCAAGCACACCCAGGAAGCCCATGTCGGACCGTGATCTAGCGCCGGACGCCGGTGACGCCTCGCCGAGCGGCGACGTACCCGCCGAGAAGAAGCCCAAGCGTCGCCGCTGGGTCAAGATCCTCGTCGTCTCGGTGGTGGTGCTCCTGCTCGCTGCAGGCCTGGGGACCTTGTACGCCTACTACCGGTTCGATCACAACCTGACCAAGAAGGACTGGACCAGCAATATCGCCGAGTCCGACCGCCCGACGGCACCCGATGTGGAAGGCCCCGACGGCCCGGTCAACATCCTCGTGATGGGCTCCGACAGCCGCGAGGGCAAGAACAACATCGACGGGCTCACCGGTCTCGGCAACCGCAGCGACACCACGATCCTGCTGCACCTGTCCGCGGACCGCAGCCGGGCGTACGGCGTGTCCATCCCGCGCGACTCGATCGTCGAGCGGCCGGACTGCGTCGACGAGGACGGCGAGGAGGTCGCCGGCTACTCGGCGGCGATGTGGAACGAGGCCTTCAACAAGGCCGGCCCGGGCTGCACGCTGCACCAGTTCGAGCAGACCACCGGCGTCCGGGTGGACCACGCGGTGGTGGTCGACTTCAACGGCTTCAAGGACATGGTCGACGCGATCGGCGGTGTCGAGGTGTGCGTGCCCGAGGAGATCAGCGACCCGGCGCACAATATCTACCTGCCCGCCGGGACGTACGAGGTCAGCGGCAAGCAGGCGCTCGACTACGTGCGCGAGCGGTACAGCGTGGGCGATGGCTCGGACATCGGGCGCATCAAGCGGCAGCAGGCGTTCGTCGCGTCGATGGCTCACAAGGTGATCTCCGCCGGCACGCTGGCGAACCCGATCAAGCTCTTCAACTTCCTCGACGCAGCGACCAAATCGCTCGAGGTCGACACCGGGATCGGCTCGCTGAAGGACATCGCCGGCCTGGGCTACCAGTTCCGCAACATCGGCTTGGAGAACATCCAGTTCATCACCGTGCCGTGGGAGGTCTACCCCGAGGACCCCAACCGGGTCCAGTGGCGGCCCGAGGCGGCCGAGATCTGGGAGCACATCGCCCAGGATGAGCCGCTTCCGGAGGAGTTCATCGACGGCGCGATCACCGCGGAGTCGCAGGGCAAGGACACGGCCGAGGACAAGAGCAAGGGCACGAGCGGGAACGTCGAGGTCGCGCCGCAGTTGCCCACGAGCGAGCCGACCGGTCCCGAGACCTCGACCGAGCGGTCCGAGGTCGGCCTCTGCGGATGAGCGAGTACGACGCGCAGGACGCTCCGCCGTCCGAGCCCGACTGGCAGCGTCGGCGCCGGCTGGCGCGGATCTTCGGCGACGTACTCCCCGAGGCGACCTCCGACGACACCGAGCCCGGCGACGCAGGCGCCCCGGACTCCGACCGGTGGCTGCGCGAGCAGGTCCCCCCGCACCACGGCGGCTGAACGCCCCGGCGCCTTCCGGTACGCCTTGGGCTTCTGCGACAGAATGGACCATCTGCCGCACTTCCCCGCGGCGCCTGAGCAACGAGGTGGTGAGCCCATGTCCAAGCGATTCGAACTCCACTTGGAGGGCATGGACGCGCCTGAAGGCCTGATCGACGCCGACCGGCTCGTGGAGATCGTCAAGAGCCTGCAAGCGATCGCGACACGTCTCGGCAGGATCGAGACCGACTCCGCTCAGCGAGGCCGTCCATCCAAGAACCTCGAGCGCGTGGCCAGCCTCCGCATCGGGTTGGAGAAGGGCAGCACGACGATCATCGCTGAGCGGGACGTCGCTCAGGGCGCCTTTGAGATCGGCCTGCCTGACGAAGAGGCGGTCGACCTCAGGTTGGCCGAGCTGATCCAGAGTGTCGGCGCTGACCAGCGTCCCGACTGGGTGACCGACTCGCTCGCGCGCGCGGCAGGAGACCTTGTGGCCGCCCTCCAGAGGTCGGCACCCCGGATAGAACTGAAGGTAGACGGAATCAGTCGGACGACCTTCGACACGCGAGCCATTCACCGCGAGACGTGGACAGCCTCAACGCCCGCGTCGCCGGAGGAGGAAGTCACTTTCACCGGGCGACTCTTCGCGGTCATCTCAACACGCACCGCCTGCAGGTGCAGGACGATGTCGGCAACCAGGCGAGGCCGGATCCAAGACCTGGCGCTGCGTCCACTCAGATGCTCGGCACGGCCCCCGCTTCGGCGAGTCAGCTGGGCGAGGTGGCACTCTTCGTGGCGTACACACCGTGAAGAGTCACGTCCCGCCTGCAGAACGTGGTGAAGCGGTGGCGCCTGAGGCTGGTGCGGCCCGCGGTGGCCGGCAGAGGCGGACGAACGCCAGTCACCCGGATCCACACGTTCGCCACTCCGTGCGAGGCTGCTCCGACTCTGTCGGCGGTGCACGGCAAGATGGTCCGTGTGAAGGTTGATGACGCGGATCTCCTCGGGCTCCTGCAGACAGGCACGCAGTACGTCGTTCCGATCCATGCGGATGCAGCGTGACCACGACTAAGGAGGCTGAGCGGGCCGAACTGCACAAGACCATCTGGCGGATCGCCAACGATCTGCGCGGCAGCGTCGACGGGTGGGACTTCAAGTCGTACGTCCTCGGCATGCTGTTCTACCGGTTCATCTCCGAGAACCTGACCGCCTACCTCAACGATGCTGAGTGGAAGGCCGGCAACCCAGACTTCGACTACCGCTACCTGGCCCACGCCGACGCGGAGTTCGGCCGCGAGGAGACGGTCAAGGAGAAGGGCTTCTACATCCTCCCGCAAGACCTGTTCGCGAACGTGCGCGAGAAGGCCCGCCATGACGAGAACCTCAACGAGACTCTCGACCGGGTCTTCACCAACATCGAGGCCTCCGCGATCGGCCAGGACTCCGAGGACGACTTCAAGGGCCTGTTCGACGATCTCGACGTCAACTCCAGCAAGCTCGGCCCGACGGTCGCCAAGCGCAATGAGAAGTTGGTCAAGCTCCTCGACGCCATCGGAGACCTCAAGCTGGGTCACGGCGGCGCGGCCTTCAAAGAGAGCAGCATCGACGCCTTCGGCGACGCCTACGAGTACCTCATGCAGATGTACGCTTCCGGCGCAGGAAAGTCCGGCGGCGAGTTCTACACCCCGCAGGAGGTCTCCGAGCTGCTCGCCCGGATCACAGTTGTCGGCAAGACCGAGGTCAACAAGGTCTACGACCCCGCCTGCGGTTCCGGGTCGCTGTTGCTCAAGTTCAACAAGGTTCTCGGTCACGAGGCCGTGCGGCAGGGGTACTTCGGCCAGGAGATCAACCTAACGACCTACAACCTCTGCCGGATCAACATGTTTCTGCACGACGTCAACTACGAGAAGTTCGACATCGCCCACGGCGACACGCTGATCGACCCGGCCCACCGGGACGACGAGCCGTTCGAGGCGATCGTGTCCAACCCGCCCTACTCCATCAAGTGGGAGGGCGACGCGAACCCGCTGCTGATCAACGACCCACGGTATGCCCCGGCCGGTGTGCTCGCCCCCAAGTCGAGGGCTGACCTCGCATTCACCATGCACATCCTCAGCTGGCTCGCGGTCAACGGGACGGCGGCGATCGTGGAGTTCCCCGGCGTGCTCTACCGAGGTGGCGCTGAGCAGAAGATCAGAAAGTACCTCGTCGACAACAACTTCGTCGACACGGTCATCCAGCTCCCGCCTGACCTGTTCTTCGGTACCACGATCGCGACCTGCATCATCGTGCTCAAGAAGTCCAAGGCCGACAACAGGATCCTCTTCATCGACGGGTCAGCCCTGTTCACCAGGCAGGGCAACAAGAACAAGCTCACCACGGAGCATCAGCGCAATCTCCTCGACGCGTTCACTAACCGCAAGGACATCCCGCATTTCGCCACGCTGGTTGACCACGCGGCCATCTCCGACAACGGCTACAATATCGCGGTCAGCTCCTACGTCGAGCCGGAGGACACCCGCGAGGTGATCGACATCAAGGCGCTCAACGCCGAACTCGTGCGGATCGTTGACAGGCAGACCGAGCTGAGAGCCGAGATCGACGCTATCGTCGCTGACCTGGAGGGCGGATCATGAGTTGGATCGACGACCTCATCACCGAGCATTGCCCCGGTGGGGTTGAGTTCAAGTCGCTTGGCGAAGTTGGTGCGTGGTACGGCGGAGGGACTCCATCGAAGGGTCGCGCAGATTTCTGGGCAGGGGGGACCATCCCGTGGCTGTCGCCCAAGGACATGAGACGACCCGTGGTCAGCGACACGCAGGATCACATCACTGAGGCGGCGGTCCAGGGATCCGCGACCAAGTTGGTACCGGCGAACTCGGTCGCCATAGTGGTCCGATCGAGCATTCTGGACCGCATTCTTCCGACGGCGCTTGTCCCTGTCCCCATGACGCTGAACCAGGACATGAAGGCGGTTGTCCCCAGTGAGGGTGTCTTGCCCGGATACCTCGCGCACCTTCTGCAGGCAATTGGACCCGAGTTGCTACGCGCTGTTCGCAAGACAGGTGGATCAGTTGCGTCGTTGGAATACCCCAAATTGCTCGCGCAGCGGATTCCCGTTCCACATGTTGCGGTTCAAAAAGCGGTCGTCGAGCTTCTTGACAAGTTGACACGGTTGCAGGCCGAGATCGAGTCCAAGCTCCTAGCTGAGATAGAGATGCGCTCCCGTCAGTACGCTTACTATCGCGACTCGTTGCTGTCCTTTGACGCAGTTGACTCTCCCTCCCGACGGCCGATCAGGTGGGCGAGGATGAGTGAGGTCGGCGAGTTCTTCCGTGGTCGGAGGTTCACCAAGGGTGACGTCGTACCGGACGGAGTCCCGAGTATTCACTACGGTGAGATCTATACCTACTATGGGGTCGTCACCCGCGAGGCGCGATCGAGAGTCCGTTCGGAGATGAAGTCGGACCTGCGGTTCGCGAGCAAGAATGATGTCGTGATCGCAGCGGTGGGCGAGACGGTCGAAGACGTCGCGAAGGCAGTCGCGTGGCTTGGCGATGAAGATGTCGCCATCCACGACGACACCTTCGCTTTCCGTCACTCCATGAACCCGAAGTTCGTTGCCTACTACCTCCAGACGTCACGATTTCACGTCGAAAAGAACAAGCATGTGGCGCGCGCCAAATTGAAGCGAATTTCGAGTGAAGGTCTCGGGCGGATTTCGATCCCTGTTCCTGAGCGTGAGGACCAGGACCGCATCGTCGCGCTTCTTGACAAGTTCGATGACTTGGTGTGCAACCTGTCCGCGGGCCTCCTGGCCGAGATCGTGGCCTATCGGAAGCAGCACGTCTACTACCGTGACCGCCTGCTCGCCTTCCGGGAGGCGGGATGAGTCAGACTCCTGGGCCTCCGTTCACGATCTCGGTCAGGGCCGCTGACCACCTGGCCAAGATCGTCGAGAGCATCACGCGCCTCGAGCTGGGCACAGACTTCCGGTTGGACATCCGCCTGCACCGAGAGAACCGCGTGCGGTCGATCTACTCCTCCCTCGCCATCGAGGGCAATCAGTTGTCGCTCGCCCAGGTGTCGGACGTCCTCAACGGTCAGCCGGTGTGGGGACGGCCAGCCGACATCCAGGAGGTGAAGAACGCACACGACGCCTATGACCATCTCATGATGTTCGATCCCTACGAGGTCGAAGACTTCCTCGCCGCCCACGGACTGGTGACGCGGGGAATGATCAAGGACGCAGGGAGGTTCCGCAGTAGCGATGTGGCGGTGTACGAGGGAGACATCCCGGTCCACGCCGGTGCCCGATCGCAGTTCGTCCCCGGGCTCATGGGCGACCTGTTCGCGTGGGCGCGCGCGTCTGATCTGCATCCGGTGCTCCTCAGTGCCGTCGTCCACTGCGAGATCGAGACCGTCCACCCCTTCGCGGACGGCAACGGACGGATCGGTCGTCTCTGGCAGACACTCATCCTGGCCCATTGGAACGAGGCGTTCGCCTCGCTCCCGATGGAGTCCGTGGTCTTCAACAGTCGTCCGCAGTACTACCAGGCGCTTCGGTCCTCCCAACGAGACAACGACGCGACCGAGTTCATCGAGTTCAGCCTCGGTGCGATCCTGGACGCCATCGAGGAGGTGCTGGTGACGTACGGAAGCGTCGATGTCGGAGAAAATGTCGGAGAAAATGTCGGAGTAGACGACGTTCTGCTCGCGCTGCTCGGTGTCGAACCGACGTTGAGCGCTGCTGCCATCGCGGGCCGGCTCGGCAAGACGCCACGGACGATCGAGCGACACCTCGCCAAGTTGGGGCGGGAGGGGCGGATACGCCGGGAGGGACCGGCCAGGGGCGGCCGCTGGGTGGTGATGGATCGATGACCGCGCCCGGTCCTTCGTACCGCTACGAGCCGATCTCCGTGTCGGACGAGAGCACCGTGGTGGCGGAGTTCGTGCCGGAGCCGACGTCGGCGACCGGTTACCAGTCCGAGGCCGAGTTGGAGGCGTCGTTCATCGCATTGCTCCAGGAGCAGGCGTACGAGTACCTGCCGATCACAACCGAGGTTGAGTTGGTCGTCAACCTGCGCGCCCGGTTGGAGGCGCTCAACGCGATCACATTCACCGACGGCGAGTGGGACAGGTTCTACCGCCATCAGATCGCCGGAGCGAACGAGGGCATCGTCGAGAAGACCGCTCGGATCCAGACCGACCACGTCCAGGTCCTCAAGCGGGAAGATGGCACAAGCAAGAACATCTACCTCCTCGACAAGACCAACATCCACAACAACCGCCTTCAGGTCATCAACCAGTACGAGGTCGACCAGATGGGAGGAGCTGCCAAGTCGAATCGGTACGACGTGACCGTGCTGGTCAACGGTCTACCGATGGTGCACATCGAACTCAAGAGGCGCGGCGTAGACATCCGTGAGGCGTTCAACCAGATCAACCGCTACCAGCGCGACTCCTTCTGGGCCGGCTCCGGGCTCTTCGAGTACGTCCAACTCTTCGTCATCTCCAACGGGACGCTGACGAAGTATTACTCCAACACCACCCGTGACTCCCACCTCGCCGAGCAGGGAGGAAGGCGTCGGTCGGGCGCCGGCGGATGGCGCAAGACGTCCAACAGTTTCGAGTTCACGTCCTGGTGGGCCGACTCGCAAAACAGGGCGATCACCGACCTGACCGGCTTCACCAAGACGTTCTTCGCCAAGCACGCGCTGCTCAACATCCTGACGAAGTACTGCATCTTCGACGTCGACCAGAAGCTGCTGGTGATGAGGCCGTACCAGATCGTAGCGACGGAGCGGATCCTGTTGCGCATCCTGACCTCGACGAATGCCAAGCAACTCGGCACCACCGCCGCAGGCGGATATGTCTGGCACACCACCGGTTCGGGCAAGACGCTCACCTCATTCAAGGCTGCGCAACTCGCCTCCAGGATGGAAAGTGTCCACAAAGTCCTGTTCGTGGTAGATCGCAAAGATCTCGACTACCAGACTCAGCGAGAGTACGACCGGTTCGAAAAGGGGGCCGTCGACGGGACGAACAACACCGCCCATCTGGCACGGCGACTCGAATCCCCGAATTCGCGGATTGTTGTCACGACGATCCAGAAACTTGCTCGATTCATCGGTCACAGTCGCGGTCACGAGATTTTCAAAGAACGCATCGTCGTCATATTCGACGAATGTCATCGAAGTCAGTTCGGAGACATGCGTCAAGCCGTGGAGAATTCTTTCAAGCGGTACCATATATTCGGCTTCACGGGTACTCCGATCTTCGCTGACAACGCCAGGACGGGCGGCAGCCCGCAACCGCGCACCACTGAGCAGGCGTTCGGGGACCGACTGCACACCTACACGATCGTGGATGCGATCAACGACAAGAACGTGCTGCCGTTCCGGATCGACTACGTCAACACCGTCAAGCTGCCCGACAGGCTGCCGACCGATCAGGTCGCAGCCATCGACACCGAGCGGGCACTGCTGTCACCGGAGCGGATGGGCAACGTCGTCGCGTACGTGCTCGACCACTTCGACCAGAAGACCAAGCGCAACTCGACCTACCTGCTTCAAGACAAGCGGGTCAGCGGGTTCAACTCGATGTTCGCCACCGCGTCCATCGACGCCGCCAAGCGCTACTACGCGCTCTTCGAGTCGGAGCAGCGCAGGCGCCAGGAGGCCGATCCCGGCTACCAACGGCTCAAGATCGGCATCATCTACTCCTACGCCGCCAACGAGGCCGAAGAAGACGGGCTCCTAGACGAGGAGGGCCTCGACACCGGGGCGCTCGATGAGACCTCGCGCGACTTCCTTGAGCACGCGATCGGTGACTTCAACGGTATGTTCGGCACGTCGTGGGACACCAGCGTCGACGGCTTCCAGTCCTACTACAAGGACCTCTCGGGCCGGCTGAAGAACCGCGAGCTCGACATGGCGATCGTGGTCAACATGTTCCTCACGGGCTTCGACGCCACCACACTGAACACCTTGTGGGTGGACAAGAATCTGCGCGCCCACGGCCTCATCCAGGCGTACTCACGCACCAACCGCATCCTGAACTCGGTCAAGACCTACGGCAACATCGTGTCCTTCCGAGACCTGGAGGACGCCACCAACGACGCGCTCGCGCTGTTCGGGAACCGAGACGCGCGCGGCGTCGTCCTGCTCAAGCCATACGCGGATTACTACGCCGAGTACGTCGACGCCATCGCTGACCTTAAGGGCCGCTACCCGCTCGGCATCGACATCGTGGGGGAGTCCGCCAAGAGGGGGTTCATCGCGCTGTTCGGTCAGGTGCTGCGGCTGCGCAACATCCTCACGTCGTTCGACGACTTCGCCGGCGACGCGCTGCTCACCAATCGGGAGTTCCAGGACTACCGATCGATCTACCTCGATCTCTTCGCCGAGTTCCGGCAGCTTGACGACGCGGAGAAGGAGTCGATCAACGATGACGTCGTCTTCGAGATCGAGCTCGTCAAGCAGGTCGAGGTCAACGTCGACTACATCCTGCTGCTCGTCGAGCAGTGGCGTGAGGTGCGAGGCAATGGGTCGGGCGTCGAGCTGGAGGCCGTCACCAACATCACGCGTGCCATCGACTCCAGCCCGAGCCTGCGAAACAAGAGCGACCTCATCATGGCCTTCGTCGACTCGGTCAACGTCACTGGCGACACCCGCGAGGACTGGCGCATCTTCGTTGAGGCGAGGCGCACCGAGGAGTTGGAGACGATCATCGCCGACGAGAGCCTCAAGCCTGATGAGACTCGGGCGTTCGTTGACAATGCGTTCCGCGACGGCGCCGTCCCCACTACCGGCACCGCGATCACCCGCATCCTGCCGCCCGTCTCCCGGTTCTCACCCAGCGCAGGCCACGCAGCCAAGAAGCAGAGGGTCCTCGACAAGCTGGTTGCCTTCTTCGACCGCTACTTCGGGCTGACCTGATGATGGCGCCGACAGGTTTGCAGGCGGAGCCGGGTCCCGGGTGCGGCCACTGCCGTTTCGGCGAGTTACCTAGGTGACGTCGCACTCTGCACGGCGTACCCACCGTGAGGAGTGCGAAGCGGCCTGCACAACTTGATGAAGCGGGGGCGCGTGGGGCAGGTGTGACGCGGCCGGCACTCCTGCCTCACGCGACCAGGCCAGGTGGAACAGCGTGCGGACGGGCCGGCTCGGCAAGACGCCCCGGCGCGAGCGACACCTCGCCCGGCTCAAGGCCGCCGGCCGGGTACGCCGCGAAGGGTCGGCGAAGGCCGGCCGTTGGCTGGTGATCGACTCATGACCGCACCCGGATTCTTGCCAGATTCCGGGCGCGGCAACTGCCGCTTCGGCGAGTTAGCCAGGTGAGGTCGCACTCTGCTCGGCGTACACACCAGGAAGAGTGCCGTCCCGCCTGCATAACTTGATGAAGCGGTGGCGCGTGGGGCTGGTGTGACGGCAAGATCTCGCCGCACCGGCCCCAGGCGCGGCGAAGGCTCAGGCCTTGGCGCGGATCGCGTCCCGGATCTCCTCGAGCAGGACGATGTCGGCGGGCACGGGGGCCTCGTCCGTGGGGTCGGGGAAGAACTTCTCCTTGGCCTTGGTGAAGGGCATGACCACGAAGAAGTAGACGACGGTCGCGAGGATCAGGAACGAGATCGTGGCGTTGAGGAACGCGCCGAAGCTGTTCGGGGTGTTGGTGAAGACGTTCTCGACGCTCTCGGGGAGCTGGGCGGTGAGCCAGTTGGTGAACGTCGAGACGACGGCCCCGAACGACGTACCGATGATCACCGCGACCGCGAGGTCGACCAGGTTGCCTTGGAGGATGAACTTCTTGAAGCCGGACATGCCTTGTGCTCCTTCGCGGCCGGTGGCTGCGGGTGGGGAATCTGTCTGGCGGGATGCTAACTCGTGTACGCGAAGCCGATCCACTCCCGCGCTGTGGCGCTCGCCACCCGGGTCACATCACCGGGCCAGACGGCCAGCACCACCAGCCGCCCGGGAAGCTCGCCCGCCGACCCGGCCTCGGGGACCGTCACCACGACGGCCTCGCGGGTGAGTACGACGCTGCTCGCGGTCTCCGGGTCGGTGGCGAGCAGGTCGACCCGGTCTCCGGCCCGGAGCAGCCCGGCGCCGTCGCCGTCGGGCAGCCGCACGGGCATGGTCGTGCGCCCCGGGTACGACGAGTGCAGACCCTCGCCCAGCACCCGGACGCTCGTCAGCGGCTCGCCCCGGGCGACCGGCGCGGCCAGGGTCCGCCCGACCAGGTCGGATCTCTCCAACGCCCGGGCCGGCACGGCGTCCGGCGGCAGCGCGACCTCCGCGAGGTCGCCGGCGCCGAGCGCCGTACCACCCGGCAGGTCGTGGGCCGCGACGATCACCGGCACGGTCTCGGGGGGTGGCGGCGCCAGCGACCGCAGCGCCGCGAGGACCGCGACGACCACCAGCAGCGCGGCCAGCGGCCGGCGCCGGGTCAGCACGGTCCGGCGCCACTGGCGGCGCCAGCGTTGTCGTCGGGTGACCTGCTGCTGCAACATGCCCCGACCGTAGCCGCGGTGAGCGGGCGACCGAAGCCGTTATCCACAGCCCGCGCGAGACTGTGGATAAGTCTGTGGATCAGCTGGTGGAGGCGGCGGGGACCTTCTTGGCGGAGTCGGTCTTGGCGCCCGAGTCGGACTTCGCGGCAGCAGGCTTCGTCGTACCCGCGCCGGAGGAGGCGGAGGGGCCGGAGGAGGCGCCCGAGGACGAGGCGCTCGAGGAGCGGGAGTCGTTCCGGTAGAAGCCGGAACCCTTGAAGACGACGCCGACGGCGTTGAAGACCTTGCGCAGCCGCCCGTCACACTCGGGGCAGTCGGTCAGCGCGTCGTCGGAGAAGGACTGGAAGACGTCGAACTGGTGTCCGCACTCGGTGCATGCGTAGTCATACCTCGGCACGATTGGTCTCCTCCCGCGATGGTCTTTGGGGCCCGGCGCCGGCCAGGCTGCAACACGCGCACTGGCACTCTACAGGGTCGACTGCCAATTGTACGGCACAATGAGGCCACCATGAGCGCTCAGCCCACTCCCGCGACCGGCGAGGCCCCCGCGGCCTGGTGGCGGTTCGGTCGCTGGCCCACGGCGGCCCGCGTGGCGACGTACCTGCTCGTCGCGGTCCTCGTCGGCGCGCTGCTGGTCTCGCTGCTGGTGGCCTGGGCGGTGCGCCGGCCGCTGCCGCAGACCGAGGGCGAGATCTCGGTGCCGGGCCTGGAGGGCGAGGTCGAGGTGGTGCGCGACAGCTCGGGGATCCCGCGGATCTACGCGGACACGGTCGACGACCTGATGTTCGCGCAGGGGTTCGTCCATGCCCAGGAGCGCTTCTTCGAGATGGACATGCGGCGCCGCTACACGGCCGGCCGGCTCTCGGAGGTGTTCGGCACCGCGACCCTGGAGACCGACAAGCTGGTCCGCACGCTCGGCTGGCGCGAGGTCGCCGAGCGGGAGTTCGCGCTCGCCAGCCCCGAGGCCCGCGAGGCACTGCAGCACTACGCCGACGGCGTCAACGCGTGGCTCGAGGGACGCCATCCGACCGAGATCGCCGCCGAATACACCGCGCTCACCGTCGCGGGGGCGGCCGGCTACGAGCCGCAGCGCTGGCAGCCCGTCGACTCCCTGTCCTGGCTCAAGGCGATGGCCTGGGACCTCCAGGGCAACCTGTCCGAGGAGGTCGCGCGGTCGCTGACCTCGGTCAACCACACCCCCGCGCAGGTCGAGGCGCTCTTCCCGCCGTACGACGAGGAGCGGTTCGCGCCGATCGTGACCGCCGGCGAGTTGGTCGGTGACCAGTGGCTGCGGGAGCCGGGCGTGAGCCGGCAACCGGACGCGGCGCCGCCCGGCCATCGCGAGCCGCTGGCCAGGGTCGCCGACGGTCTGGCCGCGATGCCGCAACTCCTCGGCGCGGGCGACGGCATCGGCAGCAACTCCTGGGTCCTGAGCGGGGACCGCACCGAGGACGGCGCGCCGATCCTGGCCAACGACCCGCACCTGGCGGTCTCGGTGCCCGGCGTGTGGATGCAGGTCGGGCTGCACTGCCGCCGGGTGAGCGAGGAGTGCCCGTACGACGTCGCCGGCTTCAGCTTCTCCGGCGTCCCCGGGGTCGTGATCGGCCACAACGCGGACATCGCCTGGGGGCTCACCAACCTCGGACCCGACGTGGCGGACCTCTATCTGGAGCGGCTCGACCGCGGTCGTGCGCGGTACGGCGGCCGGTGGCGCGAGCTGGACAGCCGCACGGAGGTCATCGCGGTCGCGGACTCCTCCGACGTCCGCCACGAGGTGCGCTCGACCAGGCACGGCCCGCTGCTCTCGGACGTCGACAACGACCTGACCTCGGTCGGCGCGAACGCCGCCGCGGCCGACGGCAGGGACGCGTACGGCGTCAGCCTGGCGTGGACCGGCCTGATCCCCGGGTCGACGTTCGACGCCCTGCTGGCCCTCAACGCTGCCGGCAATTGGCGGGAGTTCCGGGCGGCTGCGCGGCTCTTCGACGTCCCGGCGCAGAACCTGCTCTACGCCGACCGCGCCGGCCGGATCGGCTACCAGACCCCGGGCCAGATCCCGATCCGCAAGGCCGGCCACGACGGGCGGCAGCCGGTGCCGGGGTGGCGCAGGGCGTATGCGTGGACCGGCAGGTTCGTGCCGTTCGAGTCGCTGCCCAACCTGCTCGATCCCGCCGGCGGCGCGATCGTGGCGGCGAACCAGGCGCCGGTCGCCTCGTCGTACCCCTATCTGCTGGGGACCGACTTCGACCACGGCTACCGCTCCGGGCGGATCGCCGACCTGCTCGCCGAGCGGGAGACCTGGAGCGTCGAGGAACTGGCGGACCTGCAGCTCGACGACCTCAACCCGATGGCACCCACCCTGGTGCCGCGCCTCCTCGACGTCGAGATCCTCGGCGCCCGCTACTACCGCGACGGCCAGGAGCTGCTCGAGACCTGGGACTACCGGCAGCAGCCCGACAGCGCCGCGGCGGCGTACTTCAACGCGGTGTGGGCCAACCTGCTGCGGCTCACCTTCCACGACGAGATCCGGCGCAGCCTGTGGCCGGAGGGCGGGCAGCGCTGGTACGCCGTCGTCGAGCGGCTGCTGGACCAGCCCCGCAACGCCTGGTGGGACGACCGCACCACCGACGAGGTCGAGACCCGCGACGACATCCTGCTGCGGGCGATGGTGGACGCGCGCGACGACCTCACGCGGTTCCAGGCATTCGAGCCGGACAGCTGGCAGTGGGGGCTGGACCACCGCATCGACCTGCGGCACCGCACCTTCGGCGGGATCCGCGGGCTGGCCTGGCTCTTCAACCTCGACGGCGGCGGTGTCGGCGGCGGCAACGCCACCGTCAACGCCACCGAGTGGGACGCCTCGGTGTCCGGCTCGGACGCGTTCGCGGTCACCTCGGGCCCGACGATGCGGATGGTGGTCTCGCTCGGCGACCTCGACGCCTCCCGGTGGGTGGCGCTGACCGGCGTCTCCGGGCACCCCGCCAGCCGCCACTACGACGACCAGCTCGAGCTGTGGGCCCGCGGCGAGACGCTGACCTGGCCCTTCACCCGGGAGTCCGTCGACGCCGACGGCGCTGCCAACGGCTCCGAGAGCCTCACCCTCGTCCCCGCCGACTGACCCCCACGACGCCGAGTCGGCTCTAAGATGCACCGAAATCACGCCGAGTCGGCGTTAAAGTGCACGAGAAACACGCCGAGTCGGCGTTAAAGTGCACCGAAATCACGCTGAGTCGGCGCAAAGATGCACGGTTCTCCACAGGCGCGCGCCCGGAGCTGTGGACAGCCGTGCACTTTAGAGCCGACTCGGCGCTCTCAGCGTGCACTCAAGAGCCGACTCGGGGCGAACGGACGCCCGCCGATTACGTGGAATGCAGGCCTTCTCGCGGGGAGACCAGGATGAACACCAGGGCGCCGGCGGCGAAGAGGAGGAGCTGCGGGGCGATGAGCACCGAATCGTCGATAATCCACGCCCATGGCCGGACCTGCGCGGACGGGCCGGCGACGTTGGTGTCGTACCCGAAGCCGAGCCCGGCGATCACGTAGATCCAGGGGAGAACGAGGCCGAGGAAGAGGCTGACACCGTGCGCCGCCAGGCCGAGGCCGATCAGTGCCGCGCAGGCGGCCACGCCGCGGACGCCGTACGCAGGGTCGATGACGGAACCGACCGCGAAGGCCGTCGCCATAGCGAGACCGACCGTCCCGACCAGCAGCCAGGCTCGCGCGATCCTCATGTTGCGGGCGGCAATGCGTTCGGGTCCCGGCAGTACCGGCCGCAGGGCAAGCACCGCCGCCGAGGCGGCCGCGCACCCCAACAGCAGGTAGATCCGTGTGGGGGGAACGCCCGGCTCGCCCATGATGTTCGGCACGGTGACTCTTGCGGTGGTCAGGGCGGCTCCCAGGACGACGGCGAAGGCGCCGATGCTCCAGCGACGGAATGCAAGTTGATAGGCGATCGAACGCGGATCATCGACGCGCATCATGAGTCGCATCGCTCCAGCGCGTCGAGTTCGTTGACAATGACGGCCGCCTGCTCCGGCGGGGTCATCGCGGCGAGCTTGGGCTCGCGCGCGCTCCACTCGCCGTTCGGGATGCCGCCGTCGACCCACAGCACCCAGTTGTGGACACGGTCGAGGTGCGCCAGCAACCCGAGCGGAGGCTCGGCGGCGAACATCGCCGAGCACCACAGGGGGGTGCTGAGCGCCAAGGCTAGATCCTCGCTGGCGAATGCGTTGTCGCGGAGTGCGGACCTCCCCGGCTCGAGCACGCCGATGGGCTCGGCGGGCCGGACGCCGCCGTACTGGGCGAATCGTTCGGGGAACGCATCACGGGGGACGCCTCGCTCTGCCGCCGTCGCGAAGAACCCGGCGAGGCGGTCGGATGCGACCGGCAGCAGCCGGTCGTAGCCCGGGTAGACGCACACGGGCACCGGCTCGTCCACGCAGCGGGAAGCAGGCGTGCCGGTCGACGTGAACTGGGCACGGGGCCCGAGTACAGCAAGCCCGCCGGTCACGATCACGGCCACGACCAGGGGGGCGATCGCGACCCATGCGGTCGGGTGGCGCACGAGGACGCTGGCGATCAGGCTAGCAGCGATCACGGCGAGTGCCGACAGGTTGACTGCGTAGTAGCGCCAGTCCGGTGCGAGCCCGACGAGTGGCGAGTTGGCGCCAGCCAACCCGAAGAGCTGCTGACCGCCGAAGCTCGGCATGAACATCAGGAGCGCGATCACCGCAGCGGCCATGCAGGCCGCGAGCGGCGCATTCAGGTAGCGGCCCGCGTAGAGGCCGAGGGATGCGGCCACCAGGATCATCAGCAGATGGGAGGCGACGAGCAGGAGGTAGCGAGCCTGTACGACGCCGTCGCCGGCCACGGTGATCGCGCTCATCACGGCCGCTGTCGCTAGGAACGAGCCCGCGGCGACCGCTGTGGGCACCAGCAGGAGGGTCCACGAGACCTTCCAGTATCCGTCGGGCCCACGTTCGGCCAGTGCGGCATAGCCGCTGCCACGCGAGCCGGCGTCCCAGCCGGCGACGAACGCGGTGAGGACGAGCACCACGGGCAGTGCCTGCGAGATCGTGTTATAGCCCCACAGCCAATCGCCTCGCCAGGTCGCCAACTGTGAGAAGAGTGCATAGGCGAGAGTCGCCACGATCGGCAACCCCGCGAGCGTCGCGCGAGATGCCCGCAGCCGATAGCGAGCAAGATCGCGTCTCATGCCCCGTCGCCGCCGAGCAGTTGCCACAGGCCGCGACCCAGGTCTTCCCCGACGTCCGCGGGCGTGCCCGTGAATCGAATCTGCCCGTCCCGGATCACGACGATGCGGCCGCTTGTTTCCGAGATGTCCTCGACCAGGTGGGTGGACAGCAGCACGGCGTGTTCCGACCCGAGCCTGTCGATGATGCGGGTCAACTGAGCACGCTGCACCAAGTCGAGGCCGACGCTGGGTTCGTCGAGAACGAGTACGTCGGGACGGTGCACCAGCGCCATTGCAATGGAGAGGCGCTGTCGCTCGCCGCCAGAGAGGGTCCCGACCCGGCGGGAGTGGAAGTCCGCGAGCGATACCTGCTCCAGGGCATCTTCACCCTGTGTGCGGGTGTCGGCGGCTGGGACGCCCTTCAGCCAGGCCGCATAGGCGAGAATGTCCGTGACGCGAGCCGAGGGCGGGATCGCGGCGGCCTGGGGCACATAGCCAATCCGCCGGATGGCGTCCCGTCGTTCCTGGGCCGCTCGGATGCCGAATCCCGCGATCTCAACCCGGCCGGACGAGGGCCGTTCCAGCCCGACGATCGTGCGCATGAGGGTGGTCTTGCCTGCACCGTTGCGTCCGACGAGCACCGTCACTCCGACCCCGACCTCCACGTCGATGGGGCCGAGGCGGAATCCTGTTCGCCGCCGCTCGACCTCGAGTTGGATGCACCGCAACGACGGGCCGGGCAATGGATCGCGCGGCTCGGACTCCTGGGCCGGTTGCGTGTTCAGTATGGGTTCCCCTTGGTGTACTTGCTACCAGAGTACGAGTCGGGGCCACGATTCGACTCCCCGACACGCATGCGTCCGCGTGCGTAGCTGCCGCCGGGGCTCACCGATGTTGATGCGTAAAACTTCGGAGACCAGTATTCTTTGTTCCAGGTTTCCTTGTCGAAGTCTGAATATTCATGTTTCCAGGGGTACCAAACCTGATCGCAGCTCACATATTCTGGAGAAAGGCAATAGCCAGCGTTGGTGTAGGTGTCAAGGCGGTAGAATACGTTGAAACCGTTAGCATGGCGATCCCGGAGGTAGCCCCACGCTTGGGAGCGTGTGCCGCTACTGGTGGTTCCGATCGTCCACTTGCCGTATCCTTGAGCCTTCAGGACATCCCCGTCCTTCAAAGTCAGCGGGGTGGACTTCGAGTTCCACTTGCGCTTCTTCGCGGCGTCCGATGGCGAGGCGAGCGCGACAGCGCATGCGATGGCTAACGCAAGTGCGACGACCTGCGCTAGCGTCCTTCTGATGGTGGTGGGCAATTTCCCTCCCGAGAAGTTGACCTGGGCCAAGTAGGTGGGCCCTCAAGTTGGGCAGCCGACAATGGCATGGGCAGAGCTGTCTAGCAAGGGGTCGTCTCATTGGTCGGTCGAGCTTGCTGAGGTCGAGAGACGCTGACCTGGCCCTTCACCCGGGAGTCCGTCGATGCCGACGGCGCTGCCAACGGCTCCGAGAGCCTCACCCTCGTCCCCGCCGACTGACACACGACGCCGAGTCGGCTCAAAGATGCACCGAAATCACGCCGAGTCGGCTTGAAAGTGCACGAGAAACACGCTGAGTCGGCGTTAAAGTGCACCGAAATCACGCCGAGTCGGCGCAAAGATGCACGGTTCTCCACAGGCGTGCGCCCGGACCTGCGGACGGCCGTGCACTTTAGAGCCGACTCGGCGCTCTCAGCGTGCACGGATGCGCCGACTCGGCGTGTTCTGCGTGCACGTTTGCGCCGACTCGGCGTCCTACGGGTGCACAGATGCGCCGACTCGCGGTTATGCGCGGGTGAGGCCGGAGGGGGTGAGCCAGCCGGTGACGGCGCGGTCGTGGGGCTCGACGGGGACGTCGCGGCCGGTCTCGTCGTCGTACAGCAGCGCAAGGATCGGCGTACCGGACGGGACCCGGGCGAGCACCCGGTCGTAGCAGCCGCCGCCCTTGCCGATCCGCACCCCGGCCTCGGAGACCGCGAGCGCGGGGGCGAGTACGACGTCCGCGGCGGCGATCCCCTCGACCCCGAGCCGCGGCGTGGTCGGCTCCAGCAACCCGAAGCCCGCGGGCGCCAGAGACGAGGGCCCCTCATACGGCGCCCAGTCCAGATCCATCGACCGCAGCGTGACCGGCAGCAGCACCCGCTTGCCGGCCGCGCGCAGGGCGTCGACCAGCAGCCCGGTGCCCGGCTCGGAGCCGACGGAGATGTAGGCCGCGACGGTGTCGGCGCGCCGTACCGCCTCCTCGGCGAGGGCGTGGTCGCGGATCGCGAGGGCGGCGTCGGCGACCTCGGCCGCGTCCCTGGCGCGACGGGCGGCGGTGAGCTGGGTGCGCAGCGCGGTCTTGGCCGCATGAATATCGGTCACGACAGCAGCCTACGATCAACCGCATGGGTAGCCCTGGCCTGGAAGTCGCGCGCGCCAAGATGGTCGACGCCGGAATCGATCCGACGGCGATCGAGGTGTTCGTCCACTACTACCGATTGCTGGAGCACGGCGAGACCGGCATGGTCCCCGAGGAGTCGATCGAGCCGATCGGGATGCCGGCGCTCGCCGACGTGGAAGTCGCGGACGACGTCGCCGCCGAGGCGATCCGCCACACCGCCGTCATCAAGCTCAACGGCGGCCTCGGCACCTCGATGGGCATGGACCGCGCTAAGTCGCTGCTGGGGGTGCGCAGCGGGCTGAGCTTCCTCGACATCATCGCCCGCCAGGTGCTCCACCTGCGCGGGGAGTACGACGCGCCGCTGCCCCTCATCTTCATGAACTCCTTCCGGACCAGCGCCGACACCATGGCGGCGCTCGCGCGCTACCAGGACCTGCCGGTGCCCGGGATCGGCCTGGAGTTCCTCCAGAACAAGGAGCCCAAGCTGCTCGCCGGCGACCTCACGCCGGTGGCGTGGCCGCGCGACCCGGACCTGGAGTGGTGTCCGCCGGGTCACGGCGACCTCTACACCGCGCTCGTCGGCACCGGGATGCTCGACCGGCTGCTCGAGGCCGGCTACCGCCACATCTTCGTCTCCAACTCCGACAACCTCGGCGCGGTGCCGGACGCCCGCGTGGCGGGCTGGTTCGCGCAGACCGGGGCGCCGTTCGCGATCGAGGCGGTGCGCCGTACCGCCGCGGACCGCAAGGGCGGCCACTTCGCGCGCCGCCGTCTCGACGGCCGGATCGTGCTGCGCGAGACCGCGCAGACGCTGCCGCGCGACCTCGCCGCGCTCGCCGAGGTCGACCGGCACCGCTTCACCAGCACCAACAACCTGTGGTTCGACGCGGCCGCGATGCGGGACCTGCTCGTCGCCCGCGAGGGGGTGCTCGGGCTGCCGCTGATCCGCAACGTCAAGACGGTCGACCCGTCGGACTCCACGACGCCCGAGGTGATCCAGATCGAGACCGCGATGGGCGCGGCGATCGAGCTCTTCGACGACTCGCAGCTGATCGAGGTCGGCCGCGACCGGTTCGTGCCGGTCAAGTCCACCAACGACCTGCTGGTGCTGCGCTCGGACGTCTACGACCTCGGCGCCGACTACGTGCTCGACGCCACCTGCGAGGTGCCCTTCGTCGACCTCGACCCGGCGGTCTACAAGGTGATGTCGCAGTTCGACCGGCGGTTCGCCAACGGGGTGCCGTCCCTGCGCGAGGCCACCTCGCTGCGGGTCCAGGGCGACTGGACCTTCGGGGCGAAGGTGGCGGTCCGCGGCGACGTCGTACTGGAGGAGCGGCGGGGCCCGCAGCGCATCGAGCCGGGGACGGTCCTGGGCGATGCCTGACCTGATCCGGGTCGAGGAGCACCAGGAGCGGATCCTCGCGCGGGTGCGGCCGCTGCCGCCGCTGCGCCAGCCGCTGCTGGACGCGCTCGGGCTCGCGATCGCCGAGGACGTCGACGCCCCGATCTCGCTGCCGCCCTTCGACAACTCGGCCATGGACGGCTACGCGGCGCGCGCCGAGGACCTCGCCGGCGCGGCCGAGGGCGCGCCCGTCGAGCTGCCGGTCATCGGCGACATCGGCGCCGGCCAGTCCAAGATCCGCGCCATCTCGCCGGGCACCGCCGCGAAGATCATGACCGGCGCCCCGGTGCCGGCGGGCGCCGACTCGGTGGTGCCGTACGAGCACACCGACCGCGGCGTGGCCCGGGTGCGGGTCTCCCGCGAGCCCGCGCTCGGCGCCAACATCCGGCGGGTCGGGGAGGACGTGCGGACCGGCGACCGGGTGCTGTCGGCGGGCGCCTTCCTCGGCGCCCGTCAGCTCGGGCTGCTCGCCAACCTCGGCTTCGACACCGTGCTGGCCCGGCCCCGCCCGCGCGTGGTGGTGATGGCCACCGGCTCCGAGCTGCGCGACGCGGGCTCGCAGCTGAGCCACGACGCGATCTACGACGGCAACTCCTGGCTGGTGGCCGCCGCGGTCCGCGAGGCCGGCGCGATCGCCTACCGGGTCGGCATCGTCGGCGACGACCCGCGGCTCTTCGCCGACACGCTCTCCGACCAACTGGTCCGCGCCGACCTGATCGTCACCACCGGCGGCGTCTCCCAGGGCGACTACGACGTGGTCAAGGAGGCGCTGGCGCCGCTGGGGACCGTGTGGTTCGGGGGGGTCGCGATGCAGCCCGGGAAGCCGCAGGGTTTCGGTGTCGTCGGTGAGGACGAGGTCCCGATCTGCGCGCTGCCGGGCAACCCGGTCTCGGCGTACGTCTCCTTCCAGGCCTTCGTCCTGCCCGCGCTGCGGCGGATGATGGGGATCGCGCCGGCCGTGCGCCCCGCCGTACCCGCCACCTGCACCGCGCCCTTCAGCTCGCCGCCGGGCAAGCGGCAGTTCGCACGGGGGAGGTACGACGGGGAGACGGTCACCCCCATCCCGCGCCGCGGCTCCCACCTGGTCGCCGACCTGGCGGAGGCCAACGCGCTCATCATCACCGGCGAGGACACCACCCACGTCGAGGCCGGTACGACGGTGGACGTGCTCCCGCTCGACTAGGCTCGGGGGCCATGGAGCGGCTCACGCACGTCGACGACACCGGCGCGGCGCGGATGGTCGACGTCTCCGCGAAGCCGGTCACCGCGCGCACCGCCGCCGCGACCGGCCGGGTGCTGGTATCGCCGCAGGTCGTGGCGCTGCTGCGCGGCGAGGGGATGCCCAAGGGCGACGCGCTCGCCGTCGCCCGGCTGGCCGGGATCATGGGCGCCAAGGCGACCCCGACGCTGATCCCGCTGTGCCACCCGCTGTCGCTGTCGGCCGTCGCCGTCGACCTGGTGGTGGCCGACGACGCCGTCGAGATCCGGGCCACGGTCTCCACGACCGACCGCACCGGGGTCGAGATGGAGGCGCTGACCGCGGTGAGCGTCGCCGCGCTGACCGTCGTCGACATGGTCAAGGCGGTCGACAAGGCCGCCGAGATCACCGACGTGCGCGTGGTCGCCAAGTCGGGCGGCCGGTCGGGGGACTGGTCGCGTGAGTGAGCCGTCGAGTCGCTGGGGGGCTGTCGTCGTCGCCTCCACGCGCGCCGCCGCCGGCGTGTACGACGACACCACCGGCCCGCTCGTCGCCGACTTCCTCACCGGCCTGGGCCTGGCCCCGCGGCTGTCGGTGGTGCCGGCCGGCCCGCCGGCCGGGGCGGCGATCGCGGCCGCCGTGGCCGACGGGGCCTCGGTGGTGCTGACCACCGGCGGCACCGGGCTCACCCCCACCAACCGCACGCCCGAGGAGACCCGCCCGCTGCTGGACCGCGAGGTGCCCGGCATCGCCGAGGCGATCAGGGCCGCCGGCGTCGCGGCCGGCGTGCCGTCGGCGGTCCTCTCCCGCGGCCTCGCCGGGGTCGCGGGCCGGACGCTGATCGTGAACCTCCCGGGGTCGGCCGGCGGCGTCAAGGACGGGCTCGGCGTGCTGGGCGGCTGGCTGCCCCACGCGCTCGACCAGCTGGCGGGGGGAGACCATTGAGGCGCGACTACTGGCCGGTGACGCTCCGGCACGACCCGATCACCCTGCGGCCGCTGCGGGGGAGCGACCAGCACGACTGGCACGAGGTCCGCAACCGCAACGCCACCTGGCTCACGCCCTGGGACGGCACGGTGCCGCCGGGCGGGGATCCCCGACCCTCGTCGTACCGGGCCATGGTGCGCACCCTCAACCAGCGCGCGCGGGCGGGCACGGCGATGCCGTTCGCACTCGAGGTGGACCGCCGGTTCGCCGGGCAGGTGACCGTCAGCAACATCGTGTGGGGGTCGGCCTGCTTCTGCTCGATCGGCTACTGGATCGACCAGCGGTACGCCGGCCGCGGGCTGATGCCGCTCGCCGTCGCGCTGACGATCGACCACTGCCTGCAGGTCATCGGGCTGCACCGGGTCGAGATCGCGATCCGGCCCGAGAACACCAACTCGCTGCGCGTCGTGGAGAAGCTCGGGCTCGGCGAGGTCGGCTTCGCGCCGCGGTACCTGCACATCGACGGCGCCTGGCGCGACCACCGGATCTTCGCCGTCACCGCCGAGGAGTGCCCCGGCGGGCTGCTCGCCCGGCTGACTTCGTAAGGGCTTTGTTGTGGCACCGGGCTGTTGCTTCATCAAGTTATGCAGGCGGGGTCGCACTCTTGGGGGTGGGTACGCCGCGCGGAGTGCTGCTTGGTCTGGATAACTGGACGAAGCGCGGGCCGGGCTGTTGCTTCATCAAGTTATGCAGGTGGAGTGACACTTTTCGGGGTGGGTACGCCGCGCGGAGTGCTGCTTGGTCTGGATAACTGGACGAAGCGCGGAGGGCGGTGGGGCGAGATGGACCACGGCAACCCCGAGACGCGACTCAGGGACAAACCCGATGGCGGCACCGACCGGGCACCTGACAGGCTGACGCCATGACAACGACGGCGCCCGAGCCCACCATCGCTGCCAGTGTCCGCAACCTCACCAAGACCTACGGCTCCGGCGACGCGCTGGTGCGCGCGCTCGACGACGTGTCGCTCGACCTGATCGCGGGCGAGTTCACCGCGGTGATGGGCCCCAGCGGCTCGGGCAAGTCGACGCTGATGCACTGCTGCGCCGCGCTCGACCGGGCGGACTCCGGCTCGGTGCACGTCGGCGACGTCGAGCTGACCCGGCTCAAGGACAAGGCACTCACGGCGCTGCGGCGCGACCAGATCGGGTTCGTCTTCCAGGCGTTCAACCTGGTGCCGACGCTGACGGCGCGCGAGAACATCACGCTGCCGCTCGACATCGCCGGCCGCAAGCCGGACCGGGAGTGGTTCGACAACGTCATCGCCACCGTCGACCTCGGCGACCGGCTCCACCACAAGCCCAACGAGCTCTCCGGCGGCCAGCAGCAGCGGGTCGCGGTCGCGCGCGCCCTGGTCAGCCGGCCGCGGGTGGTCTTCGCTGACGAGCCGACCGGCAACCTGGACTCCCACTCCGGCGCTGAGGTCCTCGAGCTGCTGCGCGACAGCGTGGACCAGCACGGCCAGACGGTCGTCATGGTGACCCACGACCCGGTCGCCGCGTCGTACACCGACCGCGTCGTCTTCCTCGCCGACGGCCGCATCGTCGACGAGCTGCGCGACCCCACCCGCGAGGAGGTCCTCGAGCGGATGGGGCACCTCACCGAGCTCGCCGCCGGCACCAAACGCGCTGCCGAGAACAACACGGAGCGCGGCATCTAATGTTCCGCGTCGCACTCAAGAGCCTGCTGGCGCGCAAGCTGCGCCTGCTGATGAGCACGTTCGCGATCGTGCTCGGCGTCTCCTTCGTCTCAGGCACGCTGGTCTTCTCCGACACCCTGGCGCGCAGCTTCACCTCGCTCTTCGCCTCCGTCGTCGGCGACGTCGTGGTCCGCCCCGTCGGCGGTACGACGGCGGACGGCGCCCCGTCGAGCAAGACCCTGCGCCCGGCGCTGGTCGAGAGGCTTGCCGCCGCGCCGGGCGCCGCCCGCGCCGACGGCAACGTCTCCGCCACCGGCGTCTACGTGGTGGACAAGGACGGCAAGCTCGTCGGCGGCCAGGGCGCGCCGGGCATCGGCACCGGCTACAACACCGCGCCGCCCGGCCACGGGCTGACCGGGCTCCAGGTCGTCGACGGCCGCGCCCCCGAGACCAGCGGCGAGGTGGCGCTCGACGAGGACGTCGTCGACAAGACCGGCTACGAGCTCGGCGACTCCGTGCCGCTGATCACCGCCGGCGAGACGGCGACGCTCAACGCCGAGCTGGTGGGGGTCATGGGCTTCCCCGAGGGCGGCTCGCTCAACGGGGCGACGCTCGCGACCTTCGACATGGAGACCGCCCAGGACCTCTTCCTCGGCGGCAAGGACCGCTACCACGACATCTGGGTGACCGCCGAGGACGGCACCAGCCAGGAGGAGCTCCGCGACGCGGTGGAGCCGCTGCTCCCCGCGGACGTCGAGGCGCTCACCGGCGACGAGGCCGCCGACGAGAGCGGCGAGGCGCTGATGCAGGCGATCTCGTTCATCCGCACCTTCCTGCTGGTCTTCGCCGCGATCGCGCTCGTCGTCGGCGCCTTCCTGATCGTCAACACCTTCTCGATCCTCGTCGCCCAGCGCAGCCGGGAGCTGGCGCTGCTGCGCGCGCTCGGCGCCTCGCGCCGGCAGGTGACGGTCTCCGTGGTGATGGAGGCGTTCATCCTGGGCCTGATCGGCTCGACCGCCGGGCTGGCGCTCGGCTTCGGGCTGGCGATGGGGATCCGCGCGATGTTCGCCCAGTTCGGGCTGGAGCTGGGCGCCGGCGGGCTGGTGTTCCTGCCGCAGACCGCGATCGCGGCGTACGCCGTCGGCCTGGTCTTCACGATGGGCGCCGCGCTGGTGCCCGCCTGGCGCACCGGCCGGATCGCGCCGATCCAGGCGCTGCGCGACGACGTTGCCATGCCGCAGTCGTCGATGACGCGTCGGATGATCATCGGGACCACGCTCGTGCTCGCGGGCGCCGGGGCGATGGCGGCCGGGCTGTTCTTCGACGTGCCCCGCGCCGGCTGGGCGATCGGGATCGGCATGCTCCTGGTGCTGCTCGGCGTGGCCGGCGTCGCGCCGGTGGTGACCAAGCCGTTCCTGGCCGCGGCCGGCTGGGCCAACGCCAAGCTCTTCCGCACCGTCGGGCGGCTCGCGGGGCAGAACTCGCTGCGCAACCCCCGTCGTACCACCGCCACCGCCTCGGCGCTGATGATCGGACTCGCGGTCGCGAGCACGCTGGCGATCCTCGGCTCCTCGACCAAGGCCAGCGTCGACAAGGCGATCTCGGAGAACTTCGTCGGCGACTACGTCGTCAGCAACGCGGTCGGGCAGCCGTTCAGCCCGAAGGTCGCGCGCCAGATCGCCGAGGTGGACGGGGTCGAGCGGGTCGCGGCGCAGCGGTTCGCCTTCCTGCCGATGAGGTTCGGCTCCGAGTCGAAGCCGCGGGACACGGTGGTGATCGGGCTCGACCCGGACAACCTCGACCTGATCGGGGTGAAGTTCACCTCCGGCGGCGCGGACGGGTTCGGCGACGGCACGCTCGTCGTCTCCGAGCAGTTCGCCGAGGACCGCGACCTCGCCGTCGGCGACACGGTCTCCGCGACGATGCTCACGGGGGAGAAGGAGCTGGAGGTCGTCGGGATCTACGAGACCAACCCGCTGGCCGGCGACCTCGTCACCACGAACGGCACGCTCACGGGCGGCGGCTTCCCCGACCAGGACAACTCGCTGATCGTGATCGCGCCCGACGCCTCCCAGGACGATCTGGACGAGGTGGTCGCCACGCTGCCGATCGTCACCGTCGCCAACCAGCAGGAGTACGCCGAGGCGCAGCGCGCCCCCATCGACCAGATGGTGATGCTGATCTTCGCGCTGCTCGGGCTCGCGCTGCTGATCGCGGTGCTCGGCATCGTCAACACGCTGGCGCTGTCGGTGATCGAGCGGACCCGCGAGATCGGCCTGCTGCGGGCGATCGGGCTCGGGCGCGCCCAGTTGCGGCGGATGATCACGCTGGAGTCGATCGTGATCGCGCTGCTCGGGGCGGCTCTCGGGGTCGGGCTCGGGCTGCTCTTCGGCACCGCCGCGCTGTGGTCCCTGCGCGACCAGGGCCTTGAGGTGATCGCGATCCCCTGGGGCCAGGTCGGCATCTTCCTCGGGCTCGCGCTGGTGATCGGCGTGGTCGCCGCGGCCTTCCCCGCCCGCCGTGCCGCGCGCCTCGACGTACTCCAGGCCATCGCGACCGAGTAGCCCCCACTCACCCTCCTTGGGCCGAATGCGGGATTTGTGTCGTTCTCGGGGCTCAGAGCGACACAAATCCCGCGTTCGGCAAGGGGGTGCGGCGGTGGGTAGGCTGGCGGGGTGCGGAACTCGGGCCCCGCGAAGCGGCAGTTGAAGTACGTCGAAGTCCGTGAGTACGTCCGGTCTCTGTGCGCGGACGCTCCGGCGGGCACGCCCACGCCATCCGAACGCAAGCTCGGCGAGCAGTTCGGGGTGGCGCGGATGACGGTGCGGCAGGCGATCGACACCCTGGTCGCGGAGGGGGTCGTGGAGCGGGTGCGCGGCCGCGGGACGTTCGTCGCCGGTCGCCGGCGCGGCGTCGGCGAGCTGCGCAGCTTCGGCGAGGAGATGCTCAACCGCGGACACGTCCCGGGCGCCCGCACCCTGGTGCTGCGCCGCGAGCCGTCGGGCGCCGGGGTCGCCCGGGCGCTGATGATGCCCGCCGGCGACCCGGTGATCCACTGGCGCCGGCTCCGGACGGCCGACGGCGACCCGATCTGCGTCGAGGACGTCCATCTTCACGACGCGCTGCTCGGGGACTTCCCGCTCGATGCGCCGCCCACCAGCCTGTGGGGGATGCTCTCCGAGGCCGGGCTGCGCCCGACCAGCGCCCAGGACGCGGTCACCGCGGACATCGCGGGGGAGGCCGAGGCCCACCTGCTGCGGATCGGACGCGGCGCGCCGGTGCTGCGGGTGGCTCGCCGGGGGCTCCGCGGCGACCGCGCCGTGCTCGTGATGCGCAGCGTCTATCGGGCCGATCGGTTCACCCTCTGGCTGGAGCTCGGCACGAAGTGAGCCCGGTTATCCACAGGTGGTTTCGGGGGTGGTTTGAGGGCGGAACGCCCGGGGATGGGTGGGGTCCACGTCGCTGAGCCTTGGAGGCAGGATGGACATCACCACAGTCGGGTACGACGATCCCGGCCACTTCGACCACGCGCAGGCCTGGATGATCGAGATCGCGGACGACCTGGAGGCGATCCGCCGCTACGTCGGCCGCGAGGTCTGCAGCAAGGAGGGGTTCTCCGGGCTGCTCACCCCGCTCGGCGGGATCCTGGGCGAGATCGCCGCCGCCACCGACGAGGCCGCCGCGGCCTGGATCGGCCGCTGGGAGCACGTGCGGGCCGAGATCGTCGCCGCGGGGCGGGAGTTGGAGCGCACTGACGAGGCCGTCGCCGCGTCGTTCCGGCGGTTGGCCCCGTCATGAGCAGGGTCATGAGTGGGGCCATGAGCGGCCGACTGCCATTCGACGTCCCGGGACTGCTCGTCGCCCCCGCGGTCGGCACGAGCACCCTCGACCTGCCCGCGGATTGGCGGACGTGGGACTACTACTTCCAGAAGGTGCGCGACGCGATCAACACCTTCGCCTCGGTCGCCGATCAGGTGCCGCACGTCGATCTCGGCCGGCTCCCGGAAGGCTCGTTGGCGCACGTGCTGATCAAGCCCTTCTGCGGTGACTGGGACCGGATCCGCGCCAACGGTACGGCGAGCGTCGCGGCCGCCGACGCGATGGCGGCCGCCTCCGGCAACGTCGCGCTGACCCCGGTGTTCCTCCTCGACGGCTGGCAGGGCCGGGCCGCGCTCGCCGCGTCGGGGCACGTGGAGGGGTATGCGCTGGTCACGCGCGGCCTCGCCGAGGTGGTGCGCGCCGGCAAGCTGGCCTTCGCGGGGGTCGGCCGGATGTCGCAGGAGTACGGCGAGGCGGCGATCCGGATCATCACCCCGCTCGGCCGGCTCCTGGTGCGGGTGGTCGGCAAGATCATGTCGCGCCTAGGCGGCTGGGTCGGCTGGCTCAAGACCGCCGCCGAGGTGGCCACCGACGGGCTGGAGCGGGTGCGTGACATCTACGAGGACATCCGTCGGATCATCCAGCTGGTGCAGGACCTAATCGAGCTCAAGAGCCAGATCGAGGACTGGGTCGCCGAGGTGCGCGCACAACTCGCCGTACTCCTGGAGCTGCCCGAGATCGTCTCCGGGCTGCCCCGGCTGGGCCGAGCGCCATGAGCGAAGCGGAAGAGCGCCTGGCGGAGCTGCTCGCGAGGGTGGACGGGCACCTGGAGGAGATCGACGCGGAGCTGCCGGCCGCGGACGAGCTGGTGCTGGTGGCCGCGGTGTGCTCGGCTCCCGACGCCCCCGGCTCGCTGCGCCTGCTCGCGGACCTGGTCCGACGCGGCCACACCACGTGGGAGGCGATCTGGCGGGATCCCCTCGCGCACGGGCAGGCGGGCCTCGACCTGCTCGGGGCGGTCATGCGCGCCTCCATGAGGTGAGGGTCGTCAGCCGATGCCTCCCTTCCCGACGGGACCCCAGGTGAGCCGGGGCTCGAGGCCGAGGAAGGCGGCGTACCGTGCGGCCTCCCGCTCCACGGCGGGTCGCAGCGCGGTGTCGACAGGATAGGCGAGCTCGACGGTGATCTCGGTGTGCCGGGCCCGCAGCACGCGGGACCACGCGCCGGCGACGACCCCGTCGGCCACGACGAAACCCGCGTAGGTCCATCGGTCCGGGACCTGTGGCTGCCCCGTGACCTCCCAGCCCTTGAAGGAGTGGCAGAAGAACTCGTCGAACACCGACACCAGCCGGACGGTCCCCGGCGACGCGCGGGCTGGCCACCCGCCGGCGGTCCACAGCGTGACCCCGCCCCGCTCGCGGCGGTCGAGCCCGGCGTCGGCGAGGATCTGGCGGCATCGGGTGACGGGCAGGCTCGCCCACCAGGCGAGGTCCTCGGCGCGGCAGGGGCCGTGGCCGGCGACGTACCTCCGGGCGAGGTGCCGCTCCGCCGCCTCGACGGTCCAGTCGGTCGGGTGCGGGTCCAGGAGCCGGTACGTCGGCTGCCGTCCTCGCATCGGCCCCGACCCGACGACCAGGTCGAGCTCGGCGTGCATCATCACCTGCGCCATCCCGATCCCCGAGACGGGCGGGAGGCCCGCCTCGGTGAGAGCGTCGCGCAACTCCGTCCGCGTCCGGGGTCCACTCGCCAGCGCCGCGCGGAGCACCGGCCCGGCCCTCGCCCGAAGGGCCTCGTCGACGCCGTGGGCGCGGTCGACCGAGGCGATGATCCGCCTCACCCGGTCGGCGGTCGCCACCATGAACGGGGTCAGGTCCTCCGGCGTCACGTAGTGCCACGTCGGGCGGAGCACGTGGGTCCGCACGATCGAGCCGTCGGCGAGCGCGGCGTGGACGTCGCCGATCGCTGGCTGCCCGGTGACCCGCTGGCCAACTCCCCACGCGGAGGAGTGCGGCTCCTGCGCCTGCACCGCCCCCAACGCGGAGACCGCCGCGGCGACGTCCGCCGCGGCCGGGGTGGCGAGCCCGGCCGAGGTCAGGCGCGACGGCTGGAGATCGCGGGCGGCAAGCGGGGGCGGCATGCGATCAACCTGCCACACGCCACCGACACTGTCGTTCGGCGCGCGCGCCCTATCGGCCCCGAGCGGTGCCGAGAACCACTATCGTCGGGCCATGACGCTGCTCCTCGAGGTCGCCGTGGCTTTCGCGGCCGACGTCGCGGGCGCCACCGAGGGCGGCGCGGACCGGCTGGCCTACGCCGTCCGCGGCCCGGCAGGCCCCCAGTCGCCCGACCTCGCGGCGGCCTCGGCGGTGCTGCGCGAGGCGGAGATCCCGGTGCGGATCGTGCTGCGGTTGCGGGACGACTACACGACCACGGGCGGGGAGTTCGCGCGCCTGGTCGGGCTCGCGGAGGAGTACCTCGCGCTCGGCGCCGAGGGCGTCGTCTTCGGGTTCCTGGACCGCGACCTGGAGGTCGACGTCGCGACCTGCGCCGCGCTCGCCGCGGCGCTCCCCGGCGTGCCGTGGACCTTCCACCGCGCCGTCGACGCCGCCCTCGACAGCGACCACGCCTGGCGTGACCTGGTCGGACTCGACGGTCTCACCGCGGTCCGCACCGGCGGGTCGCCGCAGGGCCTGACCAAGGGGTACGACGAGCTGCTGGCCCGCTGCGAGGCCGACCCCTCGATCGCGCGGCTGGCGATGCCGGGCTCGGGGCTGCTCGCCGAGCACGTGCCGTGGCTGGCCCGGGCGGGGGTGTGGCAGTTCCACGTCGGCGTCCAGATGCGGCCCGGCGCGTCGTACAAGGCCTATGTCGACGCCTCCTACGTGCGCTCCTGGCGGACGCTGCTCGACGCGCGGACCCGGCCGTGACCAGGTCAGGAGGCCGCCCATGATCCTGATCGACCCGCCCCACGTGCCGCGGTACGACCGCTGGTGGTCGCACGTGGTCAGCGACACCTCGTTCGAGGAGTTGCACGTGTTCGCCGCCGAACTAGGGATCCCCGATCGCGGCTTCCACCGCGACCACTACGACCTGCCCGCGGAGTGGTACGACGCCGCGATCGCCGCCGGGGCCAACCCCGTGACCACCCGCGAGCTCGTCCGGGCGCTCGCCGCCTCGGGGCTCCGCCGCCGCAAGGTATAGCCGGGCCTCACGGTTCGCTCAGCCCGCACCTGGTGCGGGCTGAGCGAACGCTAAGCCGCCCTATTGTGTTGGTTGCGACCGGATATCGGTCGCAACCGACACATCAGGCCACGCTCTAGGCTGGGCGGCATGGGACGAGACCGGGTACGCCGCGCCGAGCCGGCCGACGCCTCGGTGGTCGGGGAGCTGCTCTTCGACTTCAACACCGAGTTCTTCACCCCGACGCCGTCGGCGGCGGAGTTCGCGGGGCGGTTCGAGGCGCTGCTCGGTCGCGACGACGTGGTCGTACTGCTCTCGGGGGCGGCGCAGCCGACCGGGTTCGCGTTCCTGACGCTCCGGCCCACGCCGTACTCCGACGGCCCGCTGGCCCAGCTTGAGGAGCTCTACGTGCGGCCCGAGCTGCGCGACGGCGGCATCGGTACGGCGCTGCTCACGGCCGCCGTCGACCTGGTCCGCGGCCGGGGTGCCGAGGAGATGCACATCAACGTCGACGCGGTCGACACCGACACCCGGCGGTTCTACGAGCGGCACGGGTTCGTCAACATCCTGCCCGGCGAGGATTACCCGATGCTCTGCTACCTCCGCGAGTTCTGACTCCTGTATCGGATCGGATACAATTGGCGCATGGACGACGTCAGCGAGGGTGCGGACCCCCGGTTGGTCGAGGTCCTGGAGTCGGCCGCGACGCTCCAGGACCTGGTCCCTGACGCCGTCCTCGTCGGGGGCTCGGCCGCGGCGTACCACGCCCGGCACCGGTTGTCCTTCGACCATGACCACGTGCTCGCCGACCTCCGAGACCGGTTCGACGCCGTGCTTGATGCGCTCGAGCGGGAGCCTGAATGGGTGTTGAACCGGGCGACGCCCGGCAAGATCATTCTGGGCTCGTTGGGGGACATCGAGGCGGGGGTGCGGCAGCTGATCCGGACCCACCCGCTCGAGGTCGAGGCCGTGGATCTGCCGTCCGGACGGAGCGTGCGCGTGCCGACCGCGGACGAGGCGCTGCGGATCAAGGCGTTCTTGGTCGTCAAGAGGAACCAGGTGCGGGACTACCTCGACGTCGCAGCTCTGTCTGAGCGGCTGGGGACCGAGCACGCGGCAGGGGTGCTCGCCGGCATCGACCGCTACTACGCCGACCAGACGTCGCCAGACGCAGACACCGTGGCGACCCAGGTCGCCCGCCAGCTCGGGGCGCCGAACCCGAAGGACCGTCGTGTCCTCGGAGATCTCCCCAACTACAAGGGGCTCTCGCCACGATGGCACGGCTGGGACGAGGTCGCGGCCCAATGCCGATCGGTTGCGGCCGCCATGGTGGTCGAGGGCGGTGTCGGCTGATGCCGCTGAAGTTCCGCAACCTCGACGTGTCGCCGAGCGACCCGGTGGCGAAGTGGGGGGTCGAGGGCATCCTCACCGCGATCGACCGGGGGAGGCTCTCCGACTGGCGCCGGATCGCCCGTGAGGTGGTGGACGACCCGTGGGGACCGGTTGCTCGTGACCTGGAGGAGGCGCTCGAGCTCGCGGAGGATCGCGGCGCCGTGGGCGCGCTCCGTGAGGCGCTCGCGGTCGCCCGTGAGCGTCGGTCTGCCGAGGAGCGGGAGAGCGTGGCCGCCGAACTCCGGGAGATCCACGGTCGTTCGGGCATGGCCCAGGGTGAGTTCGCGCGCCGGTTGGGTACGTCGCGGACCAGGGTGAACACCTACCTGACAGGCAAGGTCGTCCCTTCCGCGGCCTTCATGGTGCGCGCCCGCACGTTCGACCAGCGGCCGAGCCCTTAATGTGTCGGTTGCGACCGCCATACGGTCGCAGATGACACATCAGTGCCCCGAGTACTGAGCGGGCGGCTACCGTTGTCGCCCGTGTGGATGCGGGGGAGCGGCGTCGCGGCGGCGGTCGTCGTCGGGGTGCTCGGGCTCGCGGGGTGTGGGACGGGCGGACCGGTCGAGGCTTCTCCCGGTACGGCGCCGCCGACGCCCGCCGCGAGCGAGAGCCAGCAGCAGCCTGATCCCATCGAGCCTCCACCGCCGGATGAGGTCGCCTGGGCCGCCGCGGCCGTCGACATGCCGGCGCGAGACACGACAGCACCGCGCCGCCCGCTCGAGGGCGTCACGATCGTCCTCGACCCCGGCCACAACGGCCGTAACCACGCGTTCCCCACCGAGGTCAACAGGCTCGTTGACGCGGGCGGGTTCGAGAAGCCCTGCAACACCACGGGCACCGCCACCGACGGCGGCTACTCCGAGGCGCAAGCGATGTGGGAGCTGGCGCAGGTGGTCGAGCGCCGGCTCACCCGGCTCGGCGCGGACGTCGTACTCACCCGCGACTCCAATGACGGCTGGGGACCCTGCGTCGACGAGCGAGGCCGTACGGCGTCGCGGTCCGGCGCCGACGCGTTGGTGTCGCTGCACGGCGACGGCTCGACCGACCGCAGCGCGCACGGCTTCCACGTGATCCACCCCGGCCCGGTCCTGGGCTACACCGACGGCATCGTCGAGCCCTCGGCGCGACTCGCTACGGACCTGCGGGACGCGCTGCTCGCCCGCGGCTTCACGCCATCGACCTACCTCGGTGTCGACGGGCTCAACCAGCGCACCGACCTCGGGACCCTCAACCACGCCCGCGTCCCGGTGGTCCTGGTCGAGACCGGCAACATGCGCAACCCCGCGGACGCCGCACTCCTGACCTCGCCGGACGGTTGGCGGCGGCTCAGCCTCGCTCTCTCCGACGGCCTGGTCGACTACTTCGGCTGAGCCTTGGCGACAGTCGCAACACAGCCGGATACTCCCCAACGTTCTGCAGGGGTTACGCACCGGTAACCCCTGCGAAGCGTTGGGACTACCCGAGGTTGGCGCGGAGGGTGGCGATCTCGCGGGCGAGGTTGGCGCGGGCGGGGGCATCCCAGACGGCGCGGGCGGCGGGGGACCAGAAGAGGTGTTCGCGGTCGAGCAGATCTTGGAGGATCGCGGAACGGCCGGCGGCGAAGAGGGCGTCGTCGATGTGGGCGTGCTCGCGTCGTACGCCGCGGACGTAGTCGTCGTACCGCTCGGGGGCGGCCGCGAGGATCCCCAGGTCTGCGTCGCAGAGCAGCTGTCCCGGGAGGTCGTCGGCGGCCGGGCGGTGGTCCTCGGTCAGTAGCACCAGCCGTGCCACCTCTGCGCCGCATTGAACAGGGAGCGACCGGGAGGCCCACGAGGCAGAGCGAGCGACGTCGTCAGCGGCCCCGTCGTACACGGCGTCGTGGAACCACGCGGCCAACACCACGGCATCCGAGGAGCAGTCCAGCAGCTCGAGCCGGTCGAGCACCTCCGTGAGATGCAGCAGGTCGTGGTAGCCGCGACCGGGCGCTCCCCAGGCCGCAAGCAGCGAGTCGCGCAGGTCGAGCAGGTCCGACAGCGGCCAGCGCACGGCCAGATCAGGGGCCAGAGCGGACATCACAGGTCCACGGCGTCGCGGATGGAGTAGGCGTACCCCTGCTCGGCGAGGAACCGCTGCCTGTTCTGGGCGAAGTCGGCGTCGATGGTGTCGCGGGAGACGATCGCGTAGAAGCGCGCCGTGCGGCCGTCGGACTTGGGCCGCAGCAGCCGCCCGAGCCGCTGCGCCTCCTCCTGCCGCGACCCAAAAGAGCCTGAGACCTGGATGGCGACGGCCGCCTCGGGCAGGTCGATCGAGAAGTTCGCGACCTTGCTGACCACCAGCAGCGAGATCTCGCCCGCGCGGAACGCCGCGAAGAGCCGCTGCCGCTCCGCGACCGGGGTGTCGCCCTTGATCACCGGCGCGTCCAGGTCGGCGCCGAGCTCGTCGAGCTGGTCCAGATACTGCCCGATGACCAGCGTCTGCTCGCCGCGATGCAGCTCGACCAGCCGCTCGGCGACCTGGGTCTTGGCGGGGGTGCACGCGGCGAGGCGATACTTGGTGTCCGGCTCGGCGGTCGCGTACGCCAGCCGCTCGCCCTCGGTGAGCGACACCCGCACCTCGACGCAGTCCGCGGGCGCGATCCAGCCCTGGGACTCGATGTCCTTCCACGGCGCGTCGTAGCGCTTCGGCCCGATCAGCGAGAACACGTCGCCCTCGCGGCCGTCCTCGCGCACCAGCGTCGCGGTCAGCCCGAGCCGCCGCCGCGCCTGCAGGTCGGCGGTCATCCGGAAGATCGGGGCGGGCAGCAGGTGCACCTCGTCGTACACGATCAGCCCCCAATCGCGCGCGTCCAGCAGCTCCAGGTGCCGGTAGACGCCGCCGCGCCGCGTCGTCATCACCTGGTACGTCGCGATGGTGACCGGCCGGATCTCCTTGACGCTGCCGGAGTATTCGCCGATCTCGTCCGGCGTCAGCGACGTACGACGGACCAGCTCGTCCTTCCACTGCCGCGCGCTGACCGTGTTGGTGACCAGGATCAGCGTGGTCGCGCGGGCCTGCGCCATCGCCGCGGCGCCGACGATGGTCTTGCCCGCCCCGCAGGGGAGTACGACGACGCCCGAGCCCCCATGCCAGAACGACTCGGCCGCCTCCCGCTGGTAGTCGCGCAGCTCCCAGCCGGTCTCGTCGAGTTCGATCGCATGCGCCTCGCCGTCGACGTACCCCGCGTAGTCCTCCGCCGGCCACCCCAGCTTGAGCAGCGCCTGCTTGAGGTTGCCGCGCTCGGAGGGGTGCACGACGACGGTGTCCTCATCGAGGCGCTCGCCGAGCATCCCCTGGACGCGCTTGGCGCGCAGCACCTCCTCCAGCACCGGCCGGTCCGTGGTGGTGAGCACGAGGCCGTGGGTCGGGTGCTTCTCCAGCCGCAGCCGGCCGAAGCGCGCCATCGTCTCGGCGACGTCGACCAGGAGCGCGTGCGGCACGGCGTACCGGCTGAACCGCAGCAGCGCGTCGACCACCTGCTCGGCGTCGTGGCCGGCGGCGCGGGCGTTCCACAGTCCCAGCGGGGTGAGCCTGTAGGTGTGGATGTGCTCCGGGCTGCGCTCCAACTCCGCGAACGGCGCGATCTGCTTGCGAGCCTCCGCCGCGCCGGGGTGGTCGACCTCCAGCAGCAGCGTCTTGTCGCTCTGGACGATCAGGGGTCCGTCATGCACCGGCCAAGTCTACGGCCTCGGTGGGTCAGGACGGGTCCCCGAACTCGCGCCGGACGATGGCCTGGACGTCGCGGTCCAGATGCTCGAGCTTGGTTGCGATCTTGGCGATCTCGCCGCTCAGCCGCGCGTCCATCGCGTTCATCTCGCCACGCACGGCAGCGATCTCCCCGCTCAGCCGCGCGTTCATCGCGTTCATATCGCCGCGCAGGGCGGCGATCTCGCCCCTCATCTCGTGGCGGAGAGCCTCGATCTCGCCTCGGAGCTCGCCGCCGAGCTTGCCGACCTCGGCGCGGATGACGTGGACGAAGAGCCAGGAGATGATCGTGAGCGTCGCGAAGAACGCGGTGGTGGACGCGCCGATGGCGGCCCACGTCTGCGCTTCGGTCAACTCGATCACTCCTCGATTGTCACCGATCGCCTCCGACAATGCCAGGAGACGGCGCAGCGGACAACGGGGTCGGCCGGGGCCTGTGGATAACTATTTGAACGGGGCCGCTCAGCGCCCCACGAGCCCGAGGTGGACCTCGTTGTAGCGGTCGCCGTGGACGCCGATCCGGTCGGCGAGGGCGCCGAGATCGGCGAGCTCGTCGGCCGAGAGCGCCACCGCGGTCGCGGCGGCGTTCTCCCGGATCCGGGTGGTACGACGGGTTCCGGGGATCGGCACGATCCACGGCCGCTGCGCCAGCAGCCAGGCGAGCGCGACCTGGCCCGCCGTCGCCCCCTTCGTCTCGGCGAGCTCCCGGACGTGGTCGACGAGCGCCCGGTTCGCGGCGAGGTTCTCCTGGCTGAACCGCGGGATCGTCGCGCGGATGTCGCCGTCGGCGAAGGCCTCGCCGGCGTCCACCGTGCCGGTGAGGAAGCCCCTCCCGAGCGGGCTGAACGGCACGAAGCCGATCCCCAACTCGGCGAGGGTCGGCAGGATCTCGGGCTCCGGGTCGCGGGTCCACAGCGAGTACTCGCTCTGGAGCGCCGTCACCGGCTGGACGGCGTGCGCCCGCCGGATCGTGTCCGGTGACGCCTCCGAAAGCCCGAAGTGGCGGACCTTGCCCTCGGCGATCAGCTCGCCGACGGTGCCGGCGACCTCCTCGATCGGCACGTCCGGATCGACCCGATGCTGGTAGAACAGGTCGATCGTCTCCGTGCGCAGCCGTGCCAGGCACTCCTCGGCCACCCGCCGGACGTGCGCGGGCCTGCTGTCGAGCCCCGGGCTCGCGCCTCGCGAGCCGCCGCGGAGGTCCCAGCCGAATTTCGTGGCGATCACGACCTGGTCTCGGACGGGCTGGAGCGCCTCCCCGACGAGCTCCTCGTTCACGTACGGGCCGTAGACCTCCGCGGTGTCGAAGAACGTCACGCCCTCGTCGAGGGCGGAGCGCAGCACGCGGATCATATCGTCGCGGCTGCCCGTGCTGGGGCCGTAGCCGTGCGACATGCCCATGCAGCCCAGGCCGACCGCCGACACCTCGAGGCCCTGTCCGAGGGTTCGTGTGTGCATCCGTGTCTCCAATCGTGCGTGGTGTCTAGCCGGGCAGGCTCAGCCGGGCAGGCGCCGGACGCCGGTGATCCGGTGGATCGCGAAGCCGCGCAGGTCGTCCGCGCGCCGGTCGAAGGCGACGAGGTGGCCGCCCTCGACGCTGCGGGGGTCGACCACGCGCTCGGAGCTGGTGCCGTGGTTGTCGACGTACCCGATCCACACCGGCGCCCGCTCCTCCAGGGCCGCCCGCAGCGCGGCGAGCACCTCGGCCGGCGTGGTCGCCCGGCTGTCGGCGGGGCGCTCCGCGGCGGCCCGGTCGCCCGCGCGGATGGCGGCC
>JBDHZS010000006.1:0-42918 GCA_039812025.1 Nocardioides sp. | reverse complement strand
TCAGCGGCGGCTGGGGGTGATCCAGCTGGCGTAAAGCCCGGCGTACACGCTCCCGGCCTCGCGGACGAGCGCGGCGTGCGGTCCGCGCTGCACGATGCGGCCGCGGTCGACGACGATCACCTCATCCGCCTGCTCGGCGGTGGCGAGGCGATGCGCGATGGTGACACTGGTGCGCCCGGCCATCAGCCGCTCCAGGGCCCGGTTGATCCGCATCTCGAGCTGTGGGTCGACCGCGCTGGTCGCCTCGTCGAGCACCAGCAGGTCCGGGTCCGCCAGATGCGCCCGGAGCAGCGCCACCAGCTGCCGCTCCCCCGCCGAGAGGGACTCGCCACGCTGCCCCACCCTCGTGGCCAGACCGGAGGGCAGCCCGTCCAGCCAGTCGGCCAGCCCCAGCTCCGAGGCGCTGGCGCGGATCTCGGCCTCGGTCGCGTCGAGCTTGCCGTAGCGCACGTTGGTGGCCAGGTCGTCGTCGAAGAGGAACCCCTCCTGCGGCACGAGTACGACGCTGCGCCGCAGCGACGCCTCAGCGATCTCGCGCACGTCGATCCCGTCCAGCAGCACCGCACCATGAGACGGATCCATCAGCCGGGTCAGCAGCTTGGCGATGGTCGACTTGCCCGAGCCGGTCTCGCCGACGATCGCGACCCGGGTGCCGGCGTCGAGGTGGAGGCTGACGTCGCGCAGCACCGGCTCGCCGCCAGGGTAGGCGAAGGTGACGTCGTCGAAGGAGACGTCGATCGGCCCCCGTGGCAGCACCCGGCCGTCGAGGCCCGGATCGACCAGGTCGGCGGGCGTGTCCAGGATGCCGATGACCCGGCGCCAGGAGGCGATCGCGTTCTGGGCGTCGGTGAGGATCTGGGTGCCCATCTGCACCGGGTTGACGAACAGGCTGACCAGGAACGCGAACGCAAGCACCTGCCCGGCCGTGATGTCGCCGGCGAAGCCGAGCCAGATGCCGATCACGATCACGCCCGCGTTGGCGAAGCCGCCGCTGATGCCGCCGAGGCTGAAGGAGAAGACGACGTACTTCATCGCGTCGATGTTGGATTTGCGGTGCGCCTCGATCGCGTCGTCGATGCGCTGCTGGGTGCGGTCCTCGATCGCGTACGTCTTCACCACCGCGGCGCCGACCACCGGCTCGGAGATCGCGCCGAGCATGACGCCGACCTGGCGCCGTACCAGCCCGTAGGCGTCCGACAGTTTGCGCTGGAACCAGCGGATCGACACGAAGAGCGGCGCGAAGCACAGCCACACCACCAGGCACAGCTGCCAGCTGTAGATCGCCATCAGCACGGTCGCCACCAGCATCTGGCCGACGCTCACCACCAGCATCAGCCCGCCGAAGACCAGGAACTGGCTGACCTGGTCGACGTCGGAGGTGACCCGGCTGACCAGGGCGCCGCGGCGCTCGGTGTTCTGGGTGAGCATCGGCAGCTCATGCACGTGCCGGAACGCCTTGATCCGCAGGGTCGACAGCCCGCGCTCGGAGGAGCGGAAGAGCCGCAAGGTCATCAGGTACGACGCGTAGCCGGTCGCCAGCATCCCGACCGTGGCGCCCAGCGCCATCAGCACCGTGAACCCGAGGTCCACGCCGCCCGAGCCCTGCAGCCCCCGGTCGATCGTCTGCTGCAGCGCGATCGGGATCAGCAGCTGGCCGACGCTGGCCAGGATCGCCAGCACCATGGTCCAGCCGAGTCCCTGGCGCAGCTCGGGCGAGTGCGCGAAGCCGCGCCGCAGCGTCTCGATGCCGCCGAGCTCCTCGCCGGACACCATGCCGCCGGTCTTGGCTTCAGCGTTCGAGGTCATCGCGCACCCCCCGCCGCGTCGGACTCGTAGGCGTTGATGAGGTCGGCGTAGACCGGGTTGCGGGCGAGCAGCTCCTCGTGCGGGCCACGGTCGAGGATCCGGCCCTCGTGGAGGTGGATCACCTCGTCGGCCAGCCCGATCGTGGCCTTGCGGTAGGCGACCACGACCAGCGTGGTGTTGGGAGCACCCTCGCCGGATCCCCGCAGACCCCCGAGGATCCGCGCCTCGACCTCGGGGTCGACGGCGCTGGTGGCGTCGTCGAGGACCAGCAGCCGAGGCCGCCGCACCAGGGCGCGCGCGAGCGCCAGGCGCTGCCGCTGCCCGCCCGACAGGCTGGTGCCGCGCTCGCCGAGCGTGGTCTCCAGCCCGTCGGACAGCGCGGCGACGAAGCCGTCGGCCTGGGCGACCCGCAGCGCCTCCCACACCTCCTCGTCGGTGAAGTCGGCGCCGAGGGTGACGTTGCCGCGCACCGTGTCGTCGAAGAGGAAGGCGGTCTGGCCGACGACCGACAGCGTGGAGGCGAGCTCGCCGCGGGCGAGGTCGGGCAGCACGACGCCGTCGATCGCGATCCGGCCGCCGTCGGGGTCGACCAGCCGGGCGATGAGCGAGGTCAGGGTGCTCTTGCCGCTGGCGGTGGCGCCGACCAGCGCGACCGCGCGGCCGGGCGGCACGTCGAAGCTGACGTCGCGCAGCAGCGGCTGCTCGGCGACGTACGCGTAGGAGACGCCCGCCAGCGACAGCCCGGCGCCGCCCGGCCCGTGTGGTGCCCGCGTCACGCCGTACGGCATGGCGCCGGTGGCCGCCAGCACCCGGTCGACGCGTTCCTGCCCGACGACGCTGCGCGGGAACTCGCCGAGCAGCCACCCGATCGAGCGGATCGGGAAGGCGACGATCGTGAGCAGGTAGGCGACGGTGACGACGGCGCCGGCGGTGGTGGCTCCGGAGTCGACCCGGGCGACGCCGACGACGAGTACGACGAGCACACCGAGGTTGGGCAGCAGCGCGAGCGCGGGCTCGAACATCGCCCGGAGCCGGCCGACCCGGACGTTGACGTCGCGCAGCTCGCGGGAGCTCGCGCCGAAGCGCTCGGTCTCCTCGCGCTCGCGGCCCAGCGTCTTGACGACCATCGCGCCGTCGAAGGACTCGTGCGCGATCTCCGAGACCTCGCCTCGCAGCTGCTGGGCCCGGGTCCACAGGGGGCTGGCCGCGCGCTGGAAGGCGACGTTGGCGACGATCACGGCCGGGAAGACCAGGAGCCCGACGAGGCCGAGGACGAGATCCGCGACCAGCATCTGCACGACCGCCACGACCATCATGGCGATCGTGCCCACGGCCATCGGCAGCGGCGCGATCGGGCTGGCGGCGGCCTCGACGTCGGAGTTGGCGTTGGAGAGCAGCTGGCCGGTGGGGTGGCGCTGATGCCACTCCATCCCCAGCGCGAGGTACTGCCGGGTCACCGCCTGCCGGTCGGCGGCCTGGATCCGGTACTGCATCAGCGCCGCGCCGAGCCGCCGGGCGACGATGCCGACCGCCCGGAGCACCGCGACGCCGACGAAGAGCGCGCCGACGGCCCACAGGATCGACGGGGAGATCTCGCCGTCGCGGAACGCCGGGATCACCGCGTGCTCCGTCGCCCAGCCGAGCACCCACGCGTCGGCGACGGTGAGCGCGCCGAAGAGCAGGCTGCCGACGACGGCGACCGTGAAGACCCACGGCTCACGCTTGATCTGGGCGCCGAGGATCCGCATCCCCTGCCACGTGGTCGACCGCCGGTCGCGAGCGGTGGCGGGCATGGGTCTCCTGTCTGAGGGGCGTGACGACGTTGAACGATCCGCGACGCCAGGCTATTCCGCGCCGCCAGGCTATTCCGCGACGAGCCAGCGGCCAAGCAGGGTGCCGTGCTGTTCGAGTACGGCGCTCAGCCGGAGGTCGACCGCCAACTGGGGCCCGTGCATGATGCGCGGCGAGTCGCCGCCCACCAGCCGCGGCACAAGCGTGCAGCAGAGCTCGTCTACCTGGCCGGCGGCGAGCAGGTCGGCGGCCAGCGAGGGGCCGCCCTCGCAGAGCAGGTGCCGGTAGCCGCGCTCGGCGAGCGCCGGGCGGAGCCGGTCCAGCGACGGCGCGGAGTCCCCGAGCACCAGGACCCGGTCGCCGAGCAGGGCCCGCGCCTCCTTGAGCCCCATGGCCGAGGCGCCGGTGGCGACATAGACCCGGCTCAGATCCCCGGCGCGTAGGGAGGCCGGCACGTCCCCGGTGCGGCTGATCACGACGAGCGGCTTGGGGTTCGGCGCGTACCCCTCCGTCCGGATCGTCCCGGCGCCGACCACGACCGCGTCGCACAGCTCGCGCAGCAGGCCGAAGACGCGGTTGTCCGCCTCGTTGTTGATGCTGCCGCTGAGCCCGTCGGCGCCGGTGGCGGCGCCGTCGAGGGTGGCGACGAAGTTCAGGCGCAGCCAGTCAGGCCGCTCCGGCGTGTACCAGCGCCCCAGCGCCTCGTCGTCGAGCTCCGCCAGCGATCCGAACGCAGTCATGTCCCCAGGTTGTCAGACGCCACCACGCCGCCGTCGGCCGTACACGACGAGTCCCGCCCCAGCACCCAGCGCCGCCAGCGCCACGAGGAGCGCCCACAGCGAGACCGGCGCGCCGGTGTCCGGCAGATTGCCGCTGCCGGGACTGGGACTGGCACTCGGGCTGGGGGTCGCGGACGCCGTCGGGGTCGGGGTCGGTGTCGGTGTCGGTGAGGTCGTCGGCGGGTCCGTCGGCTCATCGGTCGGGCGGACCTCGCGGCAACCGGCATCGGTGTTGTTGTCCGAGACCGGATCGTGCAACGTCCCGGTGACCTCGGCCGCCACACACACCTCGTCGGTGACCGAGCCGGCGACGGCCACTGGCACGGCGAGGCTCGTCGGGGTGTTCAGGTCGAGGTCGGCGGCGCCGATGCCGGCGCCACCGTCGCCCGCGTGCTCGCACAACAGGGTCGCCGGTCCCTCGACGGGCGCGTCACCGCCACCTTCGACCACACACGACCAGCCCGAGATCTCCAGGTCGGTGACCGTGAGGCCCTCGGGGATGTCGAGTGTCACAGTCGCCGGCGCGGGCGCATTCGGTCCGAGGTTGGTCACGTCGTACGCGAACCGGCCGGGCTGCCCTGCCTCGAGCGGGTCGAGGGAGGTCAGCTCGATCGCCAGGTCGGCCGGCCCCTCGATGGCGAACGACTCCTCGACGCAGCGTTCAGCGCCGGTCGAGGCCTGCCCGACCGGGACGCACGCGACGTTCGTGACGTCGCCGTCTCCCTCGGGCTCCTCGCCGATCGTCACCGAATAGGTCACCACGACGGACTCGCCCTCGGCCAGCGGACCGGACCAGGTCAGCTCCTCGCCGTCGACGACCGGGTCCTCGACCGGCGTACCCTCGACGCTCGCCTCCGCGTCGTCGTTGTACGCCGCGTCGTCGAGCACCCCACTCAGATCATCGACCAGGACGGCGGGCTCGGCGTCGGTGTAGTCGCCCGGCCCGTCGTTGGTCAGCGTCACCGTGTAGGTGACCTTCTCCCCGAGCGCAGCCGGGTCCGTCGCGTCGGAGGTCTTCACGATCGAGAGGCTGCGGACCGTGTTGGAGTCCTCACCGTCAGCCGCGAAAGTCTCCGAGGGATCGGCCGGGTCCGGCGCCGCCACGGCGGCCTCGTTCACCAACGGCGACGCCGCGGCGTCGGTCACCCGGACCGTCAACTGGCGCTCGACCGATGCGCCCGGCGCGAGGTCGTCGAGCTCCCAGGTCACGACCCCGCCGGACTCGGTCCCGCCATGAGACGCCGACACGAACTCCAGCCCGGCCGGCAGCGTGTCGGTCACCACCGCGTCGGCGATCGTCTCATCGATCAGGGTGTTGGCCACCGTGATCGTGTACGACGTCTCCGCGCCGACCTTGGTGACCTCGATCCCGTCGTCCTTCTCCAACGACAGGCCCGCCGTCGCCGGGGCCACCGCGCGGCAGCCGGCATCGGTGTTGTTGTCCGAGACCGGATCGTGCAACGTGCCGGTCACCTCGGCCGCCACGCACACCTCGTCGGTGATCGAGGCGGCGACCCTCACGGGGAACGCCAACCTGGTCGGGGTGTCCTGGACGAGATCTTGCTTCTCATCGGCATCGTCGACCGGGTCGCAGAGCAGGATCGCCGGACCCGCGACCGGCGCGCTCCCGCCGCCCTCGACCGCACACGACCAGCCCGAGACGTCCAGGTCGGTGACGGTCAGCTCGGCCGGGACCTCCAGCTCGACGGACGCCGGCGCGGGCGTGTTCGGCCCGAGGTTGGTCACGGCGAACGCGAACCGGCCGGGCCGCCCCGCCTGCAGCAGGTCGAGGGAGGTCAGCTCGATCGCCAGATCGGCCGGCTCGGGGATGGTGAACGACTCCACCACGCAGCGGTCGGCGCCGGTCGAGGCCTGCCCGAGCGGGACGCACGCGGTGTTCGTGACGTCGCCGTCGCCGTCCGCGCCGATGGTCACCGAATAGGTCACGACGACGGACTCCCCGGCGGCCAGCGGACCGGACCAGGTCAGCTCCTCGCCGTCGACGACCGGGGCCTCGACCGGAGTACCGCCCACACTCGCCTCGGCGTCGTCGTTGTACGCCGCGTCGTCGAGGACCCCGCTCAGGTCGTCGACCAGGGCGGCGGACTCGGCGTCGGTGTAGTCGCCCGGCCCGTCGTTGGTCAGCGTCACCGTGTAGCCGACCACGGTGCCGGGCTTCGGGATCGCCGGAGCATCAGAGGTCTTCGTGATCGACAGGCTGCGGACCACGTCGGAGTCCTCACCGTCAGCCGCCAAGGTCTCCGAGGGATCGGCCGGGTCCGGCGCGGCCGCGCCGGCCTCGTTCACCAACGGCGACTCCGCGGCGTCGGTCACCCTCACCGTCAGCTCGACGCTCGTCTCCTCCTCGGGACCGAGCTCGCCCAACGCCCAGGTCACGGTCCCGCCGGACTCGGATCCGCCATGAGACGCCGACACGAACTCCAGCCCGGCGGGCAGCGTGTCGGTCACCACCACGTCGGCGATCGTCTCACCGACCAACGTGTTGGCCACCGTGATCGTGTACGTCGTCTGCGCACCCACCTTGACGACCTCGACCCCGTCGTCCTTCTCCAACGACAGGCCCGCCGTCGTCGGAGCCACCTCGCGACAGCCCGCATCGGCGTTGTTGCCCAGGACCGGGTCGTGCAACGTCCCCGACACCCCTGCCGCGATGCACACCTCGTCGGCGACCGACGGGTCTACGGCCACGGGGAACGCCAGTCTGGTCGTGGTGTCCTTGACGAGGTCTTCCTTCTGACCGGCATCGTCGACGGGATCGCACAACAGGGTCGCCGGACCCGCGACCGGAGCGCTCCCGCCACCCTCGACCACGCACGACCAGCCCGAGATCGTCAGGTCGGTGACGGTGAGGCCCTCGGGGACCTCCAGCTCGACCGACGCGGGAGCCGGCGTCGTCGGCCCCAGGTTGGTGACGTCGAACGCAAACCGACCTGGCCTGCCCGCCTGCAGCGTCGACAACGAGGCCAGCTCGACAGCCAGGTCGGCCTCGGCCAGGGTGGCGCAGACCGCACGCGGCTCGGCAGGAAGGGTCTGAGTCGAGTCGACCGCGACGCCGTTGCAGGTGCGCTCGCCGACGGTGCCCGGATCGACCGCGATCGCGAACTCCAGGCGCTTCGACTCGCCGGGAGCCAGCGGGCCGTCGAGCCTCATCCGGAGCGCTCGCGCGCCGACGGGATCGGAGCCCCAGTCGTCGACGGCGTCGGGGGCGCCCGGATACACCTCGGGCCGGGTGGGGTTGGTGGAGCCGGAGTAGGCCATCGTGACCCCGGCCGGCACCGTCCCGACGGACTTCAGCGTCCCTCCGAAGTCCGAGCCGCGGTTCGGGGGGTTCGGCAGCATCCCGGTGTCGCCGACGTGGGGCAGGACGTCGTAGGCGACCACGTTGGTGAGCGGGCTGCCGCCCTGGTTGGAGACGGTGAGGCGGTACTTGATCTCGCCGGTCTCGACGGGGAAGTACTGGGCTGGACCGACTCCCACGTGCAGTTGTCGGGGGCGTTCGGAGTCGGTCGGCACGCCTCCTTCACCACGCGCAGCGCCGAGGGCGCCGCCACCGTGAGCGCCGCGCTCCCGGCCTGGGCCCAGCCCTCGACGAGATCGGAGTCGCCGTCGATGTCCTCGGCGTCGGCACCGCCGCCCGGGGTGACCCGGAACTGATTGTTCGTGCTGATGGCCGCGCTGCCGGAGATGGTGCGCCACTCGCCGCTGGCGTCGGCCGTCCGCACGTGGGCGACCGCCGCGTTGTTGCCGGTCGGGGCCGTGGCGGTCGGGGTGGCCCGCACGGCCAATGCGGGCCAGTTCTCAGGCCCGGTGGCGCTCGGTGCGATCGCCTCCGGCCAGGTCGCGATGACGACCTGCCGCGGGTTCCCGCCGAACGTCTTCGTGACGTAGGAGAAGGTGACCCCCGCGGGGGCCTCGGGCCCGATCGACGCCGAGCCCGGCACGATCTCCCAGCCGACGGGCGCGACGAAGGCGATCTGCGGCACGATCTCGGTGCCGGGCCAGACCGCGTTGGTGGTGCCGCGCACCGTGTAGGTGACCTCGGTGCCCGCGGTGAGCGGGCTGCCGTCCACCACGGGGTCTCCCACGAACGCGGCGCCCAGGAGGGGGCTCGTCTTGGTGAACCGGATGGTGCGTGGGGCCGTGCGCGCGATGGGCAGCGGCACGTTCGTGATCTTGTCCTCGTAGCCGGGATAGGTCATCGACACCTGGGCGGTGTTGGTGCGCTCCTCGCCGATGGCCGCGGTCGCCGGGACCCGGAACCGGTAGTACATGGAGGCGGTGGTCGAGGTGGTGTCGGTCGGCTGGATCCGGCCCGGCCCGATCGTGAGCGTCGACTTGGCGCGGGTGAACCAGGTGCCTGCCGGCGCGGCGAGCGCCTGTCCCGCATTGCGGTTCGTCGTACCGGTCTCGCCGTCGCTGCGGGCCCACTCGATCGTCGCGCTCGCGCCCGCCGGCTCGATCTGATCGACGCGCAGTTCGCCGATCTCCAGGTTGGGCTCGTCGATCACCGCGACGCCGGGGACGTTGCCCTCGTTCCACACGCGGACCTGCCACCACGGCCCGAGGCGATCGGGCTCTCCCGGCCGGGGCACGTTGACTGCGAACACGCCACCGCCGAGGTTCGCGTCTCCTTGAGAGAACTGGCTCGCCGCGCCGCCACTCACGACCTTGTCCGCGCCCATCCCGCCGAACGGATCCCAGCAGGCGACCTGGTTGGTCCGGTTCGCCGAGGTGGTGCGCGTCGTCCGCGCGGCGTCGAGGTAGGTGACCGACACCTCCATCCTGCTGCTCACGTCCTTGGCGAAGTTGCAGCCGGTCTCGTCGGCGTCGGGGAAGTTCTCCCCCGGGAAGCGCAGCACGACCGGGCGATGGCTCCACCGCGCGAAGCTGCTCGGGTCGCCGGCGATGTTGTCGGCCGCGTTGCCGGCTCCGTTGAAGCCGGTCACGGCGTTCAGGCCCCAGCCGCCGCGTGCCCCGAACGCCGGCGCCCCCGCCGAACCCACGCTCCAGGTGACGGTCTTCGCGACGGGGTCGATCACGCCGCCCCATTCGGCGGAGACGATCTCGGCCTCGTCCGGGGCATGGAAGACGACCTCGTAGCTGCCGACCGCGGACCAGTCGGCGCTGCCGGTGATGTTGGCTCCGCCGCCGTAGTAGAGGTTGCCTCCCGTCATCGTGAGGTTGTAGCTCACGTCCTCGTCGGTCTTCGCGCTCGCGGGGGAGCTGATCGCGGCGGCGAGCCGGCTCGCCGCCGGCAAGGTAAGGTGCCAGGTGACGTCGTCGGCCTCGGCCGTCACGTAGGCGACGGCGTTCGGGGATGCGATGGTCGCATCCATCTCGATGTCGAAGCCGTCGGGATAGAACGTCGACCACGAGACCTCGCGGTGTCGGTCGCCCTGGACCACGTAGGTCATCGTGAACGAGCCGGAGTCTCCGGGCTCGAGGTCGCCGAGGTCGACCAGCTTGCCGGTCATGTCGGTGCCGCCGATCGTCGCCGCGCCCCCGGTCGGCGGCACCCAGGTGTTCCACAGCAACAGGCGCCGGTTCGGGGCGAGGAGCCCGTTGGGGTCCGGCTGGGACGGCGCGAACTGGATGGTCGTGTCGGTGCACGGCTCCGTGCCACAGCTGAACTGGACTCGGTAGGTGATCCGGTTGTCGTGCTGGCCGTTGGCGATCTCGGTGATCGTCGAGCCGTCCGCGAGATCGACCGGCGTGAGGCTGACGTTGAGTACGGCGTTCCCCGCGGCGGCCGCCGGCGTGCCCGGGAGAAGTGCCAGCAACGACGCGATCAGTGCGATCGTCAGCGCGACGTGACCCCGAAACCTGCTCCGACCCGTACGGCGAGCGCCACTGCGCACCGAGAAATCTTCCACGCGCCAATCCTCCCGAGACTGCACCGGATCAACACGCGAGAACCGGGCTGACCGAAGCTAGCACTTCCGACCGGGTGTGCGCGGCGGCGTTCTTACCATCCGGATGGGCCCTTCGAGCGCAGCGCACTGCCCGAAAGGGCGGCGTGTCTACGCTGCAAGACGTTGTGGTTGGCGTCCCGGTGCCTGTCTAGAGTCGGCGTCGTGATCTCGCTCGCCTCGCTCTGGACCCTGTACGACGAGCACCGGGCCGCCTTCGAGCATCCGATCGCCGAGCTGCGGATCCGCGACGTGCGGATCGGGCCGGAGTCGCCGGCGATCATGGGCACCCTCAACCTGTCGCGCGACTCGGCCTACCGGGAGTCGATCGCGACCTCGACGGCCACCGCGATCCGCAAGGCGCGGGTGCAGGCGGCGCAGGGAGCGCAGATCATCGACATCGGGGCCGAGTCGTCCAACGCCGGCACCGCCCGGGTCTCGGCCGGGGAGCAGATCGACCTGATGGCGCCGGTGATCGAGGCCGTCGCCGAGGAGGTCGTGGTCTCGGTGGAGACCTACGAGCCGAAGGTCGTCGCCGCCTGCCTGGAGGCCGGCGCCCGCGTCCTCAACCTGACCGGCCGGGCGCACGAGGACGAGATGCTCGCGCTGGCCGCGGAGCACGACGCGGCGGTGATCCTGTGCTTCGGCGAGGCCGAGAACGTCCGGGAGATCAGCGACCTGCGGCTCGAGGCCGACGCCGCGCCGTACCTGCTGGACCACTTCGGCCCGCGCCTGGAGCACGCGCGCGCCCTCGGCGTCCGGGGGCTGCTGATCGACCCCGGGATGGGGTTCTTCTACGGCAACCTGGAAGACCCGATGCCCCGCGCCCGGCACCAGGCCAAGGTGCTCGCGCAGTGCTTCCGGCTGCGGCCGCTGGGCGTGCCGGTGTGCAACGCGATGCCACACGCCTTCGACCTCTTCGAGGAGGAGTTCCGCACCGCCGAGGGGTTCTTCACCGTGCTCGCCTCCCTCGGCGGCACCCACCTCTTCCGGACCCACGAGGTGCCCCGGATCCGCGCCGTCCTCGACTCGATGCGCGAGCTGACCATCACCTGACCCCCCTGCCGACCGCGCACTTTCGTCCGTTCTCAGGCTGAGAACGGACCTAACTACGCGTTCGGCCATCTCTCGGGTCCGGCCAACCGCGGGGCTAGCGGACGGGGTGGCCGGAGGCGGCAAGGGAGCGTTTGACGTCGCCGATCCGCAGGGTGCCGAAGTGGAAGACCGACGCGGCGAGTACGGCGTCCGCGCCGGCGCCGACCGCGGGCGCGAAGTGCTCGAGCGCCCCCGCGCCGCCGCTGGCGATCACCGGCACATCGACCACGGCGCGCACCGAGCGAAGCATCTCCAGATCGAACCCGTCCAGCGTCCCGTCGGCGTCCATCGAGTTGAGCAGGATCTCCCCGGCGCCCAGGGTGGCCCCGCGGGCGGCCCACTCGACCGCGTCCAGGCCCGCCCCGCGCCGGCCACCGTGCGTGGTGACCTCGTAGCCGCTCGCCGTGTCGCCGCCGCGCCGGGCGTCGACGGAGAGCACGAGCACCTGGTTGCCGAACCGGTCAGCGATCTCGGCGATCAGCTCCGGCCGGGTGATCGCGGCGGTGTTGACGGCGATCTTGTCGGCGCCCGCCCGGAGCATCTGGTCGACGTCGGCGACGCTGCGGATGCCGCCGCCGACCGTGAGCGGGATGAACACCTGCTCGGCGGTCCGGGTGACCATCTCCAGCGTGGTCGCCCGGCCCTGATGGGAGGCGGAGATGTCGAGGAAGGTGAGCTCGTCGGCGCCCTCCGCGTCGTACACCTTGGCCAGCTCGACCGGGTCCCCCGCGTCGCGCAGCCGGGTGAAGTTGACGCCCTTGACCACCCGGCCGGCGTCGACGTCGAGGCAGGGGATGACGCGTACGGCGAGGGTCATGCTGTGTCCCCAGCGGCCCCCGGGGCTGCGGCATCCCGCGGGAGCGTCAGCGCGAGCGCGTCGACGAGCGTGAACCGGCCCTCGTAGAGCGCGGTGCCGACGATCGCGCCCTCGACGCCGTCGGGCACGAGGCCCTGCAACGCCTCCAGGTCGGCGAGCTCGGTGATCCCGCCCGAGGCGACGACGGGGCGGTCGGTCGCCGCGCAGACGCTGCGCAGGAGGTCGAGGTTGGGCCCGGCGAGCATGCCGTCCTTGTTGACGTCGGTGACGACGTACCGGCTGCAGCCCTCGGCATCGAGCCGCGCCAGCACCTCGTAGAGGTCGCCCCCGTCGCGGGTCCAGCCGCGGGCGGCCAGCGTCCGGCCGCGCACGTCCAGGCCGACGGCGACCCGGTCGCCGTGCTCGGCGATCGCGCGGGCGCACCACTCGGGGTGCTCCAGCGCGGCGGTGCCGACGTTGACCCGCCGGCAGCCGGTGGCCAGCGCCGCCGTGAGCGACTCGTCGTCGCGGATCCCACCGCTCATCTCCACGGCGATGTCGAGCCGGCCGACGATCTCGGCGAGCAGTTCCCGGTTGGAGCCCCGCCCGAACGCGGCGTCCAGGTCGACCAGGTGGATCCACTCCGCGCCGGCGCGCTGCCAGTTCAGGGCCGCCTCGACGGGGTCGCCGAAGACCTTCTCCGAGCCGGCCACGCCCTGGGCGAGCTGGACGGCGACGCCCGCCTGGACGTCGACGGCGGGCAGCAGTTCGAGGTAGGCACTCACGGCGGGCAACCCTATTCCAGGCCCGCGATCAGAGCGAGGTGACCCAGTTGCGCAGCAGCGCGGCGCCGGCGTCACCGGACTTCTCGGGGTGGAACTGGGTGGCCGTCAGGGGGCCGTTCTCGACGGCCGCGACGAACCGGTCGCCGCCGTACTCGGTCCAGGTCACGCTCGGCGGCGTGGTGCGGCCGTTGGTGACCAGCTCCCAGCTCCGCACCCCGTAGGAGTGCACGAAATAGAAGCGGTCGCCCTCGACGCCCGCGAAGAGCCGGCTGTCGTCGGGGGCGTCAACGGTGTTCCAGCCCATGTGCGGTACGACGGGTGCCTGGAGCCGCTCGACCGTGCCCGGCCACTCCCCCAGGCCCTCGGAGTCGACCCCGTGCTCGACGCCGCGCGCGAAGAGGATCTGCATCCCCACACAGATCCCCAACACCGGACGGCCGCCCGCGAGGCGACGCTCGATCGCCAGGTCGCCGTGGACCGCCCGCAGGCCGGTGACGCAGGCGTCGAACGCCCCGACGCCTGGTACGACGAGCCCGTCGCACTCCTGCGCCGCCACCCGGTCGGCGGTCAACGTCACCTCGGCGCCGGCCCGCTCCAGCGCGCGGACCGCCGAGCGGACGTTGCCCGAGCCGTAGTCGAGGACGACGACACTCTTCACAGGCTGCCCTTCGTCGAGGGCACGCCGCCCTCACGCGGGTCGAGGGCGATCGCGTCGCGGAGGGCGCGCGCGAACGCCTTGAACTGCGCCTCGACCAGGTGGTGCGGGTCGCGACCCGCGAGCACCCGCACGTGGAGCGCGATCCGGGCGTGGTGGGTGATCGATTCGAAGACGTGCTGGGTCAGCGATCCGGCGTACGGCACCCCGCCGCCCCCGCCGCTGATCAGCGCGTAGACCTGCCCGTCCGGCTCGCCGGTGCACACGCAGTAGGGCCGGCCGGAGACGTCGACGACGGCCTGGGCGAGCGCCTCGTCCAGCGGCACCATGGCGTCGCCGAAGCGGCGGATCCCCACCTTGTCGCCGAGCGCAGCGCGGATCGCCTCGCCGAGCACGATCGCGGTGTCCTCGACGCTGTGGTGGGCGTCGACGTCGGTGTCGCCGACGGTCTCGACCGTCAGGTCGCACAGCGAGTGCCGCGCGAAGGCGGTGAGCATGTGGTCGTAGAAGGGCACGCCGGTGCTCACTCGGGCCGATCCGGTGCCGTCGAGGTCGATCTCGACGTGCACCTTCGACTCCGAGGTGGCCCTCTCGATGGTCGCCTTGCGGCTCATGGGTTCTCCTCACCGAGCACTGCTGTCAACGCCGCCCGGAATTGTGCCATCTCCTCCGCGGTGCCGATCGAGACCCGCAGCCAGCCGTCCGGGCCGGTCTCGCGGATCAGCACGCCCCGGTCGAGCAGACCGCGCCACACCGCGTGCCGGTCGGCGAAGGTCCCGAAGAAGGCGAAGTTGGCGTCGCTGTCGGCCACCTGCAGCCCCCGGCCGCGCAGCCACGCCACCGTCGCGTCGCGCTCGGCGCGCAGGGTCTCGACGTTGCCGAGCAGCTCCCCGGCGTGCCGGAGCGCGGCGAGCGCGGTGGCCTGGGTGACGGCGCCGAGGTGGTAGGGCAGCCGCACGACGCGCAGCGCGTCGCAGATCGCCGGGTCCGCCGCCAGGTAGCCGACGCGGGCGCCGGCCAGCGCGAACGCCTTGCTCATGGTCCGGGTGACCACCAGGTTGGGGCGGCTCGGGAGCAGCTCCAGGGCGCTGGGGGTGCCGGCCCGGCGGAACTCGGCGTACGCCTCGTCGACCACCAGGATCCCGTCGCCGACGGCGTCGCAGAGCGCGCCGACCGCCTCGGGCGGCAGCGCGGTCCCGGTCGGGTTGTTGGGCGAGGGCAGCAGCACCACCGCGGGCGCGACCTCGCCGACCAGGTCGCAGGCTGCGGCCAGGTCGATCCCGAAGTCCTCCTCGCGGTGCCCGAGCACCCAGCCGGTGTGGGTGTCGCGGGCGTACTCGGGATACATCGAGTAGGTCGGCGCGAACGACAGCGCGGCACGCCCCGGCCCACCGAAGGCCTGGAGCAGGTGGAGCATCACCTCGTTCGACCCGTTGGCCGCCCAGAGGTTCGCCGCGGTCAGCCCCCGGCCCCCGTCACCGTTGAGGTACGACGCCAGCGCCTCGCGCAACGCCACGAACTCGCGATCCGGATAGCGGTTCAGCCCGCTCGCCGCCTGCCCCGCGGCGGCCGCGATGTCCGCCGCGCACGCCGCCGACGGCGGGTAGGGGTTCTCGTTGACGTTGAGCTGCACGGGGACGTCCAGCTGCGGTGCGCCGTACGGCTCGATGCCGCGCAGTTCCTCGCGCAGCGGCGGCAGGTAGCCCATGGCGCGCAAGTCTAAGGCGCGGCGACCTGTGCGCCCATCCCGCCGTGCGGCAGGGCCCCGGCGCTCGTCGTCGCCGCAGAAGTCCGCACGATCGAAGGGTTGGGACCGGACGGTCGCAACGGTTCGCAGGTCGAGGCGACGCGGGTGTTCGCCATCGGCGGTCGGGTTAGCCGGTCCAGGCGAGTTCGATGCGGAACTCTCCGTTGCACAGGTGGGGTCTGCTGCGTTGATAGCCGGGTGGGGCTGGCGGTCTGCTCGGGTAGCGGTGTCCGGTGGGCGTCACGATCTGGTGGCCGCGTTGTCCGGGGAGTGGTTGGGCGGTCCAGCCGGTGGTCTCCTTGGCTTGGTTGCAGGCCTCGCAGAGGCCTTGCCCGTTCTCGAACGACGTGTCGCCGCCTTTCGCGGCGGGGGTGATGTGGTCGATGTGACGCACTGGTGCGTCGCACCACGGGGTACGGCAGGTGCGGTCTCGTAGCCGGATGAGTGTCTTCAATCCGTTGGGGAAGCGTCTGGTCTTGGCGTCCATCCCGACGAGTTGGCCGGTGTCGGGGTCGGCGAAGAGTCTTCGGAGCCAGACTCGGTCGTGTTTGGCGAGTTCGCGGGCGAGGTCGGCGTCGATGGGGCCGTAGCCCTCGGCCCAGGCGGGGTCGTCGGCGGTCCCGAAGAGTGTCCGGTCGGTCATGATGACGTTCAGGCACACATCCGACCGCGACCGATCCGACTGGCCAGCCACCTCGGGCTGACTGTCGGTGAGTTCCCCGGCGAACCGGACGACACTCGGGACGCTGCCCTCCATCCGCTCGGCCTCGCGCTCGTCTTCGGGCTCGGGGTCGGCGGTGGTGTTGGGCTCGCCCGCGGCGCCGGCGGTATCAGCCTGGGCCTCGGTGGTGTCGGGGCTGCGGTCCTCGGCGTCAGCCGGGGAGGCGGTCGCATCGGCGGGGCCGGTGCCAGTGCCCTTGGCGTCACCTTCGGTGGCCTCGGCGCCGGTTTCGGCCGCCTCGGCACCGGTCGCGCCGCCGGCGGTGGTGGTGGTGGTGGGTTCCCAGGTGGTGGCGGCGCGGTGGGCGTCGGCGCGGGCGGTGTCGGCTTTGTCGGTGATGGCTTCGACGAGGGTGTCGGCCATGACTTGACCCCTTGTGCGGTCGTCTCCGGCGAGGCGGGCTCGTTCGGCGGCGGCCTGCAGCCGCGCATACGACGCCACACCATCCCCCACCGGAAGCAGCGCGGAGAGCCACGTCATCTGATCCGGCGCGGGACGCAAGCCCACGTGGCGCTGTGTCTCGGCCTTGCGACGGCGGGCGACAACGGCGGCGGGGTCGAGCCGCTGGGCCCACTCCGAACACGCGGCGACCAACGCAGCATCACCCATCGAGGACAGGCGGTCCTGGTCGCCCGCGACCTCGGCATCGACCCGAAGCCGATCCTCGAGGGTGAGGCAGGCGGTCTCCCGGGCGATGATCGTGACCCGCCATTCCGAGATCGCACCGGCACGGAACGCCGCCCACGTATACGGGAGTTCCCCGGCGACCAGGATGCGGGCGAGCCCGAGCTGGATCCGACCCTTGACCGGAGAGACCCGACGAGCCAGACCGACCTGGGAGCCGGTGGCCCTCGACTCCGGCAACGCCGCGGCGAGCGCGGCCTGACGAGCCTGGGCCGCACACACCAGCTCCTCCAGAGCACGCAGCTCATCCACGAGACCCGCCGCGGCCGCCGTACCCCCAGGCGAGGCCGGCTCGGCGACAGGCTCGGGGGTGTCAGCACCCAATGCAATCCTCAGGGCGTGGACGCGGTCCACCAGCTCGGGCTCGGTGCCCGGGCTGAGGGTGGTGGGGATGTCCATGGACCCATGTTACCCGAACATTCGTACGAAAACCAGGGTTTGCGACCGCTGTCATGAGAAATCGGGCGTAATCCCCGGGTTGCTACGAGAGCCCGGGTTAGCAACGAGTTTGCTCCCTTTTGAATAGTCTGCTCCCCCTACCAAAGGGTGCAGACTGTGCAAAAGGGAGCAAACTCGTCCGGGCCATCGCAGGCGAGAGGGGCTCGGGGCCCGCCCGCATCAGCCGGCGTAGGTGAAGGTCCGAGGCACAACGCGGCCGATGTCTACGCCGACGCGGGGGTCGGCGAGGGTGATCATGCCCTCGTCGGTGCGCAGGTACGTCGGATCCTGCCCGGACGCGGACGAGACGATGCCCAGCACGCCCTCGGTCATCGTGGTGGTGTGATCGCCGGCGGTGGGCGGCGAGCCCTCGATGCTGACCGTGACGATCTGGGAGACGTCCTCGGTGACCCGGTAGACCACGTTGAGCGCCGCCGTGCTCTGCCAGCCGATGTCGGCGATCCGCGGTGACCCGGCCGGCTGGTTGAGGTGCCGCGCCGGGGTCGCCCCGCGGACCCGGCCCCGAGCGTCGTACCGGATCCGGCTGACCACGACCCGGTCCTCGGTCGCCTCGCGCACCAGCGCCACCAGCCTGGTGCCGTCGCGGGAGACCAGGAAGCCGCGCACGTTGCGGCCGGTGATCCCGGGCACGTGGAGCGGACGGGGTTGGTCACTGGTGACGTAGGAGACGCGCGCCGCGCCGCCCGCCCGCTCGACCAGCCACAGCCGGCGGGCCAGGTCCCACCGCGGCGGCAGCAGGTCGAGCCCGCCGGACACCACCTGCTCGGGAGCGCCCGGTGCGCGCACCGGGGCGATAGTGACCGAGGCGCGGTCCACGGAGATCCCGGCGGCGAGGCCGCCGGACGGGTCGACCGACACCCGGTCCCAGCCGAGCACGGCTTGCCCCGGCGGCCCGGCGACGGGCGCCAGCTCGCCGAGCGCTCCCCCGACGAGGATCCCGTCGGCCATCCCGTAGAGCGCGCTGGTGGTCATCGGTCCGTTCGGGTCGTAGCGGGTGCTCTGCTCCACGGAGAACTGCGACGTGCCGTCCGCCGCGACCAACGGCTCGCCCCCGAGCGAGACCCGGAAGGAGGAGATCGAGGGGTCGCCCCGCAAGGTCCAGGCCAGTTGGGCGAGCATCAGCTCGCGGTCGTGGGCCGGGAGCTGGGCGGAGTCGCCGCGCAGGGTCAGGTCGGCGACCCCGTCCTGGGAGACCGGGACGCCGAGCTCGAGCCGCAGGTCGGGCGGCAGGTAGGAGCGCAGGATCCTGCCCAGGCCCGGCCCCGGCCCGCGCAGCAGGCTGCCGACCAGCGCGGCGGGCAGCTGGTCGCCCTTGGGCACGTAGACCGGCTGCGGCACCAGGAACCTGCCGGACGGCTCGAAGAAGTAGATCGCCTGGCGCGCGAACCATTGGTCGAAGAAGTACCTGGGGACGATCAGCGCGTCCGGCGCCTCGTCGATGCGCCACTCGCCCGCGTCGTCGAGCACCATCGGGAACCGCAGCGTCGCGCGCGAGTCGGGGATGTCGCCCTGCCAGGCACCGCTCGCGTCGAGGCGGACCCCGTCGAGGGTGATCGTGACCTGCGTGGTGCCGCTCGGCTGCGGCCGGTTGTCGTAGACCAGTGTGGCGCCCTGCGGATCCCACCGCGTCTGCGCCTCGCGGGAGAGGAACTCCTTGGCGATGTCCGTGCGGATCGGCGCCGCCTGCATCGCGTCCAGGAAGCCGAGCACGACGTCGTGCGGGGCGTCGCCCGCCTGCGGCCCGGGCGGGTCGTAGTAGCTGCCGACGTCGCCGCCTGCGGCGCCCGCGGCGGGCGCGGAGTGCACCGGCCCCGACTCGGGCATCCGCACGCAGGCGGCGCAGGCCAGCGCGACCGCGAGCAGCGCGGCGACCACCAGGGCGCGCCGCTTCAACACACTCATCGCACCTGCTCCTCAAGGTCCTCGGGGACCAGCGGCAGCGGGCTGTGCCGCAGCGGCTGGCCCGCCTGCCGAGGCAGCGTCAGCCGGAACTGCGCGCCGTGACCGCGACGGCCCCAGGCCTGCAGCCAGCCGCCGTGCAGGTGCGTGTCCTCCAGCGCGATCGACAGGCCGAGGCCGGTGCTGCCGGTGGTGCGGGCGCGCGCGGGGTCCGCCCGCCAGAAGCGGCTGAACACCATCGCGGTCTCCTCCGCCGTCAGCCCGACCCCGTAGTCGCGTACGGCGATCGCGGCGGCCTGCTCGTTGCCCGCCACCGTGATCCGCACGTCGTGCGACTCGGCGTGGTCGATCGCGTTCGTCACCAGGTTGCGGACGATCCGTTCGACGCGCCGGACGTCGGCCTGCGCCAGGCACGGCCCGTCCGGCGCCACGACCAGGACCCGGGTCGAGCGCTGGGCGGCGAGGACGCGCGTCGCCTCGACCACCCGGTGGGCGACGTCGACCAGGTCGACGTCGCCGAGCTCGAGCACCGCCGCGCCGGCGTCGAACCGGCTGATCTCGAGCAGGTCGCTGAGCAGGGTCTCGAAGCGGTCCAGCTCGGTCTGGAGCAGCTCGGCGGCCCGCGCGGTCGCCGGGTCGAAGCCGCCGCGCGCGTCGTGCAGCAGGTCGCCGGCCATCCGGACCGTGGTCAGCGGCGTCCGCAGCTCGTGGGAGACGTCGGAGACGAAGCGGCGCTGCACCCGGCTGAGCTCCTCCAGCTGCCGGATCTGGCGCTGCAGGTTGGAGGCCATCTGGTTGAACGACGTCGCCAGCCGCGCGAGGTCGTCGTCGCCGGAGACCCGCAGCCGCTCCTGCAACTGCCCTGCTGCCAGCCGCTCGGCCACCTCGCGCGCCAGCCGCACCGGCTGCACCACCTGCCGCGTGACCAGCCAGGTCACCCCCGCCACGAGGAGCACGAGCAGCACCGCGGCGGTGAGCAGCGCGTTGGTCACCAGGTCGAGCGTCTGCTGCTCGCCGGTCAACGAGTAGAGGTAGAAGAGCGTGTAGACGGCGCCGTCGGGCAGCCGGACCTGGGAGGCGACCACGATGCCGGGTCCGTTGGGCGCGCCGGCCGCCTCGTCCGAGGTGCGGATCCGGGTGTAGGTCCACGCTGGCTCCGACGGCTTGGAGAACTGCCGCACCAGCGAGGCGGGCACGCTGTCGGTGTCGAGCCCGGGGGTGAAGTTGGCGCCCCCGGAGTAGAGCGACGAGCCGTCGCCGACCGGCCCGGACAGCACCACGCTGAAGCCGCGCGCCTGTCCCCGCTCCTTGATCGGCTCGATGAGCGCCTGCCGCTGGCTGCCCGCGTTGAGGTCGGTGCCCGCCGCCGTGGCGAGTCGTTGCCGGGCGGCCTCGGTCTCGGTGCTGGCGTCGGAGAGTACGGCGACCACCCGGGCGTCCAGGAGCCCCTGCCGCGTCTGCTGCAGCAGGAACCAGCCGACCGCGGCCACGATCAGCGCCGACAGCAGCACCGTGCTCAGCAGCACCCGGGCCTGGATGGAGCGCCTCCAGAAGGCCGGCGTGCGCAGCTTCCAGACGCGTCGCTCACTCATCGCGGCTCACGCCCCGCTCAGGATTCGCCCGCCTTGTAGCCGACCCCGCGCACGGTCACGACGATCTCCGGGTTCTCCGGGTCGTGCTCCACCTTGGAGCGCAGCCGCTGCACGTGGACGTTCACGAGGCGGGTGTCGGCGGCGTGCCGGTAGCCCCACACCTGCTCCAGGAGGACCTCCCGGCTGAAGACCTGCCACGGCTTGCGGGCCAGGCAGACCAGCAGGTCGAACTCCAGCGGCGTCAGGCCGATCCGCTGCGCGCCGCGGGTCACGCGGTGGCCCGCCACGTCGATCTCGAGATCCCCGATCGCCAGGTGCTCTGGGACCGGCTCCTCGAAGCGTCGTACCCGGGCGCGGATCCGGGCCACCAGCTCCTTGGCCTTGAAGGGCTTGACCACGTAGTCGTCGGCCCCCGACTCCAGGCCGAGCACCACGTCGGTGGTGTCGCCCTTGGCGGTGAGCATCACGATGGGCACTCCGGACTCGGCCCGGATCTGCCGGCACACGTCGATCCCGTCCAGCCCCGGCAGCATCAGGTCCAGCAGGACCAGCTCGGGCGCGACGGCGTGGAAGGCGTCGAGGGCCAGATCGCCCCGGGCGCACACGTGGGGCTCGAAGCCCTCCTGCCCGAGGACGATCGTCAACATCTCCGCCAGCGACGCGTCGTCGTCGACGACCAGGATCCGTCCCCGGGTGGCGTGATCGGTCATGGGTCCAGTCTGCCAGCGATCGGCGCGCCCGCGGTCAGTAGCGGTACTGGTCGGACTTGAACGGGCCGGCGACGTCGACCCCCAGGTAGCTCGCCTGGGTGTCGGTGAGCTCGGTGAGCTCGACCCCGAGCGCCGCCAGGTGCAGCCGGGCGACCTCCTCGTCCAGGTGCCGCGGCAGCACGTAGACGCCGACCGGGTAGTCCTCGGGCTTGGTGAACAGCTCGACCTGGGCGAGGACCTGGTTGGTGAAGGAGTTCGACATGACGAACGACGGGTGGCCAGTCGCGTTGCCGAGGTTGAGCAGCCTGCCCTCGCTCAGCACGATCACGGCGTTGCCGCCGGGGAAGGTGAAGAGGTCGACCTGCGGCTTGACCGTCTTGCGGACGATGCCGGGCCACGACTCCAGGCCGGCCATGTCGATCTCGTTGTCGAAGTGGCCGATGTTGCCGATGATCGCGTTGTGCTTCATCCGGCTCATCGCCTCGGCGGTGACCACGTCGCGGTTGCCGGTGGCGGTGATGACGATGTCGGCGGTGTCGAGTACGTCGTCGAGCCGGCCCACCTGGTAGCCGTCCATCGCCGCCTGGAGCGCGCAGATCGGGTCGATCTCGGTGACGATGACCCGGGCGCCCTGGCCGCGCAGGGACTCCGCGCAGCCCTTGCCGACGTCGCCGTACCCGCACACGACCGCGACCTTGCCGCCGATCAGCACGTCAGTGGCCCGCTTGATGCCGTCGATCAGCGAGTGGCGGCAGCCGTAGCGGTTGTCGAACTTGGACTTGGTGACCGAGTCGTTGACGTTGATCGCCGGGAAGAGCAGCGACCCCTCGCGCATCATCTCGTAGAGCCGGTGGACGCCGGTGGTGGTCTCCTCGGTGACGCCGCGGATCTCGTTGGCGATCCGCGTCCAGCCCTCGTCCGAGGTCGCCAGCGACGCGGCGAGGACCTCGAAGATCACCCGCTCCTCCGCCGACGTGGCGCTCGCGGGGTCGGGCGCCGCGCCGCGCTTCTCGGCCTCGACGCCGAGGTGGACCAGGAGCGTCGCGTCGCCGCCGTCGTCGAGGATCATGTTGGCGTAGCGGGGCTCGCCGTCCTGGTCGGCGCCATCGCCGGACCAGTCGAGGATCCGCTGGGTGCACCACCAGTACTCCTCCAGCGACTCGCCCTTCCAGGCGAAGACCGGGACGCCCGCCGGGCGCTCGGGGGTGCCCTCGGGGCCGACGACGACCGCGGCCGCGGCGTGGTCCTGGGTGGAGAAGATGTTGCAGGAGGCCCACCGCACCTCGGCGCCGAGCGCGACGAGGGTCTCGATCAGCACCGCGGTCTGGATCGTCATGTGCAGGCTGCCCGCGATCCGGGCGCCGGCGAGCGGTTTCGCTTCGGCGTACCGCTCTCGCATCGCCATGAGGCCGGGCATCTCGTGCTCGGCCAACTCGATCTCGGTGCGCCCGAAATCCGCGAGCGCGAGGTCGGCGACCTTGAAGTCCATGCCCCTCAGGCTAGGTCGGGACGGCGGGGATCGAAGAATCCCCGCCGCGTGCCGGTGGTCTTCAGCCGGTGCCGTCCTCGCGCTTGGTCGCCTCGTCCGCGGCGGGCGACGCGCCCGCGTCCTCGGCCCCGTGGTCGGCGCCGTGCTCGTCGCCATGGCCGTGGCCGCCGCCGTGGCCGAAGGGCAGCACGTGCATCACGGCCACGATGATCGCGCCGACCAGCAGGCCGAAGATGCCGGAGAGCCCGGAGTTGACGATCCAGCCGAGGACGCCGCCGCCGACCGGCACCAGGTGGTGCGCCCACTCCTCGGCGTGGTGGACCTGGCTGTAGAGCCAGTGGAAGCCGAGCTGGTCCATGCTCATCAGCAGGATGTGGCCGCCGACCCAGAGCATGGCGATGATGCCGATGATCGACAGCGCGCTGAGCACCTTCGGCATCGCCGCGACCAGGCCGTGCCCGACCTTCTGGCTGGCCGGCGACGGCTTGCCGGCCAGGTGCAGGCCCGCGTCGTCCATCTTCACCAGCAGCGCGACCGCGCCGTAGACCAGGATCGTGATCGCGACGGCGACGACGAGCAGGATCGCCGCGCGGCCGCCGAAGCCGGCATCGGTGGAGGCGACGACCTCGTTGAGCGCGATCACCATGATCTCGGCCGAGAGCACCAGGTCGGTGCGGATGGCGGCCTTGACCGTCTTCTCCTCGTGCTCGGGGGTGAAGTCGCCCTGGGCGTCCATCTCGTCCTCGGGCGATTCCTCGTGCCCGCCGATCTTCTCCCAGATCTTCTCCGCTCCCTCGTATCCCAGATAACAGCCGCCGACGATCATCAGGATCGGTAGCCCCGCGGGGAAGAACTGGCTGAGGATGAGAGCCACCGGGAGGATGATGAAGACCTTGTTCTTCAGCGACCCGATCGCGATCCGCTTGATGATCGGGAGCTCCCGCTCGGCGGCGGTGCCGTGGAGGTACTGCGGGGTCACCGCGGTGTCGTCGACGACGACGCCGGCCGCCTTGGCGCTGGCGCGGCCCGCCGCGGCACCGATGTCGTCGACCGAGGCGGCCGCGATCTTGGCCAGCGCCGCGATGTCATCGAGAAGTGCGAAAAAGCCGCCGCTCATGGTCTCTCCACTGGTCGTGACGTCGCCGTACAGCGGGTCTTTCCGGGTTGACCACGCTGCCGGGGGCTGGCTCCGTCCCCGGGTTACTCATCATCCTAACCACGTTTCCGAGGCCGAGTCAGACCCCCGGTCTCAGTCCTCGACCAGCCCGAGATGCAGATATTCCGCAGTCCACGAGCCGGTGAGGAGCAGCGAGGCGTAGCGCGCGACCTCCGAGCCGGCATCCGAACAGATGGTCTCCACCCGCACGCCGCGCTCCTGCGCGGCCGCCTGGAGGCGACCCCGCTGCTCGCGTGTGATCGGATCGTCGGTGCCGTCGTCGAGCACCAGCAGGGCCGGATGCAGCTCGGCCGAGGGGTCGTCGGCGAAGGGGTCGTCGAAGACGGTGCGAGTCCGCGCCCGCTCGAGCACCGGCAGCAGATGGTCGGCGTCGCCGGCGAGCGCGGAGCGGCCGGTCGCCCGGCGCAGCGACTCCGCGACCCGGCGCGCGGCGCGGGCCGCGAGCACCGAACCGCCCCACACCAGCGGGTTCGCCTCCGCGAGCGCGATGGCCAGCATCTTGGCCGGGTTGCCCGCCAGGTCGCTGTGGGGCGAGCACGACACGGCCACGGTGTCGAGGGCCGCGGCCACCCCCTCGGCGTCCGTCGCCGGCCCAAGGTCGGCGTCGGCGAGGAACATCAGCATCACCACGGCGGTCGCGAGCTGGTCGCGGGTCTCGGCCGGCAGCACGGTCACCCAGCGGCCCTGCGCGTGCTCGGCGACCAGCGAGCGCGGCGGGCAGGCCACGACGAGCTGGCAGCCGCGGCGCACCGCCTCCGCGCAGGCGGCCGCCGTGCCCGTGTCGGCGCCGTCGGGGGCAAGCACGACGACCAGGTCCAGGCTCCCCGCCCAGCCCGGCAGCGACGGGCTGGGCCAGGCCACGAAGGGCACGGGGCACCAGGGTTCGAGTACGGCGCGCAACAGCCTGGAGTCCGGGCCGGCCGCGAGCACGGCGCGGGGTCGGTCTTGCTCCTGAGCGCGGCGGTGAGCGTCTCGGAGTCCCTCGGCCGCGGCGCTGGCCTCACGTCGTACCCGCGCACCGGCCTCGGCCAGGTGCCGCAGCCGCTGGTCGGCGGCGGCCAGGAGCCGCCGGTCGTCGAGGCGGGATTCGTCGAACCAGGTCACTGGACGCGCCTGGCTTCGTCGACCAGCAGCACCGGGATGTCGTCGACGACCGGGTAGGCCAGACCGCAGGCCGGGCAGAGCAACTCCTCGGCGGAGGCGCCCAGCTCGCCCCGGCACTCGGGGCACACGATGATCGCTAGCAGGCTGTCTGGGAGGTTCACGGCTGGCTCCTGATCTGGGCGAGGACCTGGTCGCGCAGGTGCCGCAGCACCGACGCGTCGCGCGCCTCCACGTTGAGGCGCAGCAGCGGCTCGGTGTTGGAGGGGCGGACGTTGAACCACCAGTCTTCATGGTTGACCGTCAGCCCGTCGAGGTGGTCCCGGGTCGTCCCGGGCGCCCCCGTGTAGGCGGCGTCCAGGCGCTGCAGGACCTCGCCGGGGTCGGCGACGACCGAGTTGATCTCGCCGCTGGCCGGATAGCGCAGGTACGGCGCCAGGTGCGACGACAGCGGCCGGGGGCCTGCCGCCAGGACCGCGAGCACGTGGAGCGCGGCGAGCATGCCGCAGTCGGCCCCCCAGAAGTCGCGGAAGTAGAAGTGACCGCTGTGCTCCCCGCCGAAGGGCGCGCCGGACTCGGCCATCGCCTGTTTGAGGAACGAGTGGCCGACGCGGGTGCGCACCGCCCGGCCGCCGAGCGCGGCGACGACGTCGGTCACCGCGCGGCCGGTGATCAGGTTGTGCACGATGGCGGCGCCGGGCTCGCCCGCGAGCACCGCCGCCGCCAGCAGCGCGGTCAGCGCCGAGCCCGGGACCGGCTCGCCCCGCTCGTCGACGACGAAGCACCGGTCCGCGTCGCCGTCGAAGGCAAGGCCGATGTCCGCGCGCTCGGCGACCACCCGGGCGCACAGGTCGGCGACGTTGGCGGGCTCCAGCGGGTTCGCGGGATGGTTGGGGAAGGAGCCGTCGAGGTCGAGGTACATGCCGATCAGCTCGACGCGCTCGATCCTGCCGAGCACGGCGGGGGCGGTGCGCCCGGCCATCCCGTTGCCGGCATCGACCACCACTTTCAGCGGCCGCCCCGCGACCGGGGACAGCGAGAGGAGCCGGTCGGCGTAGTCGTCGAGGACGTCGGCGGTCTCGACGCGTCCCTGACGCTTGAGCGGACCTGGGGCCGGGCCGCGCAGATTCGCGCGCGTCGCGTCCCGGATCTCGGACAGCCCGGTGTCCTGGCCGACGGGACGGGCGCCCGGCCGGCACAGCTTGACCCCGTTGTAGCGGGCGGGGTTGTGGCTGGCGGTGATCATCGCGCCGGCCGCGCCCCACTCGCCGCTGGCGAAGTAGACCTCGTCGGTCGCGGCCAGCCCGATCGAGACCACGTCGGCCCCGGCCCCCGCGGCGCCCCGGGCGAACGCCTGGGCCAGCTCCGGCGAGCTGGGCCGCATGTCGTGGCCGACGACCACCCGGTCCGGGCCGAGCACCTCGACGAACGCGCGGCCGAGCGAGCCCACCAGGCCCGCGTCGAGTTGGTCCGGTACGACGCCGCGGACGTCGTACGCCCCGAAGACGTCGTCACCGGCCACGGCCCGCAGCCTACGTCGGTCAGCTGAAGTCCAGCTCGCCGGTGCGGCTCCGCTTCAGCTCGTAGAAGTAGGGGAACTTCGCGACCAGGACGCAGCCGTCCCACAGCTGGCCGGCGTCCTCGCCGCGCGGGATCCTGCTCAGCACCGGCCCGAAGAAGGCGGCGCCCTGGAAGGAGATCGTCGGGGTGCCGACGTCGTCGCCGACCTGGTCCATCCCCTCGTGGTGCGACTCGGCGACGGCGGCGTCGAGCGACTCCTCGCTCATCGCCTCGATCAGGTCGGCGTCCAGGCCCGCCTCGGCGAGCGCCTCCGCGATCACCTCGGCGTCCGGCGTGCGCTTCTCGTGGTGGATGCGGGTGCCGAGCGCGGTGTAGAGCGGCAGCAGCGCCTGGCGGCCGTGCCGGTGCTGGGCGGCGATCAGGACGCGGCCCACGCTCCAGCCGGGCTTGAGCGCCTCGACGTACTCCTCCGGCAGCTCGCGGCCCTTGTTGAGGTAGGCCAGGCTCATGACGTGCCAGGTCACGTCGATGTCGCGGACCTGCTCGACCTCGAGGATCCACCGTGAGGTGATCCAGGCGAAGGGGCACAGCGGGTCGAACCAGAAGTCGGCGGAGGAACGCTCGGGAGTGTCGGTCATGGTGGCACTCAACCATCCGGTGCGGCGCAACATTCCCGCGGCTGTCGGCGCCGGGTGACATGATGCGGGCATGCCCGGTACCAACCTCACCCGCGACGAGGCCGCCGCCCGCGGGGCGCTCCTCAGGGTCGACTCGTATGCGATCGATCTGGACCTGACCGTCTCCGACACCGAGTTCGGCTCGACGACGCGGATCCGTTTCGCCTCCGAGCCCGGCTCGGAGACGTTCGCGGACCTGCACAGCGCCACCGTCGAGCGGATCACGCTCAACGGCGCGGCGCTGGACCCGGCGACGTCGTACGCCGACAACCGGATCGCGCTGCCGGGCCTGCGCGCCGACAACGAGCTCGAGGTCGTCTGCACCCTCCCCTACAGCCGCACCGGGGAGGGGCTGCACCGCTTCGTCGACCCCGCCGACGATCGCGTCTACCTCTACTCCCAGTTCGAGGTCCCGGACGCGCGGCGGGTCTACGCGACGTTCGAGCAGCCGGACCTCAAGGCGGCCTTCACCTTCACCGTCACCGCGCCCGCCCACTGGAAGGTCGTCTCCAACGCGCCGACGCCCGCCGCCGAGCCGGCCGGCGACGGCGTCGCGGTGTGGCGATTCGCCGCGACGGAGCGGATGTCGACCTACATCACCGCGCTGGTCGCCGGCGAATACCACGAGGTCCGCGACACCTACCACGGCAAGCACGGCGAGATCAGCCTCGGGCACTTCTGCCGCCAGTCGATGCGGGACCACCTCGACGCCGACGCGCTCGTCGATCTGACGAAGCAGGGCTTCGCGTTCTTCGAGGAGGCCTTCGACTTCCCGTATCCCTTCGGCAAGTACGACCAGCTCTACGTCCCCGAATACAACATGGGCGCGATGGAGAACGCGGGCTGCGTGACCTTCCGCGACGAATACCTGCCCCGCTCCCGGCAGACCCACATGTTCTACGAGCAGCGCGCCAACACGGTGCTGCACGAGATGGCACACATGTGGTTCGGCGACCTGGTCACCATGAAGTGGTGGGACGACCTGTGGCTCAACGAGTCGTTCGCCGAGTGGGCGAGCCACCACGCGATGACCGAGGCCACCGAGTTCACCGACGCGTGGACCGGCTTCACCAACGCCCGCAAGAACTGGGCCTACCGCCAGGACCAGCTGCCCTCCACCCACCCGATCGCCGCGGACAACCACGACCTGCGCGCGGTGGAGGTCAACTTCGACGGCATCACCTACGCCAAGGGCGCCTCGACGCTCAAGCAGCTGGTGGCGTGGGTCGGGCTCGAGGAGTTCCTGGTCGGGCTGCGCGCCTACTTCAAGGCCCACGCGTTCTCCAACTCGCGGTTCAGCGACCTGCTGGCCAGCCTGGAGGCGGCGTCGGGCCGCGAGTTGCAGAGCTGGGCCGAGGAGTGGCTGAAGACCTCCGGGGTCAACACGCTCGCCCCGGTGTTCGAGACCGACGACGCCGGTGACTTCACGTCGTTCGCGGTGGCGCAGACCGCGCACCCGGACTTCCCGACCCTGCGGCGGCACCGGATCGGGATCGGCCTGTACGACGTGGTCGACGGCCGCGTCGTCCGCCGCGGCGGGATCGAGACCGACGTCTCCGGGCCGCTCACCGACGTGCCGGAGCTGGTCGGGCAGCGCAGCCCGGACCTGGTGCTGCTCAACGACGGCGACCTGACCTACGCCAAGATCCGGCTCGACGAGCGGTCCCTGGCCACCGCGGTCGGTCACATCGACCAGATCGACGACTCGCTGGCGCGGGCGCTGATCTGGGGCGCCGCCTGGGACATGACCCGCGACGCCGAGATGGCCGCCCGCGACTACGTCTCGCTCGTGCTGCGAGGCATCGGGTCGGAGACCGACATCACCGCGGTCACCGCGCTCCCCCGCAACGCCCGGACGGCGGTCTCCTACTTCTCCGACCCGGCCGGCCGGCCGGAGCTCCAGGCGACCTGGGAGCGCGGCCTGCGGCGCCTCGCGGACGGCGCGGCGGCGGGCTCGGACCACCAGCTCACGTTCGTGCGCGCCTACGCGTCGGCGGCGCGCAGCGACGAGGGCCTGGATCGCCTCGAGGGGCTGCTCGACGGCTCCGTGGTCCTCGACGGGCTCACGGTCGACGCCGACCTGCGTTGGACGCTGCTCACCGGCCTGGCGGCGGGCGGCCGCGCGGACGGGGCCAGGATCGGGGCCGAGCTGGAGCGCGACCACACCATCACCGGGCAGGAGCACGCCGCGACCGCCTACACGGTGCGGCCGACCGAGGAGGCCAAGGCGCAGGCGTGGCGCGACGCGATCGAGCGGGACGACGTCCCGAACGAGACCCAGCGCTCGATCGCCGCCGCGTTCCCGACGCCCGGGCAGGCGGCGCTGCTCGCGCCGTACCTGGAGAAGTACCTGACGATGGCCGACACCGTCTGGGAGGAGAAGGGGACGCAGCGGGCCTCGACGGCGCTGACCTACATGTTCCCGATGCCGCTGGTCTCGGCCGAGACGCTGGCCCGCGTCGACGAGTGGCTCGTCGCGTCCTCGGCGAGCCCGTCGGCGAAGCGGCTGGTCGGCGAGGGGCGCTCGGACATGGCGCGCGCCCTGGCGGCCCAGGCGCGCGACTCGACCGGCTAGCGGTCGCCGCTCAGCCGTTGTCGTCGCGCGCGACGACGGCGGAGCCGAGGTGGCCCTTGCCCGCGCCGCTGATCACGACGACCAGCGAGATCCCGATCGCCAGCAGGACGGGCGCGACCAGGAAGACGATGATCGCGGTCATCGGGTTGACGGGGGCCGGGTTGCTCCAGCGCTCGGGCTGGGCCATGGCCGGCGCCGCGATCAGGCTCAACAGACACGCCAGGCCGAGCACGAGGGCGGACCGGCGCACGGTGGGGGGCTTGGTCATGCCGCCTAGCGTATCGGTTCTCGCGCGGCGATGGTCGGCAGCCATACTTGCGCCATGCCTCTCCCCTCCGAGACCGACGCCCTCACCGCCTGCGCCGACAACCCCTGGTGGTGCCAGGTCACCGAGGAGTGGACCGGCAGCACGATCGCCGCCCAGGCCGTCGACTGGCTGATCGGCAGGCCGATGGCCATCGCGTTGATGATCACGGTCGCGCTGCTGATCCGCTGGGTCGCGCACCGCGTGGTCGACCGCGTCTTCCGCAAGATCGGGCAGGTCTCGCTGCCCGGGAAGGCCACCGCCGACGACCAGGCCCGGATCTCGCGCCGTACCCAGCGGGCGCAGGCGATCGCGAGCCTCTTCAAGAGCGTCGTCACCGGCGTGATCGTCGCCGTCTTCGGCACGATGATCCTCTCGGAGTTCGGCGTCAACGTGGCGCCGATCCTCGCCAGCGCCGGCATCCTGGGCATCGCGCTGGGCTTCGGCGCCCAGAGCCTGGTCGGCGACTGGCTGGCCGGCGTGGCCATGATCTTCGAGGACCAGTACGGCGTGGGCGACTTCGTCGACCTGGGCGAGGCGATCGGCTACGTCGAGAGCGTCAGCCTGCGGATCACCCGGGTGCGCGACCTCGACGGCACGGTCTGGTACGTGCGCAACGGCGAGATCCTCCGCGTCGGCAACCAGAGCCAGAACTGGGCGCGGGCGCTGATCGACATCACGATCGACCACGACGAGGACATGGGCCACGTCCGGCAGGTCGTCGAGGACGTCATCTCCGAGGCGTGGGAGGCCGAGCGCGAGACCGGCAACCTGATCGAGCGGCCGGTGATCAAGGGCGTCCAGGACATCACACCCGACGGCTACGTCTACCGGGTCCAGGCGCTCGCCCGGCCGACGACCCAGAACACCGTCGGCCGCCAGCTGCGGGAGCGGATCACCTCGCGCTTCCACGACGAGGACATCGTCTTCGGGCCTCGGCCCTCCCTGCCGCCCGGGTGGACCGTGGCGCCGGAGGTCGGCAAGGAGGAGTCGGCCGCTGCCTCGGGCGCTCCGGAGGCCGGCTCGTCCGCGGGCAAGAAGGACGGGGGCTCGTGAGCACGTTCTACGACGAGATCGGCGGGATGGCGACCGTCTCGACGATCGTGGACACGTTCTACGCCGGGGTCGCCGAGGACGACCTGCTCCGGCCGATGTACCCCGAGGAGGACCTCGGCCCGGCCGCCGAACGGCTCACCCTCTTCCTGGCGCAGTACTGGGGCGGTCCGCACACCTACTCCGAGACCCGCGGCCATCCGCGGCTGCGGATGCGGCATATGCCGTACTCGATCGACACCGCCGCGCGGGACCGCTGGCTGGCGCACTTCGCCTCCGGGCTGGCCGCCGCCGACCTCACCGAGGAGCAGCGAGCCCAGTTCTGGGCGTACGTCACCCACGCCGCGACGTTCCTGATGAACACCCCCGACTAAACGCCGAGTCGGCGCAAACGTGCACGCAAAACACGCCGAGTCGGCGCCAAGGTGCACGCAAAACACGCCGAGTCGGCGCAAACGTGCACGCCCGCGACCCGGGCTGCCTGGCGGGTTGCCCTTTCGGGCACTCATCCCCGCTCATGGGATGCGAGGATCGAAGCGTGCGGGCCTCCTCGATCCGCGACGCGACCCCGGCGGATCCGGTACGACCCGCCAGGCCGCTGCGTCACCCCACCGGCGGGCGGCCGCCGCCCGTCGTGACGCCCGCGACACTCGCCGCCCTGCAGCGGTCGGCCGGCAACCGCGCCACGGCCGGCATCGTCGCCCAGCGCACGGTGTCGGTGACTGTCAGGACCGCCGAGCCCCGCTCCACAGACCCGGTCGACAAGGTCCGGATCGCGGGCAGGCCCGAGGGCTTCTGGGCCGGCACCACGCACCTCCTGGGCCAGGCCGGCGCCAACCAGGACTATCGCCACGTCATCGACTTCGACACGCTCAAGCGATCCCACGCCAAGAGCCTCAAGGGACAGTCGGTCTCCGCCGCAGACGCCGACGTGACGGCCTCGATCACCGCTGTGACCCGCCGATTCCCCACTGGCTACGGGGTGCCTGCGCTCAGAGTCCTCGGCCGGGACGAGCTGCGGCGGCTCGAGGAGCGGATCAAGCACCTGCTCAAGCTCGAGTTCAACCTGCCGAGCAACCTGTGGCTGGGGCCGAGCGGCGAGAACCGGTCGGGCGGATCGACGGCGAAGCAATCCAAGTCGAAGCTCAAGAGCGGGTTCCCCAACGCCCGGGGAGGGCCCAGGGGGAGCAAGTACTTCAAGAAGGAACTCACGGCGACGGATCTCGCTCGCTTCCAGGCCCAGAACTTCGCTGCCCGCCTGGACCTGGACCCGGCGGGCACGGCGACGACGCACTCCGCCCAGCTCGACAGGTTCGAGAGCGCGTTCGCCGCGGCATTCGACAAGACCGCGAAGTACGGCGACGCCAACGCGCTGGCGAAGCAATGGTGGAACACCGTCTATGTGCCCACCTGGCAGCAGGGGCAGGCCGGCATCGCCGCGCAGGGCCAGCGGACGGCGCCGTACCTCGCCGGAAGGAGGGCCGGCGCCGGCGCGAGGATCCTGCAGCGAGCCCTGTCCGTCACGGTCCGGCAGCCGCCGAACGTGGCCAAACCGATCGAGAAGATCAGGATCGCGGACCGACCCGGGAAGTTCTGGGCAGGCGTGATGACCTACCTCGGCAACCGCGCCGACGGGCAGGACGTCCGCCACATCGTCGACTTCGACACGATCAAGTCGTCATGGGAGAAGGCTCTGAAGGGGCTCCGGATCGCAGCCGCGAACGCCGCGGTGACCGCGCGCTGGGCGGAGCTCGGGAGGCTGTTCCCACGCAGCACGCTGAAGCAGATGCGGTCCGTCTCGCTCGGGAACAGGGGCCTGATCTTGGCTCTCGAGCGGAGCATCAGGCACCTCATGAACCTGGAGTTCAACAACCCCACCAACCTGTGGATCGGTTCCAGCGCGGACAATCGCTCACGCGGCAGCACCGCCCGGGCGCGCAAGCGGACGCTGAAGGTCTCCGACTCGGCCAGCAAGTACCACGATGCGAACGGGGCGCTCGCCGACGCGCCGAAGGCGGCCGCGCAGCAGGAGCACTGGAACAGTCGGCTGGACCTCAAGCTCCCCACCGCCATGGCGCCCCTACGACTCTGGCGAGACGCCCACCGCGAGCACGTCGACCGGTTCACCGGGTTCTACGAGACGACGTTCAGCCGGAAGAGTGCCAAGTACGGCGCCGCCGCTGCTTTGCGCGACAGCTTCTGGAACGACTATCTGGCGGCTTGGCGACGCGGCTTCGACGATCGACGGGCCAACAGGCAAGACGACGCGAGCACCGACGCGGCGTACCAGGCCGGCGCCTGGGACTGCGTGGCGGAGTGGGGTCGGGGTTACCGGACCTACGACCGTGATCCCTTCAACCAGAACCCCGCCTACGACGCCGGTCGGAGGCGGGCACTCGCGCAGTATCAGGCGGGCAACGGCGACGGACTGGCTGGGCTTCCCGCGGTCGGCACCCAGGTGCCCTACCTCGAAGGCCACGCCGATGGCTGCTATCGGGCCGGGCTCCGCGACGGCTTGGCGGGCGGGCCACCCGTGAGGCGGGTCGCGGACTACCTGGACGGGCATGCCGAGGGAGCCCGGCGACGTCGCGCCCAGGGTGCGCTGAAGCGCAAGTCGCCCGGCGGGGGTGGCCGGCCCCCGAAGAAGCCGCGGCGCTGACTCCCCCGCTCAGGCGTGGCTGCGCGCGTTCTCCGGGATCACCGCGCAGTCTCCGGGATCACGCTGCCGGAACTCAGCCGACGCTGACCTCGGGGGCGGCGCCGTCGACGGGCTCCATCTCCTCGGCGATCCGCATCGCCTCCTCGATGAGCGTCTCGACGATCAGCCGCTCGGGGACGGTCTTGATCACCTCGCCGCGCACGAAGATCTGGCCCTTGCCGTTGCCGGAGGCCACGCCGAGGTCGGCCTCGCGGGCCTCGCCGGGGCCGTTGACGACGCACCCCATCACTGCGACCCGCAGCGGCACCTCGAGCCCGTCGAGGCCGGCGGTCACCTCGTCGGCGAGCTTGTAGACGTCGACCTGGGCGCGGCCGCAGGAGGGGCAGGAGACGATCTCGAGCTTGCGCTCACGCAGGTTCAGCGACTGCAGGATCTGCAGTCCGACCTTGACCTCCTCGACCGGCGGCGCCGAGAGCGAGACCCGGATCGTGTCGCCAATCCCCTTCGAGAGCAGCGCACCGAAGGCGACCGCGCTCTTGATCGTGCCCTGGAACGCCGGGCCCGCCTCGGTGACGCCCAGGTGCAGCGGCCAGTCGCCGGCCTCGGCGAGCAACTCGTAGGCGCGGACCATGACGACCGGGTCATTGTGCTTGACCGAGATCTTGAAGTCGCCGAAGCCGTGCTCCTCGAACAGGCTCGCCTCCCACTTCGCGCTCTCGACCAGCGCCTCCGGGGTGGCCTTGCCGTATTTGATCAGCAGCCGCTTGTCGAGCGAGCCGGCGTTGACGCCGATCCGGATCGACGTACCCCGGTCGGCCGCGGCGCGCGCGATCTCCTTGACCTGGTCGTCGAACTTGCGGATGTTGCCGGGGTTGACGCGTACGGCGGCGCAGCCGGCGTCGATCGCCGCGAACACGTAGCGCGGCTGGAAGTGGATGTCGGCGATCACCGGGATCTGGGAGTGCTTGGCGATCTCGGGCAGCGCGTCGGCATCGTCCTGGCTGGGGCAGGCGACCCGGACGATGTCGCAGCCGGCGGCGGTGAGCTCGGCGATCTGCTGGAGCGTGGTGTTCACGTCGGAGGTGAGCGTGGTCGTCATCGACTGCACCGAGATCCGGTGCTCGCTGCCGACGCCGACGTCCCCGACCCGGATCTGCCGGGTCGGCCGCCTGGGTGCCAACACCGGCGGGGGAAGCTGCGGGATGCCCAGGTCGACCATGTGCTCAGACTATCCGCCGTGCGGACGCCGGGCCGCTTCCTTGCCGAGTCACGTGCACGTTAGCGCCGACTCGGCGTGTTTTCCGTGCACCTTTGAGCCGACTCGGCGTGTTTTGCGTGCACCTTTGAGCCGACTCGGCGTCAATCTCGTGCACCGATGCGCCGACTCGGCGTGATTTGCGTGCACCTTCGAGCCGACTCGGGTCAGGAGAAGAGGCGCACGGGGACGACGAAGTCGGCGACGATGAGCACGACGCCCATGACCAGGAACGACGCGGCAACGACGTACGCGACCGGCAGCATCTTGGCGACGTCGACGAAGCCGGGGTCCGGGCGGCGACACAGCCGCGCCCACAGCCGGCGCACCTGCTCGTAGAGGGCGCCCGCGATGTGGCCGCCGTCCAGCGGCAGCAGCGGCACCAGGTTGAACATCCCGATGAACAGGTTGAAGCCGGCGATGATCGTCGCGACCGCGATCACCTTGTCCGAGGTCGAGAGCGCCTCGTGCGCGGCGACCTCGCCCGCCATCCGGCCGCCGCCGACGATGCTGACCGGGCCCTCGGGGTCGCGCTCCTCCAGACCGATCACCGCGAGGCCGACGTGGTAGACCTTCGCCGGTAGCGTCACCAGCGCCTCGGCGACGGTCACGGTCATCGAGCCCATCTGGCGGACGGTGTAGACGGGGCCGCCGTACTCGACGATCGGCTCGGAGACCGGGCGGATGCCCAGGAACCCGACCGGGGTGAGCTCGGCCGGCGCGTCGGCGTCGAGCGGCCGCGGCACCACCTGGGTCCGGATCGGCACCTCGATCAGCTCGCCGTCGCGCTCGATCCCGAGCACCGCCTCGCGGTCGGAGTTGTCGCGGATCGCCTGCTGGATCTCCTCCCAGTCGGCGATCGGGGCGCCGTTGAAGGAGACGAACACGTCGCCGTCCTCCAGGCCCGCGGCCGCCGCGGGCGTCGGGTGGTCGCGCAGCTCGGCGGCCGTGCAGGCGCGCCCGTCCTCCTCGGCGGGCACGATGCACGGCAGCACCTCGGCCACCACCGGCTCGGCCTTGACGCCGACGACGTTGCCCACGCTCGCGAAGAGCGCCCAGAAGATGCCGAACGCGATCAGGAGGTTCATCGCGGGCCCGCCCGACATCACGATGACCTTCTTCCACCAGGCGAGCTTGTAGAAGAGCCGGTCGGAGTCCTCGGGCTTGACATGCTCGGCCTCGGCGGCGCGGGCGTCGGCGATGAGCTGGGTGAACATGCCGGTGCTGGAGCCGCGGATCGTGACCACGCGGTTGCCGTCGGCGTCGACGCTCTCCTCGCCCGGGTGCGCCGGGTCGGGCGGCAGCATCCCGACGATCTTGACGTAGCCGCCGAGCGGGATCGCCTTGATCCCGTACTCCGTCTCGCCGATCTGCCTGCTCCACACGGTCGGCCCGAAGCCCACGAAATACTGCGTGACCTTGCCGCCGAAGCGCTTCGCGGGGACCATGTGCCCCAGCTCGTGGAGCGCGATCGAGGCCAGCAGCGCGAACGCGAAGACGACCACGCCCAGGGTGTAGAGCAAGATCGTCACCGCCTCGCTCCCCCTCCCGTCGTCTCACGGACCAGCTCGCCGGCCGCCGCTCGCGCCCACGCGTCGGCCGCGAGCACGTCGTCGAGCCGCAGCTCCTGCTCCTTCGAGCCTACGTCGTGGGCGGCGAGCACCCGCGCCACCACGTCGACGATCTCCACGAAGGCCAGCCGGCCGTCGCGGAAGGCCTGCACGCAGACCTCGTTGGCGGCGTTGTAGACCGCGGGTGCGGTGCGCCCCGTCGTACCGGCGGCACGCGCGAGCGCCACCGCGGGGAACGCCTCGTCGTCGAGCGGGAAGAACTGCCAGGTCTGCGGGCTCGTCCAGTCGACCGCGGGCGCGGCGCCGGGGACCCGGTCGGGCCAGTTCAGGCCGAGCGCGATCGGGATCAGCATCGTCGGCGGGCTGGCCTGCGCCAGCGTCGACCCGTCGGTGAACTCGACCATCGAGTGCACCACCGAGGTCGGGTGCACCACCACCTCGATCCGCTCCATCTCGATGCCGAAGAGCAGGTGCGCCTCGATCACCTCCAGGCCCTTGTTGACCAGGGTCGCGGAGTTGATCGTGACCACCGGGCCCATGTCCCAGGTCGGGTGGGCGAGCGCGTCGGCGGGAGTGACGCCGGCAAGCTCGGCCCGGCTGCGGCCGCGGAAGGGCCCGCCGCTCGCGGTGAGCACGAGGCGTCGTACCTCCCCCGCCGCGCCGCCCCGCAGGCACTGGGCCAGCGCGCTGTGCTCGCTGTCGACCGGGACGATCTGGCCGGGCGCCGCGGCGCCGGCCACCAGCGGCCCGCCGATGATCAGCGACTCCTTGTTGGCCAGCGCCAGGGTGTTCCCAGCCTCGATCGCGGCCAGCGTGGGCCGGAGCCCGACGGCGCCCGTGATGCCGTTGAGTACGACGTGGCACGGGCGCCCCGCCGCGGCGACCGACGCCTCCTCCCCCAGCCCGCTGACGGCGGGCGAGAACTCGGCGACCTGCGCCGCGAAGAGCTCCGGGTTGCCGCCGCCGGCGGTGAGACCCACCACCCGGAACCGCTCCGGGTTGGCGCGCACGATCTCCAGCGCCTGGGTGCCGATCGATCCCGTGGAGCCGAGGATCACGACCTCGCGAGGGGCGCTCATGCCTCAGCCGGCGATGCGGATCAGCTTCTTGTTGACGAACTCGTCGGCGGCGAGCAGGCCCATCTCGCGCGAGGTGCCGCTGCGCTTGACGCCGCCGAAGGGCAGCGCCGCCTCGTCGGCGAGCACGATGTTGACGTAGACCATGCCGGCCTCGATCTGGTCGGCGATGCGAGCGGCCTGCTCGGAGTCGGTGGTGAAGACGTAGGAGCCCAGGCCGAAGCTGGTGTCGTTGGCGAGCGCCACGGCCTCGGCCTCGTCGGCGACGCGGTAGACGACGCCCACCGGCCCGAAGAACTCCTCGCGGTGGGCGTCCATGCCGGGCGTGACGTCGGTGAGGACCGTGCCCGGGTAGAACGCGCCGTCCCGCACGCCGCCGGTGACGAGCGTGGCGCCCTGCGCGACCGCGCGGTCGACCTGCTCGGCGAGCCGCTCGGCGGCGGCCAGGGAGGAGAGCGGGCCGAGGACGGTGTCCTCCGCGAACGGGTCGCCCACCTTCGCCGAGGCCATCGCCGCGGTGAACTTCTCCACGAACTCGTCGTAAAGCCCGTCGATGACGATGAAGCGCTTCGGCGCGTTGCAGGACTGGCCGTTGTTGTCTAGGCGCGCCTCGATGCCCATCGCGACCGTGCCGTCGAGGTCGTCGGTCGACAGCACGATGAACGGGTCGGAGCCGCCGAGCTCCAGCGCGACCTTCTTGAGGTTGGCTCCGGCCGTGGCGGCGACCGCGGTGCCGGCGCGCTCGGAGCCCGTCACGGACACGCCCTGCACGCGGGGGTCGGCGATGATCTCGGCGGCCTGCTCGTTGGAGGCGTAGATGTTGAGGTAGGCGCCCTCGGGGAAGCCGGCGTCGCGGTACATCGTCTCGATCGCCGCGGACGACTCGGGGCACTGCGGAGCGTGCTTGAGCAGGATGGAGTTGCCGATCGCGAGGTTCGGCGCCGCGAAGCGGGCGACCTGGTAGTAGGGGAAGTTCCACGGCATGATGCCCAGCAGCACGCCGAGCGGCGAGCGGCGGACGACGGCCGGGCCGGTGCCGCCGATCTCCAGCGGCGTGTCGCCGGTGATCTTCTCGATGTGGTCGGCGTAGTACTCGGTGATGTCGGCCGCGAAGTCGACCTCGCCCTCGGCGGCGGCGAGCGGCTTGCCCATCTCGCGCACGATGATCGCCGCCAGCTCGTCGCGACGCTCGCGGTGCAGCTCGGCGACCCGGCGCAGCAGCGCGGCGCGCTCGCCCGGAGTCGAGGTCTTGCCCCACGTGCGGTACGCCGCGTCGGCCGCGGCCACGGCCGCCTCGATCTCGGCGTCGGTCGCCACCGGATAGGTCGCAAGGGTCTCGCCCGTGGCCGGGTTGATGACTGCGTACGTGCTCATGGTGCTCCAATCCCTCCGCGTCGCTCCGCGGGGACAACGGTTCTCATTCGTGGGCGAAGACTCGCGCCGAGCCATCATGACAGGTGGGGCCGACCACGAGTCGTCGCCCCCGGCGCCCCGGTCGTAGAGTCCCCCTCATGACTCAGCACCGCCGACTTCTCACCGCGATCCCCGGACCCGAGTCCCTGCGTCTGCACGAGCGCAAGCAGCGCTACGTCGCGAACGGGGTCGCCCCCGCCCTGCCCGTCTACGTCGTCCGGGGCGGCGACGGCACCCTGACCGACGCCGACGGCAACCGGCTGCTCGACCTCGGCTCCGGCATCGCGGTGACCACGGTGGGCAACCCGGCCCCGCAGGTGACCGAGCGGGTGACGGCGCAGGCGGAGGCCTTCACCCACACCTGCTTCATGGTCACTCCCTACGAGGGGTACGTCGAGGTCGCCGAGGCGCTCGACCAGCTGACCCCGGGCGCGCACGAGAAGAAGTCCGCCCTCTTCAACTCCGGCGCCGAGGCGGTGGAGAACGCCGTCAAGATCGCGCGCACCCACACCGGCCGCAACGCGGTCGCGGTCTTCGACCACGCCTACCACGGCCGGACCAACCTGACGATGGCGATGACCGCCAAGAACATGCCCTACAAGCAGGGCTTCGGGCCGTTCGCCTCCGACGTCTACCGCGCGCCGGTCTCCTACCCCTTCCGCGAGACCGCGGGCATCAAGGGCGAGGACGCCGCCGCCCGCGCGATCGACGTGCTCGCCACCCAGGTCGGCGCCGGCAACCTCGCCTGCGTGGTGATCGAGCCGATCCTGGGCGAGGGCGGCTTCGTCGTGCCGGCCGAGGGCTTCCTGCCCGCCATCGCGAGCTGGTGCCGGGAGAACGGCATCGTCTTCGTCGCCGACGAGATCCAGACCGGCTTCTGCCGCACCGGCGAGTGGTTCGCGCTGGACCACGAGGGCGTCGTACCGGACCTGATCACCACCGCCAAGGGCATCGCCGGCGGCCTGCCGCTGGCCGCGGTCACCGGCCGCGCGGAGATCATGGACTCGGTCCACGGCGGCGGGCTCGGCGGCACGTACGGCGGCAACCCCGTCGCCTGCGCCGCCGCGATCGGCGCGATCGAGGCCATGAAGGCCGGCGATCTGCCCGCCCGGGCCCGCGCGATCGGCTCGCAGATGCGCCGCCGCCTCGACGACGTCCAGGCCAAGCACCCGGTGATCGGCGACATCCGCGGCCGCGGCGCGATGATGGCGATCGAGCTCACCCGCCCGGGCACCCTCGAGCAGGACGCCGCCCGCGCGGCCGCGGTCAACAAGTACTGCCACGCCCACGGCGTGGTCACGCTGACCTGCGGCACCTGGGGCAACGTCTTCCGGTTCCTGCCCTCGCTCGCCATGAGCGACGAGGCGCTGGCCGAGGCGTTCGACGTGGTCACCGAGGCGTTCGACGCCACCGCCTGAGCGGACGGGCCGGCCGGCCGACCAACCACGCGCGCCTTCGTCCTTGTGGATGTCGTTGCGTTCACTACCGGTCTCCGGCCAGGAGTGTCCGTTCGGTTGGCATCCGCCTCGCGCACGACGAATTCCGCAGAAACATCGGCGATTCGACACGAATTCCCTTGTCAGGGGGCCGTCGCGGGGGCAAGATGGCCCGAGTAAAGACCTTCTAGGGAGTCGATACCGACCATGTCAGACCGCCAGCTCGATAACGCCCGGCTCCAGGCCGCCGCGCGCGACCACCTGTGGATGCACTTCACCCGGCACTCGACCTTCGCGAGCAGCGACGTGCCCGTGATCGTGCGGGGCGAGGGCGCCTACGTGTACGACGCGGACGGCCGCCGCTACCTCGACGGGCTGGCCGGGCTCTTCGTCAACCAGCTGGGCCACGGCCGCCGCGAGCTGGCCGAGGCCGCGGCGGCGCAGGCGAGCGAGCTCGCCTACCACCCGCTGTGGTCCTACGCCCACCCCGCCGCGATCGAGCTGGCCGAGAAGGTCGCGAGCCTGGCGCCCGGCAACCTCAACCGCGTCTTCTTCACCTCCGGCGGAGGCGAGGCGGTCGAGACCGCGTGGAAGCTGGCCAAGGCCTACTTCAAGGTCACCGGCAAGCCGACCAAGCACAAGGTGATCAGCCGCGCCGTCGCCTACCACGGCACCACCCAGGGCGCGCTCTCCCTGACCGGCATCCCGGACATCAAGGCCCAGTTCGAGCCGCTGGTCCCCTCGGCGTTCCGAGTGCCGAACACCAACATCTACCGCGCCCCCGTGCACGGCGACGACCCCGAGGCGTTCGGCCGCTGGGCCGCGGACCGGATCGAGGAGGCCATCGAGTTCGAGGGCGCCGACACGGTTGCCGCGGTCTTCCTGGAGCCGGTGCAGAACGCGGGCGGCTGCTTCCCTCCCCCGCCGGGATACTTCGAGCGGGTCCGCGAGATCTGCGATCGCCACGACGTGCTGCTGGTCTCCGACGAGGTCATCTGCGCCTTCGGCCGGCTCGGCCACACCTTCGGCGCCGAGCGCTACGGCTACGTGCCCGACATGATCACCTGCGCCAAGGGGATTACCTCCGGCTACGCCCCGCTCGGCGCGATGATCGCCAGCGACCGGCTGATGGAGCCCTTCCTCCACGGCGACACCACCTTCCTGCACGGCTACACCTTCGGCGGCCACCCGGTCTCGTGCGCGGTTGCGCTGAAGAACCTCGAGATCTTCGAGACCGAGGGCATCAACGAGCACGTGCGCGCCAACGAGGCGGCCTTCCGCGCCACACTCGAGCGGCTCCGGGACCTGCCGATCGTCGGCGACATCCGCGGCGCCGGCTACTTCTACGGGATCGAGCTGGTCAAGGACAAGGCGACCAAGGCCACCTTCGACGAGGACGAGTCGGAGCGGCTGCTCCGGGGCTTCCTGTCCAAGGCGCTGTACGACGCCGGCCTCTACTGCCGCGCCGACGACCGGGGCGACCCGGTCATCCAGCTCTCACCGCCGCTGATCTGCGACCAGTCGCACTTCGACGAGATGGAGGACATCCTGCGGGTGGTCCTCGACAAGGCCGGGTCGATGCTCTAGGGCGGGGGGTTCCTGGACTCGACACGACGGACCGGGTCGGCAGCGGGGCGGCATGGGGCGCTCCGAGTGCCGGCCCGGTTCCGCTTGTCAGCGGGCGCCGCAGAGGGCGCGGACCACCGAGGCGGCCTCGTCGCGGTCCACGAGCAGCACCGGCTCCTCCCAGCCGCGGCCGACGCCGCCCGCCAGGGCGGGGCGCAGCTGCTGCCAGGTCGCCCAGTGCCGGTCGAACGAGCGGACGACCCGGCCACGCCGGCGCTGCCCGTCCTGCGCGGCGGAGCGGTCGACGTCGACGTACACCAGCGCGATGCGCCAGCCGGCCAGGCGCGCGAGCCCGACGATGAAGCCGCGGCGACCGACGCTCGTGCCGGGGTCGTGGACGACGAGCCGGCGGCCGGCCCGGGGGCCGATCACGAGCATCCCGAGCACCCGCACCGTGTGCAGCAGGTGCACCAGCCAGCGGTAGGCGCGGTAGGACACGCGCGCGGGCAGCCGGCCGCGCAGCCACCCGGTGACGTGCTCCGGGTCGAGCGCCACCACGCCGCCGAGGTCGCCGGTGGCCCGCGCGATCGCGGTCG